>JAYZKH010000030.1:0-3341 GCA_036163585.1 Fidelibacterota bacterium
GAATTAATGCGTCAAGGCTATTCTGCAATGGAAGCTTGCAATGAAGCAGTTGATCGTATTATCAAACAAGAAGGTGGAAAAACCAAATTACAGGTTGGATATATTGCTTTAGGTAAAGATGGAAGTATCGGATATGCATCTATTCAAAAAGGTTTTCAATATGCACTTTACAAAGATGGTGCTAACAAATTATTTGATGTTAAGAGCATTTTCTAATAAAATTCACCCATGTTTAATAAAAAGTCAAAAATTGAGCTAACAAAAGACTTAAAAAAAGAGTCATTTGAACGTATTACATGTTCTTTTTATCGTTATTGTGAAATTGATAATCCAGAAGAACTACGAGACACATTATATCAAGATTTATCAGATTTAAATATTTTAGGTAGGATATATGTTGCTTCAGAAGGAATTAATGCACAAATCAGTATTCCTGAGCACAAATGGAATAATTTTCAAGATTATATCAGTACACTGTCATTTTTAACTGGAATTAAGCTTAAAAAGGCAGTTCAAGAAGGAATATCATTTATTAAACTAACTATTAAAGTAAAAGAAGAAATTGTTGCATACAATATCCCGAAAGACACTTATGATATGAATAAGGTTGGAAAACATTTATCTGCAAAAGAATTTAATCAATCAATAGACGATAAAGACTCTATTGTAGTTGATATCCGTAATTATTATGAAAGTGAAGTAGGAAAGTTTGAAGGAGCAGTTACTCCAGATGTCGATAGATC
This sequence comes from Fidelibacterota bacterium, assembly GCA_036163585.1. GTDB lineage: Bacteria > Fidelibacterota > Marinisomatia > Marinisomatales > Marinisomataceae > Marinisoma. The sequence continues at coordinate 744 of JAYZKH010000030.1, forward strand.
AAAAGAATTACTTCCTGAAGTAGCAGAATTATTAGCTGATAAAAAAGATAAAAAACTTCATTTATATTGTACGGGTGGTATTCGATGTGAAAAAGCAAGTTCCTATTTACTAAAACAAGGATTTAAAGAAGTTTATCAGCTTGATGGAGGTATCATTCAATATGCACATGATGTCAAAAAAGAAGGGTTATCTTCAAAATTTATTGGTAAAAATTTTGTGTTTGATAGCCGTTTAGGAGAACGTATCACTGAAGACATAATTGGTAAATGTCATCAATGTGGAGAAAAAGCCGATTCTCATACAAATTGTGCGAACGATGCATGCCATATTTTATTTATTCAATGTGAAGCATGTGCAACAAAATATAGTGCCTGTTGTTCCACAGATTGTGAAGATTTTTCTAAGCTTGATATGACGACACAAAAGGAATTAAGAAAAGATGTAACAAAAACAGTTTCTAGTGGTAAATTGTCATCTAAAATTAAGCCAAAACTGTATAAACTGTTTGATTATTGGAAATAAGATAAATATGATAGAAAAAATACTAAATTTTTTGTCTACACCGATTAAGGTAAGTTATAAAGAACGATCAGAATATACTAAACTTGATATGGTTATGTTAAACCCTATTGTTCTGTTTCTTATGGTGTTTCTTTTAACATGGCAAGCTTGGGATCTTTCTAGATCACCAGATTCCGAAGGAGATACTGCATTAAGTAATACAATGGTTTATCTTGAAAAAGGGGATTTTGATAATGCAGAATTACAATTATCAATAATTATCGAAGATCATAGTGGTACAAAATCAGCCAATTATGCAAAATTCTATCTCGGAAGGATTGCATTTGTTAGCAATGATCTTGAAAGAGCATCTGTTTTACTAAAAGAATCAGTCAAAAAACTCGATTATCCTAACTTAAAAACAGAAGCATATATTATGTTAGCTCAAATGGAAGAAACTTCAGATAAAGCAATCAATTTGTTTAATTCAGCACATAAAAATGCAACATCTACAATAGAGAAAAATTATATTTCTATTCTCAAAGCAAAACGCATGATTCGTGATAACAATAAAGAAGAAGCTTTAGGAGTATTAGATAGTATTACTCTTGAAAACAGTGCTTATCAAGAGATGTTTGAGCATACATATGGGATGGCATTAGCTCTCAACTAAGTTTCTTGTTTAAACGGATTTTAATAAATATATTCCAATGGTATTTTTGAATGGGCTACGGCCCATTTTTGTTACAATGAAATATAAGGATGGTATATGATAAATAGAGATTTAATTGATATTTTTCTAGAAATTGCTCGAGAAAAGAACATAGAACGTTCTGAGTTGGGGACTATAATAGAAGAGTTATTCTTGTTTATTATTGAGAGAGAAACAGGAGACAGTGATAATTGTAGTGTTATTGTGAATCTCGACAAGGGTGAAATAGAAATTTATGCTGAAAAAACAATTGTAGATCATGTTGATGATGATCATTTTGAAATTACTATTGAGAGAGCTTTAGAACTTGAGCCAGAGCTTTCTGATTTAAAAATTGGTGATACTTTCGTTGAAGTTATTGATCCTGCAAGATTTGGTAGAAGATTAATCGCAAATGCTAGACAATTCTTAAACAAAAGAACAAGAGAAGTTCAACAACAATATATCTATGAAGATTATGTTCAAAGAATTGGTGAAGTTGTAATAGGAACTGTTCATCAGGTTCACAGAGAAAATACTTTTGTTAATATTGAGCACACTGAATTAAGAATGCCAAGGAATGAGCAAATATATTCCGAAAGATTTAGAAGAGGAGACACTATTAGAGCTCTTATTAAGTCAGTGGATGTAACTACAAAAGGACCAGACATTATTATCTCTAGAAGCGATGATTTATTTCTATATAAGCTTTTTGAAATGGAAGTGCCTGAAATCGAAGACGGAATTATTGAGATCAAAGGTATTGCTAGAAAGCCTGGAGAAAGAAGTAAGATTATCGTTCATTCTGTAGATAAGAGAATTGATGCTGTTGGAGCTTGTGTTGGAATGCGAGGAAGTCGTATTCAAGCTATCGTCAGAGAGTTAAATAATGAAAAAATAGACATAGTCAATTTTTCTGATAGATCTGAAATATTTATTACACGAGCATTGTCTCCAGCAAAACCAATAGACTTATATATCGATGATGATAGAAACTATTGTATTGCTATTTTTAATGAAGGCGATTTAGATACAGCTGTTGGCAGAAGCGGTGTAAATATTAATTTAGCTGCTAAATTAACAGGATACACCATTGATGCATATACAGAAAAAGAGTATGAAGAAATTTTACTCCATCAAAAAACTGGCATAGATACATTGGATGGCATTAAAAAAGGTGTAATCAAGAAGCTAGAAACAGTGGGTATTATATCTGTATCAGACTACTTATCAGCAAAGAAAAAAGTTCTAGTTGATGATTTAGAACTTTCTACGGAAGAAATAGACTCCATAAGTGTTACGGTAGATGCATTTATTGATGCAAATAAACCAGCTGAAGAACCTGTAGAGGAAGAAGTTGTTGAAGAAGCTCCAGCTGAAGAACCTGTAGAGGAAGAAGTTGTTG
>JAYZKH010000031.1:0-7406 GCA_036163585.1 Fidelibacterota bacterium
GCGCTTATTTTTTATACCATGATTGTTATTATATCAAAAATAAGGTCATAAACTATAAGTATATCATTTCATTTCTTGTTGCTTGCATAATTGGTTTTCTTTTATCCTCGCATATATACTATCCATCACTAGAATACACAGCTGAATCAATTAGATCTGGTGGAATACTAGGTTATGACTATGCAACAAATTGGTCAATGCATCCTAAAGAATTAATAACCTATCTTTTTCCTTATTATTATGGATTTGGAGGAGAAAATTATTCTGGATTTATGCCATTTACTGATTATCCAAATTATGTTGGATTTTTTGTTCTCATTTTTGCACTATTATCCTTCTTCAATCTTAAAGTTATATTAAATCAACATAATCGAAGAATATTTTTTGGATCGATTCTAGTTTTATCTATTCTGCTTTCATTTGGAAAACATTTTAGTATAATTTTTGACCTTTTCTATAATTTTTTCCCATTTTTTGACAAATTTCGTGTCCCAAGTATGATTTTGATTATAAGTAATTTTTGTCTCTATGTATTAGCAGGATTTGGGTTAGTAGATATGGTTGAACGATTCAATCCAAAAGACATCAAGGCAAAATATCTAATTCTTATATTTTTAGCTATTTCTGTTTTAGATATTTATAGAATTGATAAGAATATTATCAATCCAGATAAGAATTCAGGACAAAAATCACAATTAATTTCTAATGAAAGATTTAATTCTTTTTTCGTTGAAGATGAATTGATTGATTTCTTAAAAAATGATTCTGACTTGTATAGAGTGTATCCTGTAGGTCCTCTTTTTCAAGATCCAAAACTGAAATTTTATGGAATTCATTCTGTAGGAGGTTATCATCCTGCAAAATTCAGACATTACAATGATTTGTTAAATAATTCTAATAATCTTCTTTCATTTCCAATTCTAAAATCTTTAAATGTAAAATATCTATTAAGTCCATTTGAAGTATCACACGATCAAATTGAGATAATTGATACAGTTGCCTATAGTTCTATAATGGGAAATATGGATTTAAAAATTTATAAGATTAAAGATAGTCTTAATAGAGCATGGTTTGTGAAAAGAACTATTAAGGAAGACGACAATTTGTACAACTATCTTAATTCAAGTGCATTTAATCCAGCGGATGTTGCTGTTGTGAAAGACTTAGATCCACAAAGTTTCAATAAAGGAGAAATTCTAAATATTAAATGGGGAATTCATGAGATGGTTATTGATGTAGAAGCATCCAGTAAATCATTTTTAGTAATTAGTGAAGTACATTATCCAAAACGATGGAAGCTTACCATTGATAATGAACCATCTGAAACTTTTCAAGTAAATGGAGTTTTAAGGGGAGTAATGGTTGATGCAGGTAAACATAGAGTTGAATTCAAATATGAATCAAACAGTTTTAAATATCTAAGATTTTTGTCTAATAGTATAATCATATTATCATTTTTCATTTTCGGTTTACCATTTGCAATGCACTTGTTAAAAGGAAATACCTAAACTAACTTTGCTCTATGTTTATAAATAAGCTTATAATTCAAGAATCTCAGACAACTTTTGTTGATGCATTATTAGCACAATTGCCATTTTTCTTGATATTTTTCATTATTTGGTATTTTATGTTGAGACCAAATATGAAAAAACAAGAAGAAGTAAAGCAAATGCAATCTGGCCTTAAAAAAGGTGATAGAGTTGTGACCATTGGCGGTATTCATGGCAAGGTTATTGAAGTCAAAACAGAAAAAGTAGTTCTAAAAGTTTCAAACAATAGTGAAATCACTGTAGACAATACTGCTATTAACCGATTGAATGAACCAAAAAAGAAAGATTCAAATGGCAGTTAGAAAAGTAGTAACCTATGGACATCCTGTTTTGAAAAAAGTGTCTTCAGATATAACTGATTTTTCAAATATTGAACCTTTGATTCAAGATTTGTTTGATACAATGTATGAATTTGATGGTATAGGATTAGCAGCCAATCAGCTTGGTATAGATGAACGAATATTTGTAGTTGATATATCACACATGGAAGAATCAGATAATAATTCCAGTAAGCCATTGGTATTTATTAATGGTAGAGTTGAAAATCCTTCAGGTTCTTGTGTTGATTCAGAAGGGTGTTTATCTTTGCCAGGGATAAGAATTAATGTTGAAAGATATGAATCAATAGAATATTCATATTTGGATGAAAATTTGAACAAATGTTCAAAATTTTTTTCTGGTCTTTTAGCAAGAGTAATTCAACATGAAAATGATCACCTAGATGGAAAGCTTATCACTGATTATGCTACACCTTCTGATTTACTTGAATATAAGAGCAACCTTGAAGCAATGAGGTCAGAAAACAGTTAATAATTCTATGAGAATAGTTTTTTTCGGGAATACAGAATTTTCAAATCCTACACTTAGTAAGTGCAATTCTTCTTATGATATTGTATCTGTCGTTACAAATCATTCAAAGCAGATGGGAAGAGGGAGAAAATTTATAGAAACTCCAGTCAAAAGTTTAGCCGACGAGTTAAAGCTTGATGTGATAGAGGTTGATAATCTAAATGATGAAAATTTTATTGATAAATTAAAATCTTTATCTCCTGATTTATTTGTGGTAGTTGCCTATAAAGTGTTGCCAAAACCACTGCTTGAAATACCTAGATTAGGTTCCATTAACTTACACTCTTCTTTATTGCCAAAATATCGTGGTGCAGCACCAATTCAGCATTCAATTATCAATGGTGATAAAGTTACTGGTGTTTCTACATTTATAATTGAGCCAAAAATTGATACTGGCAATATATTATTACAAAAGGAATGCAAGATTGAAGAAGATGATAATTATGGTAGTTTGTCATTAAAGTTGAGCACTATAGGAGCTGAACTTCTTATTGAGTCTATTAAGAAATATAATGATGGGAGCATTACTCCATCTTTGCAAGATAATAAATTAGCAACCCTTGCTCCAAAAATTAAAAAAGAAGATTATATCATTGATTGGAATCAAGATGTATCTGTTATTAACAACAAGGTTAGAGCATTTAGTCCTTATCCTGGTGCATATACCGTGATTGATAATAAAAGACTTAAAATTTTTGAAGCGAAAGTAAATAAGGGAATAGATTATAAGGAAACAGGAAAAATAATTAATTTCTCTAAAGAGTATTTTGAAGTGACATGCTCTCATGGTTCTTTGAAGATATATGAAATTCAGATTGAAGGGAAAAAAAGAATGTCTTCAAAAGACTTTATAATGGGATTTCAAAAATTAGAAGGAGTATTTCTTGGTTAAGATAGCAAAAGAAATTGGAATTTTTGTATCCACTGGCTTATTGTTGATATTGATTTTTAATTATTTAGTAATGCCTATGTATATCAATGAAACAAATACCGTTTTTACTCCAAATTTAGAAGGACTTGATATCGATACAGCAAGATCTCTTTCCAAATCAGAAGGAATAGAAGCTGTTGTTGTTGATACAATTTTTACTAATGATATTAATCCAGATATTATCCTTGAACAGTTTCCTGCAGCAGGAAAGGAAGTGAAATCAGGTAGAGCTATCAAATTAAAAATTACTTCTCTTAATAAGAAAGTTATTGTTCCTGATTTGTTGGGTAAAACTTTAAGAGCTTCTGAAATTGAATTAAATCAAATTGGTATAGCAGTTGATTCAGTTTATTATTCTTTTAATCCAAACTATCCAAAAGGAATTATATCATGGCAATCTCCTGCTCCATTAGATAGCATAAGAAAAGGTTTTGGAGTGAGATTAGAGGTTAGCAGGGGATTAGCTCCTAATGACTTTGTTCCAATACCAAATTTGATTGGATTATTTTATAATGAAGCAGTAGAAAAGATTCAAAATTCAAACTTAAAGAAAGGTTCAGTTAAATTTGTTGATTATGAGAAATCAGTGCCTAACATTGTGTTAAATCAAAGTCCAAAAGAAGGCACAAAAGTCTCTCAAAATAGCAAAATCAACTTGATAATTAGTAAATAATGAATCATTTCAATATAAAAATTCTTTTATTGATTAGTTTTATTTTGATGTCTTGTTCAAACAAGGAAGAAAACAGGATTTTTGATGAATCATCTTTTTCTTATGATATTGATTTTAACGATTATGATATAATTAACAGCGATTCACTCTCTTATCAGTTGTCTATAGATATTCTAGATCCAAAAATTCAGACTCTTGATATGTCCATATATAATGATTCAAAAATTTATAAAAAACTTTCTATTACTAATCTTGATTCTAATCAAATTTTTAATGGAAAAATTCCCTTAAAAGATAATAAATCGTTTTATGTTTCCTTTCATAACAATGGAAATAATATTATAGGTATTGATTACATCATTCCTGATAAAAGAAATATAAAGACGGGTTTATTTTTTAATAAAGAATCTAACCTTAAAAGACATTCATTTTTATTTGAAAAAGATTTTATCATCAATGATAATTTTATATATGATGAATTTGAGAAATATAATTTTTCAGATAAGGAAATTATTATTTTATATGATATTGACAATTTATCTAATCAATCAATTGTAGATATACAAAAGTTGTTATTAAATGGTGGATTTCTTGTTGTTTTTCTTTCTCAAAATTTTGAGAAAAATAAAAATTTAATATATAGCTTAGGATATCCAGAGATAAAAGCGGTCCGAGGTTCTGCTCGTAACCAATTTTTTCCTATTGAAAATGTTAATTTTGTAAACAAAGATTTTTCAGACACTGATACCCTGTTTAACCAATCAAAGATTTATCGATACATTGAATTAAGTCAGAGCGAGAGACAATATTCTAATATTTCCTTTTCTAATAATGATCCATTATTAATTCAAAAAGATATTCTAGATGGAAAAGCATTCTTTATAACAACCAAATTAGATAAAAATTGGTCTAACAATGATTTTCATTTAGCTCTTTCAGACATTATAGATAGAATATTCTTTCAGAAAATGATTTCGAATGCATACTAAAAGAGAAAAAGCTTTATTAGTAGCTCCAAGAATATGGAATAGTGATAAAAATTATAATTATAGCATAGAGGAACTTTCTTTATTAGTTAACACTCTTGGTTTAGAAGCTTGTGATACAATAACTCAAAATATTAAAAAGATTAATTCAGCTTATTTTGTTGGATCTGGAAAAGCAAAACAGATTGTAGAACAAGCAAAGTTATTAAATGCAGACTATGTAATCTTTGATGAAGATTTAAGCCCAGTACAAACAAAAAACTTTCAAAAATTAAATAAAGATCTACGATTCATAGATAGAAGTGGTGTGATTTTAGAAATATTCTATAATAATGCAAAATCCAAGGAATCAAAAACTCAAGTTGAACTAGCCAGACTAGAATATCAATTACCAAGACTTACACGAATGTGGACACACCTTGAAAGACAGATGGGAGGTTTTGGTACAAGAGCTGGAGCTGGAGAAACACAAATTGAAGTAGATAGAAGAATATTAAGAAAAAGAATATCTCTCTTAAGAAAAAAACTTAAAAGCATTGATTCTGAAAGAAGAGTACAAAGTAAAAAAAGGAAAAATTTCTTTCGAACTTCTTTAGTTGGATATACTAATGTTGGAAAATCTTCTCTGATGAAATGTCTAACAAAAAGCAATGTTTTAATTAGAAATCAATTATTTGCAACATTAGACACAACTGTTAGACGTTTCTTTGTAAGTGAATCAAATTATGTTCTTTTAAGCGATACAGTTGGATTTATTAGAAATCTTCCAAACAATTTAATAGCAAGTTTCAAATCCACATTACAAGAAGTTGTAGATTCTAATTTGTTATTAATAGTCTTAGATGCAAACTCAGATGATTTATATAACGAGATTAGTACAATTGAAAGTGTATTAACAGAGATTGGTGCAGAAAAAATTTCTCACCAATATATTTTTAATAAAATTGATTTAATTGATGATGACAAAATAAAGTATCTAAAGAATTCCTTTCCTAATGCTATTATGGTTTCTGCAACAAGAGCATTGCAGCTATCCGATATAAAGAAATTAATTAAACAGAATTATGAAGAATGGTCTAGTTCTCTAAAGAGTCCATCGCACATGCAATTGTAGCATCGCCTGTAACATTTGTTGTAGTGCGTATCATATCTAATATTCTATCAACTCCAAGAATTAGTGCTATTCCTTCACTTGGAACATTAATTGCTTCCAGAATGATAACTAGCATAATAATTCCAGCACCAGGTACAGCAGCTGTTCCAATTGATGCCAATACAGCAGTAGCTACAATTGTGAATTGATCTGCAAATGTAAGATCCATTCCAACAGCTTGTGCAATAAATACTGCTGCTACTCCTTGATATAGAGCTGTTCCATCCATGTTGATAGTTGCTCCTAATGGTAGCACAAATGAAGATATTTCCTCAGAAACACCAAGATCTTTTTCGCAACGTTTCATTGTCACCGGCAGAGTTGCTCCACTTGAACTCGTAGAAAAAGCAACAAGTTGCACTGGACCAATAGATTTGAAAAAATGTTTAAGACTTATATTAGTAAAAATTTTAAGAATGGAAATATAAGTAATACTCATATGCATAAACAATCCAGCAATAACAACTCCCATATAAAACAATAAAGCAGATAAAATACTACTTATCTGAGATATATCTCCAGAGACGGAACTGATAGTTTTAGCCATTAATGCAAATACACCATAAGGAGCAAAATACATTATTATTTCTACCAACTTTATAATTAATTGATTAATTCCTTCAAGAAACTCTAACACGGGTTTTGAAAATTTCCGATCAATTCCAATTAAAGAAATACCAAAAATAATTGATATAAATACTACTTGAAGCATATTGCTATTATTGGAAGCAGCAGAAAAGATATTGCTTGGAACCATATCTACAAGAGGTTGTAAAGGTCCTCTGTTTTTTTGTACTGAATCTGCTGCACTTTTCTTATCTGCAGCTTTTTCTATGTATTCATTGCTTAAAGTTTCTTGATAACTATCAGGAATCGCAGATCCTGGTTCAAGGAGATTAACCAATATTAAACCTATGCTTACTGCAACAGCTGTAGTCCCAATATACAAGAGAATTGTTTTCATTCCGATGCGTGATAGTTTTCTAGTGTCTGAAAGAGAAGCTACTCCTGTTATAAGAGATGATACTACTAGCGGTACTGCTATTAGTTTTAAAAGATTTAAAAAGATTGTTCCAAATGGAGACACAAAGTTTGAAGTAAACTCTGTCCATCCATTGATTGCACTTGCTATACCGTAAACTACGCCAAGAAGCAATCCAATTATTATTTTCCAGTGTAATTGCATTAATTAAGAATAATATATGTATTATGATTAAATTATTTCAATGATTTATTATCTTATCATTGGAATTTATTTAATTGG
>JAYZKH010000032.1:0-4818 GCA_036163585.1 Fidelibacterota bacterium
GTATTCCAGCACCTTCAGACAGTACAAATCCATCTCTATTTTTATCAAATGGACTTGATGCACCGCTAGGATTATCATTTTTTGTGGATAAAGCTTTCATATTTGCAAATCCTGATATCGTTAATGGTGTAATGCCAGCTTCGGTTCCACCAGAAACAATCACATCGCTTTGACCTGATTTAATAAGATTGTAAGCCATGCCTATTGCATCAGTTGCAGAAGAACATGCAGTAGTTATTGCATAATTTGGTCCATGAAATCCATGTTCAATAGCAATTTGACTTCCTGCAATATTGGCTATCATTTTTGGGATAAATTGTGGCGATACTCCACGTTGACCTTTGTTTGTTATTCGAAGTTTCTGTTCTTCAAGTGTATGCATTCCTCCGATACCCACTCCAAGAATAACTCCAGGTTCTGAAGAATCAATATTTGCATTTTCTATTGCTTGTTTAGCAGCAATAAGTGCAAACATAGTATAGCGATCAAGTTTTCTTTCTTGTTTACGATCAAAAAAATCAGATGCATTAAAATCAGACACTTCTCCGGCAATTTTGACACTTAAATCTTCTGTATCGAAACGATTTATTAAGCGAATACCAGAAATACCATTAATGAGTTTTTTCCAAAGATTTTGTGAAGACATGCCTAAAGGAGAAAGGCTGCCTTCTCCAGTGATAACGACTCTATTTTTCAAAATTAGCTAATGTGTTTATTAATGTAATCTACAGCAGAACCGAATGTAGTAATTCCTTCTGCATCTTCATCAGGAATTTCTAGATCAAATTCTTCTTCAAATTCCATAATTAATTCAACAAGATCCAATGAATCTGCACCTAAATCATCAAGAAAGTTTGCTTCAGGTACAACTCTTGATTCTTCCACCCCTAGCTTATCAACAATTATATTTTTTACTTTATCAGCTGATGACATATATAACTCCTAAATTAGTTTAATGACATTCCACCATCAATATAAAATGTCTGACCAGTAATATAACTTGCTTCATCAGAACATAAAAACAAAATCATTTTTCCAATATCCACTGGTTTTCCAAATTTTTTTAATGGAATTCTTTTCAAATAGTCTTCTTTTACAGTATCACTTAAATCTGCAATCATATCAGTTTCAATAATTCCTGGTGCAATACAGTTAACAGTAATATTTCTTCTTCCTACTTCTTTGGCAAGAGATTTTGTAAATGCTAATAAACCTCCTTTTGATGCAGAATAATTACTTTGTCCTTTATTCCCATCGGTTCCTGATATTGAAGATATATTAACTATTCTTCCTTGCTTATTTTTTATCATATCTTTTAATAGAAGCCTTGTAAGATAGAAAGGACCATTTAGATTAACATCTAGTACTTTTTTCCATTCTTGTGTTTCCATACGTAATAAAATATTATCCATATGAATTCCTGCATTATTAATAAGAATATCAATACCATCAGAATGTTTTTCTATAGAAGCATAGAGACTTTCAACAGATTGTTCATTTGATATATCGCAAGATAATGGAATAATATTTTCTATGTCTCTAATTGCATCTAGTGATTTTTCAGAAGTTGCAATTCCGATCACTTTTATACCATTTTCTGCTAAAATTGATGCAATTTCTTTTCCAATACCTCGTGATGCACCAGTAACAAGAGCAGTTTTATTTGAATAGTTAAACATGATTTCTCTCTCTAATATCATTATAAGAATTAAAACTAGATATATGAAATGATTCATTAATTTTTTTCACTAAACTGCTTAAAACTTTTTTAGGACCTATTTCAACAATATTGCTACTGATTTCTCCAAGTTCTTTTACACTTTCATTCCAAAGCACGGGATTATCAATCTGTTCTATTAAAGTGTGTTTGATATCATCAATGTTGCTTCTTTTTTTTCCATCATAGTTTGAAACAATAGGGCATTTAGGTTCATGAAATGTTTTTTCTGTAATAATTTTCTTTAGTTCTTCTTTTGCATTACTCATCAACTTTGAATGAAATGCTCCACTCACATTTAATGGAATAATACGTTTTGCACCTAAAGATTTAAGCTTATCTGACACTTCATCTACTGATTTTTCTGTCCCAGATATAACAATTTGTTGATCAGAGTTTATATTGGCAATTTGTGTATCAGTATTATTACATGTATCAGAAATTATATCTTTTTCTAAGCCTATTATTGCACTCATTTTACCTTTATTCTTTGTCTCACATTCATGCATTGCTTTTGCACGAATTTTTACAATTTCTAAGCCATCCTCGAAAGAATATGTTCCATTAGCATATAATGCTGAAAATTCTCCTAAGCTGTGTCCGGCAACTCCAATGGGCAAATAGTTTTTATCATAAGCTAAATCAAATAATATACATGAATAGATATAAATTGATACTTGAGCATTGATTGTTTTTTTTAATGTTTCCTCATCATCGCTGAACATAATTTGAGATATTTTGTAATCAAGTATAGAATCAGCTAAATCTATTTTTGATTTTGCTATAGAAGAGTTCTTATAAAGGTTAACTCCCATGCCAGGACGATGTGAACCTTGTCCTGAAAAGATAAAACAACAGTCCATTATTTTTGGTCGACTGGTTTTCCTTTGTAGTAAAGAATTCCATCATGATAATATGCATGATGAGGTAAATGTTCTTCGCCCGTATTCTTACACTTTACAGTACGTACTAGTGAAGACTTATAATGAGTTCTTCTCTTTTTTGATCTCGTTTTTGATTGTCTCTTTTTCGGTAACATTTTTTTCCTTAATCAGGGCCAATATAAACAAATAAATCTTTGAATTAAAATATTTTTTATAATTCTATTCTGTCAATCCAGCAGTCATATCCTAATTTTTCTTTGATAATTTCTGATACTTTGTTTGCATCTTCTTTAGAGGAAAAATTTCCATAACGGATTCTATATCTTGCTTTCGGATTACTATCATTTTTTTGAATAAATGCATCAAAATCAAGCTTATTCAATTCTTTGATTACTCTCATAGCTTCAGGAAATGTACTTCTTGCAGCTACTTGTATTGTAAAGTATGTAGTATCATTTTCATTCTCTATAGATACTTCCTTGCTTTGTGGTGTATCGCTCTTTTCTAACACAATATCTAACCATGCATTGTTAGATTCTTGAGCATAACATGTTGTTATTATAAAAAGTAATGTTATATATCTAATCATTGAAAAAAAAGTTGATTTCTCTTGTTGCATTTTCGTTGCTATCTGAACCATGAGTTGCATTCATAGATACATCAGTTCCATATTTGTTTCTTATAGTTCCTGGTTCAGCTTCTTTTGAATTGGTTGCACCCATCAAATTTCGCCATTCTTCTACAGCATTATCCTTTTCTAGCACCATAACATGACATTCGTATGAAGTCATAAATTCCACTAACTCATCAAAGAATGGTTTTTCTTGATGAATGTCGTAGAAAGAACATGCTTGTTCATTTGTAAGCATTAAAGTTTTTTCTTTTAATACATTAAAACCATTCTCTAAGATATCTTTTTTAATATCTTCCATATTACCTTTTTTCATTGCATCTGGTTTTATAATAGCTAGTGTTTGATTCATATCTACCCCATTATTTTCTTCATGGTGTTTCCAATCTCTGATACGGTATTTGAAATTGTAACCCCACATTCTTTTAATATTTTGATTTTAGCTTCAGCAGTTTCTGATCCTTCTGATATAATTGCACCTGCATGGCCCATTCTTTTTCCTTTAGGTGCAGTTTGTCCAGCAATAAAAGATACAACTGGCTTGTTCATATTATCTTTTATCCATTTTCCAGCTTCATTCTCCATATTTCCACCAATTTCACCAATCATAACAACTCCTTGAGTTTCACTGTCATCATTAAAATGTTTTAAAATATCAATCATGCTTGAACCAATAACTGGATCTCCACCAATTCCTATTGCTGTGGTTAAGCCAAGTCCTACATTTACTACCTGATCAATTGCTTCATATGTTAATGTTCCAGATCGTGATATAATTCCTATTGATCCTTTTTTGCATATGAAGCCAGGTGTAATACCAATTTTTGATTCTTCTGCTGTAATAATACCTGGACAATTTGGTCCTATTAATATACTAGATGATTTATCAAGCATATTCTTTACTTTAATCATATCTCTAACTGGTATACCTTCAGAAATACAAACTATTAATTCTATATTTTGTTTAATTGCTTCCATTATTGCATTTGCTGCAAACTTTGGAGGAACGAATATGGCTGTTGCATTGATATCAAATTTTTCTTTTGCTTCTTCAATAGAGTTAAAAACAGGCAAATTCTGTTCTGTAACGGATTCTCCACCTTTTCCAGGAGTTACACCGCATAATACTTTTGCATTATAATTCAACATCTGCTCTGTATGAAAAAGCCCTTCAGATCCAGTAATTCCTTGTACTAAAATAGTGGTATCTTTATTTAATAATATTGACATTATTTTACAGCCTCCACTGCTTTTTCAGCAGCTTCATTTATTGTTTCAGCACTAATGATGCTTATATCAGATTCATCAAGTATCTTCTTTGCAACATCAGCATTTGTGCCTTGTAGTCGCACTACAACTGACACATCCAATTCTAATTCTTTAACTGCTTGTATTACTCCATTAGCAACTCTATCACATCGTACAATTCCACCAAAAATATTAATTAATATTGATTTTACATTAGAATCAGACAAAATAATTTTAAATCCATTTTTAATGGTTTCTACATTAGCAGCTCCGCCTACATCTAAGAAGTTTGCTGGTTCACCACCATAATGTTTTATAATATCCATAGTTGCCATTGC
>JAYZKH010000033.1:0-2916 GCA_036163585.1 Fidelibacterota bacterium
TGTTAGATAATTCAAGGGAAATTAATCAATGAAATTCTTACTCTATGGTGCTAATGGACATACTGCAACTTTTGCAATTGAATATGCTAAAGAACAAGGTATCAATCTTATATTAGCTGGTCGCTCAGAAGAATCAATTAAGCCTCTTGCGGAAGAAAATGGATTCGATTACCGAATATTTGATCTAGAATCAAATGATACGATATGTGACAATCTAAAAGATATAGATTTAGTTCTCAATTTTGCAGGACCATTTAGATTTACATTTAAAAAAATGGTTAATGCTTGCCTACAAACCAAAACACACTATTTAGATATCACTGGAGAAATGACTACCATTGAAAAAGCATATCTAATGGGAAATCAATTTAAAAAAGCAGGTGTTATTGTAGCTCCTGCAACTGCTTTTGATACTTTACCAACTGACTCAGTAGCATTAAAGCTCAAATCATTAATGCCAGATGCAAATAAGATTAAATTGGCATTCAAAATGAATGGTCGTGGTAGTTTTAGTTCAGGATCTGCAATCACAGGAACATATCGCATGCATAAAGGGTCTTTAATTAGAAAAGATGGTAAAATCAAACGAGTATCTCCGTTATACAATAAACATGAGATTGATTTTGGAGATGGAAATCCAGTACAAGTTGGAGTTTTTACATGGGCTGATATCTATAGTGGGTATTATTCTACTGGTGTACCAAATATTGAATTTTATACTCCTACTTCTGACAATCAAATTAAAAAAGCATTAAAATATGATTCATTGAAATACAGAATACTTCTAAGATTGCCTTTCTTGCGTAATGCACAAATCGATAAAATCAAAAAGAGATTTAGAAACCCATCGTATGAATCTAGACTTAAAAGCAGTATGAATATATTTGGTGAAGCTGAAAATTCAAGTGGCAAAAAAGTTATTATTAAATTAAAAACATGTGATTCATATTTCTTCAGTGGAAGAGGACCAATCGCTCTTGCAAACTATATTAGCAAAAATGAAGTTTCACCTGGATTCTATACTGCTGGACAAATTGCTGGACCTGATTTTGTGACTACAATTAAAGGTGTAGAACAGTTTGAAATCTTACAATAATTTTGTTTGATACAAATCGTGTAGTCTTAATAGTCCTACACATTTTTTGTTTTTTATAACTGGTAATACAGAAATCTGTGATTTTCTATCTTCCATAATTTTCATCGCATCAGAAATGATCATTTCTGAAGAAATAACAACTGGATTATTATTTATCAAATTGTTAATTGAGTCACTAGGTTTTTTATTTGAAGCAATTGCTTTACGAATATCTCCTTCTGTAACAATTCCTAATAATGTTTTATTTGTTGCTAGCATTAATGCAGCACCTAACGGTTTTTTTGTCATTAGTTTTGCTACATCTGATAGAGAAATGTCTTTATTAAATACTGCAACTTCTTTTAATGGATGCATTAAATCTTTTACAGTGAGTCCTAACTGTTTTCCAAGCTCACCGCCTGGATGATATTTTGCAAAATCTTTATGCTGAAATCCTCTTCGTACCATTAAAACAGATGCAAGAGCATCACCAATAGCCATCGCAACTAATGCACTGGCAGTAGGAACAATTTCTAAAGGATCAACTTCCTTATCAATTGTAGCATTTAATACAATATCAACATTTTTTGCGATGAATGAATCAGTATTACTAACAATTCCTATTAAAGGAGAATCAAAATCTCTTAATATTGGAATGAGGCGAATTAATTCTTCTGTATTACCGCTTTTAGAAATAAGAATTGTTGGATCACCTGGATTATATATGCCTAAATCACCATGCAAAGCATCAGATGCATGCATAAATACACTCTTGGTACCGGTACTACACAGTGTTGCAACAATCTTTTGAGCAATTAGTCCTGATTTTCCTAAACCGCATACCACAATTTTTCCATCATGTTTTGCAATTAAATTTGATGCTTTGACAATATCTTTATCGATTTGTTTAGCAACTTTCTTTAATTGCTTAGATTCATTTTCAAGAATTGATTGTGCTAAGCCATTTATTTTATTTTTAGCCATTCTAAAGTGAATATAATTAGTTTTAATGGAATTATGACTCATAAATTTGTAGAATAGCCCTTATGAATATCTTTATCACAGGAGCAAGTAGCGGAATCGGAGAATATGTTTCTTATGAGTATGCAAAAAATGGTAATCACCTAGCATTATGTGCAAGAAGAAAAGAAAAATTAGAAAATATTGCCAATAAATGTCGACAAATGGGTGCCCAAGTTACAACTTATTCTGTAGATGTAAGCGATCAACATTCAACCAAAGAATCAATAGAAGATTTTTTATCAAAAATCACTACAATTGATTTGGTCATTGCGAATGCAGGGCGTGGAGAACTTGATTCGCTTCACAGAGGAAGTCCAACAATAATGAATGAAGTAATTAAGGTAAATGTTATTGGAGTACAAAACACTATACTTCCATTTATTCCAAAAATGCTAGAACAAAATAGTGGACATATCGCTCTTGTAGGATCAGTCGCAAGTCATATAGCATGGGCTGGTGGTGGAGCATATGCGGCATCTAAGTTTGCTGTAAGAGCTTTAAGTGAAAGCTGGAGAAATACATTGCCAAACACTATTGATGTAACATTGATTTGTCCAGGTTTTGTTGAAAGTGAAATGACAGATCCAGTAGAATGGACTCCATTTATGATTAAAACAGATGTTGCTGCAAAAAAAATTGTCAATGCACTTAATAAAAAGAAAAAAATGTTTATCTTTCCATGGCAATGGCATATTGTAATCAAATTGAAAAGAATATTAGCTGTAATAATGGCAAATACTGCAAGAAAGATGCAGAAGAAAAGAATGCAGAAAGCTAAGTAATTCTATAAGCAATATAAAACAACACTATTCCTGGAA
>JAYZKH010000034.1:0-16420 GCA_036163585.1 Fidelibacterota bacterium
GCTTCAGTGAAGCTTGGATACGATTTTTAATTGTAGACAATCTATATAAAAAAAGCCCTCATTTTTTGAGGGCTTTTTTTTATTCTAATCTTTTCCGACTTTCTGCCAGGGCAAGTCAACTAAATCAACATTGCCTCCTGTAATAATAAGAACAACTTTCTGACCTTGAAATTTTTCTTTATTTGCAATGATAGTTGCCAAAGTTAATGCACACGATGGCTCCACAACAATTTTCATTCTTTCCCACATCTCTTTTGTTGCATCAATAATCTCTTCTTCTGTAGCCAAAACAATTTCATCTACATTTTCTTGAATAATTGGAAGTGTGTATTCGCCTACAATTGCCATTAAACCATCTGCAACAGATTCTCGATGTTTCATTTCAATACGCTTCTTTGCAGAATACATTTGGTATGTATCATCTACATTCTTCGGTTCTGCACCAATAATCTTTGCAGTGTGTCCTAATCCTTTTAAAGCGATAGAAATACCGCTAATAAGGCCACCACCGCCTATTGGCACTATTACGGAGTCAAAACTGTCTAATTGTTCGCAAATTTCAAGTCCTATAGTCCCTTGGCCAGCAATCACAGAATAATTATCGTATGGATGAATAGAAACACGATTATATTTTTCTAAAACCTCTTTAAATAGATTGTCTCGTTCACTCATCTGATCACAAAAGATCATATGTCCATTATAACTCTTAACATTATGAATTTTAGCTTTTGATACACTTTTGGCCATTACAATATCTGCATGAACACCTTTTAACTCTGCTGCACATGCAATAGCTCCGCCATGATTCCCTGATGATTGACATGCAACACCTTGTTTTTGCTCTTCTTCTGTTAAAGAAAAAACAGCATTGGTAGCTCCTCTTATTTTAAAAGAACCAGTTTTTTGAAAATTTTCACACTTAAAAAATAACTCCATCCCTAATAATTCATTAAAGTATTCTGAAGTTAAAATAGGAGTTTTCCTAACAACAGATCTTGTTAAAGACTGTGCTTCTTTGATATCCTGTAATGTAGGAGCTTTTGATAGCATGAAAAAAGAAAGTTATTTTAAATATAACAACTTGCCGACAGCATTAAAGTTGCTAGAACGAATTTGATAGAAATATACTCCACTACTTGAATCATCTCCATCATCATTTTTTCCATCCCATTCAATCGCTTGATAACCGAATCGTTCTTCATTATCAATTAAGTTTCTTACGACTCTTCCACGAATATCTAATATGACCATCTTGATTTTTTCTGTTACAGGCATATCAAATTCAATCGTAGTAGATGTACTAAATGGATTTGGATAACTTTGAGCCA
Organism: Fidelibacterota bacterium; assembly: GCA_036163585.1. Classification (GTDB taxonomy): domain Bacteria; phylum Fidelibacterota; class Marinisomatia; order Marinisomatales; family Marinisomataceae; genus Marinisoma. The sequence goes on from JAYZKH010000034.1 coordinate 1,329, forward strand.
AACGATAGGTTGATGGAGCAGTTTGCATTAAATTATATCCTTCTGATAAAGATTGGTTACTACCATCAGCACCAGAATAACTAATTCTTAAAAATTCATAAGTATCGGTTAAATTTTGAAAGCTAAAATGCAATTCTGGAGCCGGAAGAGCAGTGTTCGCATCACCATAGTCTCCAAATTCAACATGTGCTACACCACTATCACTATTATTTAAAATTAATCTTCCAGTCATGGATGTACTTAATAAATTAATGTTATAATTATCAGGACTGTAATCAAAATACACTTGTCCAGATTTTGTGCCTTCTGGGAATTTTACTACCAACTGATTATTTAATACACGCAAGAAAGGACTTTCACCTGAAACTGCATAATTTGGAACCTGTAATCCATTTTCTTCTAAGGACCAATTCCACATAGTTTCAAACATAGTCAAGTCTTGAACATCAGCAATTCCATCAAAATTTGGAAAATAGTAAGGAGCACTTCCAGTAATTGGAGCTATGTCTATATAAGGCCATGCAGCAATAAAAGCACTATAATCATCAAAATCAACATCCCAGTCACCATCACTATCACCTAACAAAGAACCAAAGTAATAGAAAGATTCATATACCGTAGCAGAGTTTAATCCCACTAAATCTTGTCCATATACAGTCACATAATACTGTTGATAATCAGTTAATCCTAAAGAACTAAGATTAATTTGAGTAGTTCCACTCTGATCAGCTGAATATGGAGTTACTGCTAATATATCTCCTCCGCCTGGTGACAAGCCAACAGAGACAAAGTAAAGTGCCATACCACTTGTTGCATCATAAAAATCGCTTAATTCTAGTTCAAGATTAGGATTCTGTGTGATATACTGAGTATCTTGAATGTTTGCAATACTTAAATTGCCAACTGTAGGACTTACTCTGTCCACAATGACTACAATTTCATTTGAAGCAAAATTTTGATCTCCAGATGTGTCCCCTGTTACACTTCCTTCAGCAATTGATACCTTCACTTCGCCATCTACAATTGCTTCAACATCAAAACTAAAAGTAGTCCCATCTCCACCATTAAAACTTGTAATTACTGCATTGGTAAGAACTATATCATCTTGTGTAAAACCAGTAACAGGTTCACCAAAAGTAACATCAACAGTAAATCCATCATTGGATGTTGCATAAGATGTATTAGATGTTACAACTGTATTAACTCCGCTCACAACTTGTGCCCAATTCCAACCATTAGCCCAAGCATACCCTTCTAGTGCTTGTTCTTCAGAAAACATACGCATTTGATCATCATAAGAATAATCCATATAATTCATGAATTGATCGCCCATTCCACTTGTACTAATACAGCTATTTTCTGATTCTCTTCCATAAAAATTTCCACTACCAGTTGGCCATTCATAAATATTTGCACTACGATTGTTTACTGTTTGCGGTGGGATATCAGACCAATACTGAGTACCACAAGTACTACCATTAAAAGTATGATTATAAGTAAAATTATGTCCCAACTCATGAGTTAAAGTTCTTCCACTGTCATAGTTGGTTACTGTACCAGGATTTTCAACTGATCCAATAGATTCTGTTAGAGTTACTGATTCAGGAAACCCTAAATATGCTTGCCCTAATAATCCACCAGTTAAAGGAGCAATATAAATATTTAAATATCCATCTTTATATCCACCTGATCCTCCAGGCCATGAACTTGCATCAGGAGTAGTAGAACTAGCAAGACTGCTTGCTTGAGTTACACCACTTACACTGGATTGACTAATTTGATAACGAAGAATAGTTACACCTTCTACAAGATTCGCACCATTTGTTTCTCCCTGTGCACCAACAAATTCGATTTGATGTTGTCCTCTAACACTTTGGAAACTATAATCAATTCCTGGATCATATGGTGCATCGCTTGGATTTGGCGAAGATGGAATTTCATCACCATCAGGATTAATGCCTTTAAAATCTAAATTAATTTGTTCAAAATTATATCCAATTTGCTGTTTGTTTAAATTATCTGATGAAACCTGATAAAGAACATGAAAAACAACAGGAATATATATAGTGTTTCTACTAGCTTCATTTGTACGCCATTGAGGATTTTCTCTAAGCAAGCTTTGTGCTTTCTGAACATAAATGTCTCTTTCTGCAATAAATTCAGGATTGGTGAGTTGTAATTCTTGCTCTAACTCATCTGCAGCACACCTAATCCAATCACTATGATTGTGTTGTGCAAACAAAACAGCAAAGAACGACAAGAAAGTTATTATTTTTTTCATAGGCTAAATTAGAAAATAATTTAAAAGGTATTATAGAGAATACAAATAAAATTGTTGGAGGCCGAATTATTAAGATTTAAATAAATTATTTGCCTCTTTGTAATAAGTTTCAACCGTAGAAAGCCTTACTTCTTCATACCCTCTAATTAAGTCAGGAAGTTCAGAAAATTTTACTAAATCAGCATAACCACCATTAGAAATTTTATCAATATTATTTATTAATGTTGTTTTGTAATGATGAAGAATCTCTCTATCAGATTGACGGACATCGCTACTAAACCAAGACATAAAATCAAATCTTGTTCCTCTTAAAAATTTCATTTTTCTTAATACTATATATCCATATCTAAACCATCTTGGAAGAGCAATTTTATTTTTCACTCCAGGAATTTTATTCAATATTGGAATGTTTTTAAATCCTTTTAGAAAAGGTGGATGTAACATATAATAGATTCTTGCCGACTTACCAAACTCTTGATTCAATGCAGTATTAACTTCAGCTTTCAAAGATAAACGAGCTACTTCATATTCATCTTTTGTAGCCATCAGTTTATAAAGGTACTTTGCTACATTTTGAGTTAACAATGATGAGGAATGATTAGATTTTTCGGCATTATGTATTTTTTTCACAAAACTAATATATTGTTCTGCATATTCTACATCTTGATAATCAATAAGTTCTGGTACACGAAATTCTAGAATTTCCTTTAATGCATTATCTGCCTTACTGAGTTTTTTAATGATCGATTTTGACACATCATCTAATTCTGGTTTTACATCGATATTACCAGAACGATATAAATCCAGTGACAATGTCCAACTTGGATCTGATGCAACCTTTCTTCCAATATTAAAAGCATCTTGATTTCTTTGTACAGCAACTCCATTAATTCTTATAGCCTCTAATATAGAGTCTGCATTTAAAGAAATGCATCCTGATTGATATGCTGCACCAATTACAATAAAGTTTGCTTGCATATTGCTATCAAAAAAATGTTCAGATAATTCAGTTGCATTCAAAAGAACATTTTCTTTAGAGAAATCTTTAATAAGATTAATTAAATGAGATGATTCAGGATATTCTTTTTCGGTAGACCTAACCATATCACCAGTTGGTATTTCAGAGGTAGATATAATAGATGTAGAACGATTTTTCTGTAATTTCGACAAATTGGCAGGATTGGTTCCTGTTAAAAGATCAAATACTAAATAGGCATCTGATTCTCCGTTAGCTACCCTACTTGAACATTCTTTACCTGTATCTTGTATAATCTTTAAGTGGGATACTACAGACCCTCCTTTTTGGCTTAAACCAGTCTGATCTAAAGCAACTACTTTTTTATTTTCTAGAAAAGCAGCTGTAGCAACAATTTGGTTTACAGTTACTACTCCAGTTCCACCTATTCCCAACATAAAAATATTAGAATTACCATCGTTAATCTTTTTAGGTTCCGGTAATTGAGATGATTCAAAACTCAAATCTGGTAATTTTCTTTTATCATCTTTTTCAGAAGGGATTACTTTGATAAAAGAAGGACAATTCCCTTCTAGACACGAATAATCTTTATTGCAAGAAGCTTGATCAATTTGGGTTTTCCTTCCAAATTCTGTTTTAACGGGTTGCACACTTAAACAATTTGATTTTACACCACAATCTCCACACCCCTCACACACAGCTTCATTAATAAATATTCTTTCTTTTGGATCAGGAGCTTGTCCTCTTTTTCTTAACCTACGTAAATTTGCGGCACAACTCTGATCATGAATCAATACTGTAACACCTTTAATTGCCTTTAATTTTTTCTGTGCACTTATAATATCATCTCTATGCAATATTTCTATATCTTTATCCCATCTAGATTTCTGAATTGAATCATATGCACTAGTATCATCTGTAGTAATGATAACTTTTTTTACTCCTTCGGATTTAAGATGTTTTGTGAGTTCAGGTAAATCCAAACCTCCGTCCGGATCCTGTGCTCCTGTCATTGCAACAGCACGATTATACAATATCTTATATGTAACATGAGAATCAGATGCAATCGCTTGTCGTAATGCTAGTGATCCAGAATGAAAAAATGTTCCATCGCCAATATTTTGAAACATATGTTCTTTTTCAACGAACGGTTCCATTCCAACCCATTGAGCACCTTCTCCTCCCATTTGAGTAGTTCCAAATGCATGACCATCATCAACAAACATCGCCATTAAGTGACATCCAATTCCTCCAAATGCAGTATCCCCTTCAGGCAATTTTACTGTTGAAGTATTATGAGGACACCCTGAACAATAATACATTGTTCGATTCGATAAAGATTGTGTATATACTCTATTATCTACTTCATCCAAGATGGTAATTTTTTCGTTTGATTGGCTAATATTTAACCTCTCTACATATCTTGTAAATAAAGTTTTAGCAATAAAATCTGCAGTCAACTCACCATAACCGGGTATAAGATCATTTCCATTTTCATCAAGCTTTCCTACAATAGTTGGTTTATGAGATTTGTTATACATTTGTTCTTTTAGTTGCATCTCAATGAATGAACGTTTTTCTTCAATAACAAAAACTTCATCTAATCCTTCAGAAAATCTATTAATCATGATCGGTTCAAGTGGATATGTTAAACCTAGCTTTAATACACGAATGCCAATTTTATTGAGATATTCATGTGTCCATCCCAGTGAATCAAAAGCCTCCATTAGATCATAATATGTCTTTCCAGTTGTTATAATTCCTATAGTATCATGATCAGAAGAAATAGATATTTTATTGATATTGTTTACAGCAGCAAAGTGTTCTGCCGCTTTGATTCTTCCCGTATGAATTTCTTTTTCTGTAGGCAAACTATGCTGTCCAACTAATTTTGCATTCTGTGTATGAGACCATGGTTTGCCATTGAAAGAAAAATCTGGTATTGTGATTGAAACTCTATCAGGGTGAACAAGTGCACTACCAAATCCATCTGCAATATCAGTTACAATTTTAAAACCAGACCAAAGACCACTAAATCTTGACATTGCATATGCATACAAACCTAAATCAAGAATATCTTGTACATTTCCAGGATAAAAAATTGGCATCATTGCATCAAATAATGCTGGCTCAGATTGAGAAGGAAGTGTAGAAGATTTAGAATAAGGGTCATCACCTGCAACACATAATACACCACCATTTTTTCCAACTCCTAAGAAATTCGCATGCCTAAAAATATCTCCAGATCTATCTACTCCAGGAGCCTTGCCATACCACATACCCAGAACACCATCATATTTTAACTTAGAAACCATATTAGCCATTTGGCTACCATAAACCATAGTTGCACCCAAATCTTCATTGACACCAGGAATAAATTTTACATTGTGTTCATCAAGAATTGCTTTGTTTTGTACTAAGTTTATATCTAGTGTTCCAACAGGAGATCCTCTGTATCCAGAAACAAGAGTTGCAGTATTTAGTTCTGCTATTAAATCTGCACGATGTTGATCTAGCAATAAACGTACTAGAGCTTGAATTCCTGATAAAACAATCTTACCATCGATTAAGGTATACTTATCGTTTAAATCAAAGTTATTTCGGAGTACTTGACCTGTCATAATTTTTTAGTACTAGCACCTAATTTAAATATTTCTCTGATAGATTCTAGAACTTTTTCAGGAGTCTCTTCTTGTACAAAATGACCTGCTTCTGTCTTAATTACTCTTGCTTGTGGAAGAAGCCTAGAAGTACGTCTTCTTAACTTCCACATCACGGGGTCATTCATGCCCCAAACAATTTCAGCTGGTCCATTATATTTTTGTAGAAATTCTTCAATCTCTTTTTCAAGAGGCACACTAGGATGATTCATATTATTGGGTACCATACGTGCAAGTGCTAAAGGACCACAATTGTCTTTTAGATTTCTTAGTGGATATTTATATACTTTCATAACATCTTTTGAAAATGATCCAGGAATGCCAGTAAATCTATCCAATGTTGACAAAGGAAAATTTAGTATTCTAAACAGAAAATCACTAATAATAGGAATTTGAGATAGGCTGTGAAACCATGTTGGTTTAAAACCATCTTTCGGTGCGGTAATAGCAGTATTCATGACAATTAAACCATCAATCTTTTTTCCAGCCTTCATGGCACCTGCAATACCAATCATTCCGCCCCAATCATGTACAACCAGTCCAATTTTTTCTTCTTTAATTGTTGAAAAGAAATTGGCCATCCATTTACTATGAGACTCCAAAGAATGCTCACTTAATTTGACTTTATCAGAAAATCCAAATCCAATCAAATCAGGAACAATCAATCTAGATTTATTATCTAATCCATCTAAAATTTTCTTGTATAGATATCCCCACATAGGATTACCATGAACAAAGACAATTGGCTTACCACTGCCTTTCTCCATTACATGCATATTTTTTCCTCCAACATCAATCCAAGAATGATTGTATGGAAGCTCTTTGAGCAACCAGTCTGGAATATTGTCTATATTATTGTTATTCATAGCATTTGACTTGAATTTATAAAAAAAATTTAAAAAAATGATTTTTAGTGTTGACTAAAATAAAGATATTTAGATAACTTACGGTTAGCCAACCAGGTTATGCTTTTCGAAAGTGTACCGTATTTGTTTAGCGATAGTCTATGTGAGACTTTTATTGTTTAATCACATTAATCAATAAATATATTAACATTGATACTATGGTGTAGTGGGTAAGAAATTAGATTAAAATGGCAGAAGTAATTGAAATAAATTTTCCAAGAGAAAACGAAAAAAATCCATCGATTGATCCAGATATCAAAAATCAAATTCTTGATTATGATGTCACAGAATCTGATAATAAGAAACAAGAAGAATGTCCTGAAGAATTCAAAATAGAAAATTACTATAAGGATGATGCTTTAGGAAAAAATGTTCTTCAACAAAAGTATCTTGCTCCATGGGAAAAACATCCATGGGATTTATGGAAACGTCAAGCAAATGCATTAGCAAGTGTTGAAAAAACAAAAGAATTACAAGAAGAATGGGAAGCAAAATTCTTTGATATATTGTTGAATTTCAAATTTGTTCCTGGTGGAAGAATTATGCATGGAGCTGGTAGGAATGATATTACAACTACACTTAATAATTGTTATGTAGTGGGCATAAAAACTGATTCAATCAAATCCATATATGATTGTGTAATTGAAGAAGCAATGACATATAAATTTGGTGGTGGATGTGGACACGATTTATCAGTTTTAAGACCTTCTGGAGATCAAATAGTTGGAACTGGTGGAAGTTCATGTGGTCCAGTTGGTTTTATGAATTTATTTAGCGAAAATACAAATACCATTGCTCAACATGGTAGACGTGGTGCAAATATGCAGACCTTGCGAGTTGATCATCCAGATATTAAAAAGTTTATCGAAATCAAGACTGGAGATGTAGATATGATAAAATATTCTAATATCTCTGTTTTATTGACAGATGATTTTATGAAAGCAGTGGAAGATGATACTGAATTTGAATTGAAATTTGATGATAAAGTATATGAAACTGTTAATGCTAAGGAATTGTGGATGAAAATTATCGAACATGCTCATGCTAGTGCAGAACCTGGTCTCCTATTTTGGGATACTATGAAAAAATATCACAATGCAGAATACTGTAGTCCACTTGTTTCTACCAATCCTTGTGCAGAACAACCTTTACCAGATGGTGGATGTTGTAACCTGGGAGCATTAAATCTTGAAAGATTTGTAGATAAGAATGGTAATTTTGATTTTGAAGATTTTAAAGAATCAACCGCAGTTGCAACAAGATTTCTAGACAATGTGATTGATTATAATCTAGATAGACATGCATTGGAAGATCAAAAACAAAATGCTATAAATGATAGACGTGTAGGACTTGGCATTCTTGGATTAGGAGATATGTTAGTTAAAATGGGGATCAAATATGATTCTGATGAAGCTCTAAATACAATAGCAGAAGTAATGAAAATACATCGTGATATCGCCTATGAAACAAGTGCAGAACTTTCTAATGAAAAAGGACATTTTCCTAATTTTAAATGGAGCGGATATTCAAAGAGCGAATTTGTAAAAAATTTATCGAAAGACTTGCAACAAAAGATTAAGAATGATGGAATTAGAAACTCTACACTTACTACAGTTGCTCCAACTGGAAGTGGGGCTATTGTTGCACGTGTAACTTCTGGCATTGAACCAATTTTTGCTACATCTTATCAAAGGAAAGTGAAGAAAAATGATAGTTATGGTAAAGATTTTGATGAATACAAAGTATATCATGCAATTATAAAAGAAATGTTCGGGGGAGATGAAAATCTACCTGAACATGTTGTAACTGCACATGATGTTGATCCATACTTTAGAGTTAAAATGCAAGGTGAAATTCAAAAATATATAGATAGCTCTATCTCATCTACTGTAAATCTTTCTGAAGAAACAACAGTTAAAACTGTTGCTGATATATATATGACTGCCTATAAGGCACAATTAAAAGGAATAACTGTTTATAGAGAGGGTTCTAGGGAAGGTATCTTGGTAACTGATGAAAAATCAAATGAAGATACACAACCTGTTGAATTAGAAGAGCCTGATACAAAAACTGCAAGAAATAGACCTTCAATCACTGAGGGACAGACAAGAAGAATGAGAACTGGCGATGGCACTCTTTATATTACAGTAAATACAGATGAAGATGGTTTATGCGAAGTATTCACCACAATTGGAAAAGCCGGTGGCACTGTTGCTGCACAGACTGAAGCAATTAGTAGATTAATATCATTATCATTGAGATCAGGAATAAACCCTGACAGTATCATCAATCAATTAAAAGGAATTAGTGGCCCTAATCCAACATGGGAAGATGGTCAATTAATTTTATCTACTCCAGATGCTATTGGAAGAGCATTAGAGAGTTTTATACATGGAGATGATGCCTCTTTAAAAGAAGAGAAGACAAAGTTTGAAATTGACAACAGTAAAGAAGAATCTAACCATATAGAAGAAAACAAAAATGGGATGGAATGTATTGAATGCAACAGTCATGGTGTTGTAAACGAAGGCGGTTGTCTTGTTTGTAAAGATTGTGGTTGGTCAAAGTGCCAATAACAAAAAATCAGGTTTCTAGTATTTCTTTTTCTTTAGAATTTTGACTAAGATTTAATTTATCAATAAAATCATCTGTAAGGCTTTGAATATCATCTGAGAATCGTTTTATATCATCCTCTGGAATCTTTTCTTCTTTTTCAATTTTTTTAACAGACTGAATCGTATCTCTTCTAATATTTCTTACTGAAACTCTTCCTTCTTCTATAATTTGTGAAGCAAATTTCACCAACTCTTCTCTTCTTTCTGTTGATAAAGGAGGAAAAGATACAATAATGGAATTTCCATTATTTGAAGGGTTTATTCCTAAATCTGATTCAATAATTGATCTTTCTATATCATCAATAAATGTCTTATCAAATGGTTGAATACTAATTGTAACTCCATCCAACAAAGAAATATTTGCAACCTGATTTAAAGGTGTTTCATTATTATAATAGTTTACTAAAATTTTGTTAAACATATCTGGATTTGCTCTTCCTGTTCTAATTTTTGACAATTCACCATCAACAAATGATAATGTTTGTTCCATTTTACTTCTAGCAAGATCGAGGTTTTGATTTAGCATAATTAAATAATAGAGAAATTATTAACTTTTTTCCCCAAGAGCAAAACGAACGAAGCGATTTATAGTAATATTTTCTCCTAATGTAGCAATAGCTTCTTGGACAAGCTGGCTAATCTTAACATCAGGATCTTTAACAAAAGATTGGTTTAAAAGACAATTTTCTTCAACAAATTTCTCTATTTTTCCATCAACTATTTTCTCTACAACATCATCAGGTTTGCCAGAAGACTTAGCTTGATCTGTGTAAATTTCTCTCTCTTTTTCTATCACCTCAGAAGATATATCATCTTCGCTAACAGCCATAGGATTTGTTGCAGCAATTTGCATAGCGATATTATTTGCTAAATCCTGAAAACCTTCAGTTTTAGCAACAAAATCAGTTTCACAACCAATATCAAGCAATACACCAAGCTTGTTACCGTGATGGATATATGATATAATCAATCCTTCTTTTGCATCTCTTACAGATTTCTTTTCTGCTTTTGCTATACCAGATTTTCTAAGAGCTTCAATTGCTAAATCTAGATCTCCATTAGACTCTAGTAATGCTTCCTTGCAATCCATCATACCCGCACCAGTTCTTTCTCGTAAATCTTTTACTATTTTTGCATCAATACTCATTAGAGATTAACCTTCTTTTTTAGAATCATCTTCTTTTTTAGAATCATCTTTCTTTGATTTGGCATTATTTGCATTTACAATTACATTCGAAATTTCTGTAATTAATAATTGGATAGTTCTGATCGAATCATCATTCGCTGGTACAGGATAATCACACATTAAAGGATTAGTATTGGAATCAACGATACATACGATAGGAATTTCTAGCTTTTTAGCTTCTTCAATGGCAATAAATTCAGTTTTTCCATCTACTACGACAATCACATCAGGTAATCTTTTCATGTCTTTGATTCCTCGATGTTGGTCAGATAATTTAATTTTTTCACGATCTAACATTAATCGTTCTTTCTTTGTTAAATCTTCATAAAGAGCAGATCCTTCTTTCTCCAAAGATTGTAACCTTTTAATACTTTTCTTAATAGTTGAGAAATTTGTTAGCGTACCACCTAACCATCTTTCAACGACATAAAACATACCACATCTATCTGCTTCTTGTTGTATCACATCTTTTGCATGTTTTTTTGTTCCTACAAACAATACTTCACCATTTCTATCTACAATGGACTTAATAAATGATAAAGCTTTACTTAAACGATCTACAGTGTCGTCAAGATTAATAATATCAATACCATTCTTCTGAGAAACAACATAATCTCTAAAATTAGGATCAGTTTTACTTGTTACATGTCCAAAATGAGCACCGGACTTTAATAATTCATCTTTTGTAATAGTAATCATAATATATTATCTCTTTGAAAATTGGAATTTTTTTCTTGCACCAGGTTGACCATATTTCTTTCTTTCAACTTCTCGTGAATCTCTTGTTAATAAACCATGGGATTTCAGTTGTGTTCTTAGTTCTTGTTTCTCATCTGATTTTTCCGGCTTAGAATTCAACAGTGCTCTTGCAATGCCTAATTGTATTGCACCAGCTTGACCAGTTAATCCTCCCCCTGAAACATTGATTCTTAAGTCATATTTATCTTTAAGATTTAAAATATCAAGAGGTTTCATTGCATGAATCACTAATGATTCTCTTTTTAGATATGAATTAATATCAGATTTTTTATTTACAAGAAGATTTCCTGATCCATGTGATAAATATACTCTTGCAGTTGAATTTTTTCTTCGTCCAATGCCAGTAAAAGATTCTTTTTTCACTATGCATCACTCCATTTAACAGGATTTTGAGCTTCATGATTATGTGTTTCGCCCTTATAAACTCTAAGATGCCCCATAATCTCTCTACCTAATTTATTTTTTGGTAACATTCCTTTGACAGCATTAATAATTACTTTATCAGAACTATTTTTCATTAAATCACTATAACTAATCATTTTTGCACCACCAGGATAACCTGAATGTTTAAAATATTTTTTTGAGTCAGCTTTATTCCCTGTTAATCTGATTTTGTCAGAATTAATAATAACAACAGCATCTCCCATGTATAGGTTTGGTGCATAATTAGGTCTATGCTTACCTCTTAATATTTGAGCCACTTTAGATGCAAATCTCCCTAGTACCTGGTTGTCGGCATCAAGTAACCACCATTTGTGGTCTATTTCTTTAGCTGATATTGTCTTTGTTTTCATAAACTTTTAAAACGAAGGAAACTTAATTGATGTGACTTGATTAGTCAATAACAATGATTAGTAAGTTTATAAAGTGAAAAATGAATCTTTTGAGAAAACATATTTGACTTTACCAACTAAATCATGATTAATAAAAGGTGAATTAGACGATTTTGAGTAAATATTTTTTTCTGAGAATGTCCATTTCTCGTTTGGATCAAAAATAGTAATTTGAGCTTTCTCTCCAATTGAAAATAAATCTCTATTTATATTCATAATTTTTCTAGGATTAACAGTCAATTTTTCAATTAATGACTTCAGGCTCATACCATTATCTTTTACTAGCACTTTATTTACAACTCCAAAACAACTTTCTAGACCAATCATGCCAAATTCAGCATCATTAAATGTTGTTTCTTTGTCTTCAATCGTATGAGGAGCATGATCTGTAGCAATACAGTCAATGGTACCATTTTTAATACCTTCAATTAGTTTCTTTCTATCAGATTTAGATCTAATTGGAGGTCCAACTTTTAAATTTGTATTAAAATCTATAATATCATCATCGGAAAAGTATAAATGATGAGGTGAAACTTCTGCAGTAATGAGCTTACTCTTTGATTTAAAGAGCTTAATGAGTTCAACAGAATCTTTTGTTGAAATATGTGGAATATGCAGTCGAGCACCTAGAGATGAAGCTAATGCAAGATCTCGATAAACCATAATTGATTCTGCTAAATTTGGATTGCCTTTAAGTCCTAGATTGTTTGAGTTTGGACCTGCATTCATAACTCCTTCATTTCTTAGATAAATATCTTCTGCATGATTAATAACAGGAAGGTTAGTCATTTTTGAATACTTCAATGCTAATGCCATAAATTGTGCATTTTGGATAGGAATCCCATCATCACTAAAAGCAATGGCACCATTCTCTTTCATTATAAGCATTTCAGTTAATTCTTCACCTTTTTGACCCAAAGAAACAGCACCAATAGGAAAAATATCTATTGGAAGATTATTGCTTTTACTTTTTATATAATGAATATGTTCTGGAGAATCAATTGGAGGATTAGTATTTGGCATTGTACATACTTGAGTAAAACCACCTGCTAATGCAGCGGTAGAACCAGACTTAAGTGTTTCTTTGTCTTCTCTTCCAGGTTGTCTAAAATGAACATGGATATCACAAAAACCGTGAGTTACAACCAATCCTTTACAATCAATTTTGAATATATTTTTATCTTTAGATGTTATATTCTTTCTAATAGAAGCAATTCTACCATTTTCTACTAGAATATCTCCAATAAATGTTTTCTTAGAGAAAGGATCAATAATCCTACCTTTTTTTAACAATATTTTCTTAGGCTGTTTTTTATTAATCATATTTGATTTGATTTATCTCCTAGTAATAAATAGAGAATAGACATTCTTGATGCTACTCCATTTAAAACTTGATCTAAAATAACAGCATTCTCGGAATCAGCAATCTTGCTGTCAATTTCTACTCCTCTATTCATTGGACCTGGATGCATTATAGTAATATCTTTTTTTAATTTGCTAATTCTTTCATATGTCAATCCAAATAATTGATGATATTCTCTCTTCGAAGGAATTCTACCTAAATGCATTCTTTCAAACTGTATACGTAGTGCAATAACAGCATCACACCAGTTTAGAACTTCATCTATATTATGTGTAACATTCACTCCTAATCTTGAAACATCATTTGGAAGCAATGTACTAGGACCACAAACTACAATTTCAGCACCTAACTTTTTTAAACCAAATATGTTGCTTCGAGCTACCCTGCTCTTTAGTATATCTCCAACGATTCCAATTTTTAAATTTTTAATCTTACCAAATTTCTCTTTTAAAGTAACCATATCAAGAATTGCCTGAGTGGGATGTTCATGTGATCCGTCTCCAGCATTAATAACTGAACCATCAATATATTCGGTTAATTTAAGGGCAGAACCTGGATGAGAATGACGTATAATTGCACCATCAATCTGCATTGATTCAATATTCTGGACTGTATCTTTTAGAGTTTCACCTTTTTTGACACTGCTAGTAGATGCTGAAAAATTAATGCTATCTGCACCTAATCTTTTCTCTGCTAGTGTAAAACTAATTTTTGTTCTTGTAGAATTTTCGAAAAACATGTTCACCAAAGTTTTATCCTTAAGTAAACTAATTTTTCTTTCAGGAGTATTAAGGATTTCTTTAAACTTGAATGAAGTGTCAATGATTTTATTTAAATCAGAAATTGGAAAATTTTCTAAACCAATAAGATGTTTGCTTTTCAGCATATTAATACTCCAATTTTCGGCCAAATTAGTAGATTTGAACTATTTTGTCAACTATATCATCAGAATTAATATTATCAGCATCAATAACTATATCAAAGCCTTGAGTATCAAACCACTTTAATTGTCTTTTAGCATACTGTCTTGTTCTAATAATAATTCTTTCAGAAGCTTCATCTAAATTGATATGCCCACTTAAATATGAAGCAATTTCGTCAAAACCAATATAATCTAATTGACTAACATCATAACCTTTATCAATGATATTTTCTACCTCTTTTATCAATCCATTTTTTAACATATAATTTGTTCTTTTGACTATTCTTTCTTGAAGAATTGGTCGCGACATTTTTAAATACACTGTAAAAAATCTATCATGAAAATCACTTTTTTCATTTTCTGATAAAAAATTATCTGACATATTTTTCCCTGTAGTCTCATATAATTCTAATGCCCTGACTAATCTTTTTTTATTATTAATGTGAACTTTTAAAGCATAATCAGGATCAATAGACTGTAATTTTTGATATAAAACTTTCTTATCAATATCATATTCTTTTTCTAATCTTTTACGAATATCTAGATCGGTCTTACTTTCTGAAAAAATACCTTCAAATAATGCTTTAAAGTA
>JAYZKH010000035.1:0-4018 GCA_036163585.1 Fidelibacterota bacterium
CTCCTATGCAAGATCGTTTTAAAGATTTTATTGCTACTCCAAAGACCAATGGTTATCAATCTATACACACAACTGTTTTTACTAGCGATGAAAGGTTGACAGAGATTCAAATTAGAACAAAAGAAATGGATAATACTGCTGAAGTGGGAATTGCTGCACATTGGCTTTATAAAGGCAGTGATGAGATGAAAGATTTAGATAAACAGGTACCATGGTTGAGAGATCTTCTATCCATTATGAGTGGAGAAGAATCTGAACCTGAAGAAATGATGGAATTATTAAAAATTGATATGTTCGAAGATGAAATTTTCATTTTTACCCCAAAAGGTGATTTAATTAAGCTTCCGAAAGGATCTACTCCTTTAGATTTTGCATTTGCAATTCATAGTGATATTGGGTTTACTTGTGTACGATCAAAAGTTAATAAGAAGCTTGTACCTTTAAGTTACAAATTAAACAATGGAGATATTGTTGAGGTTGAAACAAACAAGAACCAAAAACCAAATAGCGGTTGGTTAAATTTTGTTAAAACTTCGAGAGCTTCTCATGTAATCAGCAAATATTTAAGAAAAATTGAAATTGAAGAAAGCATTAAGATAGGAAATCAATTACTAGAGAAAGGTTTAAGAAAAGCTAAGATATATAATCGATTGGATGATGTCAAATCAACAATTGAAGAGATTGGTTATAAAAATTTCAATGAATTTTTATCTGATTTAGGAAGAGGAAGGATCATCTTAAAAGATGTTCTAAGTAAACTTTTGCCTGATATTAAGGATTCAAAAACACAGATATCTTCTGAAATAGATTTTTTAAAATCTGCAAGATCTGAATCTGAAGGTATAAATCTAGATGGAGTTCGAAATCTTGTGGTAGACTATGCAAAATGTTGTAATCCGATTCCTGGAGATAAAGTAGTAGGCTATATTTCTAGGGGAAGAGGATTAATTGTTCATAGGCCATCTTGTGATAATATCTCTTCTTTTTCGGGAACAGAAAATAGATTAGTTCCTGTTAATTGGGATATTAGGGATGATATTTCATTTAAAACAAAATTGCATATAACATGTTTAGATAAAGCTGGTACTTTACATGATATCACGGAAACAATTGCCAAAAAGAATATTAATATCTTAGATGTTACGACTGATGTTAATGTAGGTGGCTCAGCAGATATATGGATTGTTTGTACTGTTAAAAACTTAAATAATCTTAATAATCTAATTAAGTCCATTACAAAGCTTAAAAATGTAGATTCAGTTGAAAGAGTTTTTTCATAATAATGATGAAAATTATTGGTATAGATTTTGGTTTATCAAAAGTAGGTCTAGCAATTTCAGATCCTTCAGGTATTATTGCACTACCTCTGAAGGTAATTCGTTATAAAAATAGAGAAGATTTGTTAAAAGAACTCCAAGACATATCAAAAGAAAGAGAGATAAAAAAATTTGTTGTTGGTTATCCTATAAGTATGAATTACAAAAAAAATGATATGACTAAAATTATAGATGATTTTAAGAAGGAAATGGAAAATCTCAATTTCGAAGTTATTCTTGAAGACGAAAGACTTTCTAGCGAATATGCTAAAAAAATTATGATTCAACAGGATGTTAAAGTGAGCAGAAATAAAGAAATGGTAGATTTGACTGCTGCCTCAATCATTTTGCAAAGTTATTTAGATAGAAATAAAAACAAATGAAATACAAAGGAATATTAGCTGCCTTTATATCAGGTATTTTATTATCTCTATCTTATCCTCCTATTAGCTTAGGTTTTTTTGCCTGGTTCTTTTTAGTTCCTCTTTTATATTTCTTGGTTGATTCCAGCAATGTAAAGAACAATGTTTTATTTATGTTTGTTGCTAGCATTGTTAGCAATTTAATTACACTAAATTGGATTGCTATTAATTCTGGTACCTCCGTCAGTGCAGGGCTTATATCTTATTTTGCAGCTTGTCTTTATTTAACTATTTTTTGGATATTATTTGGTATAATAATTTATTTTATTCCTAATAAATATAGATTGTTTTCAATTCCTTTTATTTGGGTTTTTTCTGTTGAAATTTTGAGGAATTTTGGTCCATTAGCTTTTCCATGGTTAGATATTTCTCTTACTCAATCGAATTATAATATTATTCTTCAATTAACAAGCATTCATCCAAATGCAATTTCATTGGTTGTATTGTTTTTCAACATATTGGTATATCAGTATGTTAAATCAAGAGAAATTAAATTTTTTGCATATTTTTCTATGCTTCTTTGTTTGATATCTTTTTATGGAAATAGTCAGATTAAATATTATAAAAATACCAAGCCAAAAGATTATGTCAATGTATCAATAGGTCAGCCTGTTATTTTTCCAGATGAAAAATGGGATAGAGATTTGAGAAAAAGAAATTTTGAGATTATGGAGTCACTTCTTTTGCAATCATTAGAGGATGAAGCAGAGATTATAGTATGGCCTGAAGTTTCTGTACCTTCTTATCTTACAACAAACATAAATGATAGATTATTTTTTCATAATAGAGTAATGGATAATAATGCATTTCTAATTCTCGGAATTCCAGAGAGCAAATTTATAAATGGTGAACGTTTTAGCTATAATAGTGTCATGGTTATGTTTCCTGATGGCAGTTTTGATACATATCAAAAAATATTCCTAGTTCCATTTGCAGAATATGTTCCATTTTTCAAATCTTGGTTAGATAAAATGAATCAATTTGATGATATGGGAAGCTTTACACCTGGAGATGAATACAAAGTATTTCCTGTAAAAGACTATAAAGTTGCAACACTTATTTGCTATGATTCTAGTAATCCAAAAATTGTTGATAAAATGGTTAAAAATGGTGCAGATATTTTATTTATAGTTACAAATGATTCTTATGTTGGAGAATTTATGCCTTATCAGCATTTCGAATTAGCAAAGATAAGAGCAATTGAACAAAGAGTACCTATAATTCAAAGTGCTAACAATGGAATATCTGGTATAATTCTACCTTCTGGAGAAGTGTTATATAAATCACATTTAAATGAGAGAGTGGTGCATACTCAGAAGGTTCCAATTTATGAGTAGACGATATAAAATTATCATTCAGTATGATGGATCTAATTTTCTTGGTTTTCAATCACAAAAAGATCCTAATACAGTTCAAAGCAATATAGAGAAATCAATATCCTTTCTTAATGACAACAAAGAAATTAAAATTATTGGAGCTAGTCGAACTGATTCTGGAGTACATGCATTGGGACAGGTTGCTCATTTTGATTTAAATACTGATTTAGACAATGAAAGCATCAAAAATGCAATCAATGCGAGACTTCCATATGAAATACGTATTGTATCTGTTGAGAATGTTTCTGAAAATTTTCACTCTAGATATGATGCTAATAAAAAAGAATATATTTATCAGTGCACTTTAGATAGCAGCCCATTGTTAAAGTCTAATTATTGGTTTGTTGAGAATGTTGATATAGACATCCTAAATGATATATCAAATTTCTTCTGTGGTAAGCATAATTTTTTATCTTTTTCAAAGTTTAATCCAGAGAAAGAGAATACAATGTGTAAGATTTTTGTTTCAAAATGGATTTTAGAAGATGAAAAGTTATCATATATTGTTGAAGGAGATAGGTTTTTACATCACATGGTTAGATATCTTGTTGGCACAATGATTAAATGTGCTCAAAACAAGATGAATAAAGATGATTTTAAAGTGTTTTTAGATAAACCAGTTAAAGATGCAAAAGTGTTTAAGGCTCCTGGAAACGGATTAATACTAAATAAGATTTATTATGAAAACTAAAATACTATTTTTAACGCTTTTCCTAGTTATTTCTTGTAATAATTCATCAGGTGAAAGTTCTAATGATGATATTTATAACCTAAAACAAACAGCTATTACCAATGCTATACAAAAGGCAAGCCCAGCAGTTGTAGGTATTCATGTTGAAACTAAGAAATTGGTTAGAGACTGGTATGGAAGAGCTAGATTGTCAGAAGGAGGAGGAGATGGTTC
>JAYZKH010000036.1:0-19643 GCA_036163585.1 Fidelibacterota bacterium
TATCTTTAAAACATACTTCAAAAATGAGAACATCAGCAGGTTCTGGTAGTTTAGATGATGTATCATCAACAGATAAACTTATGATAGTTGATGTAGCAACAAATTTTGATGTGCAAAATAATATGGTTCTATCTCTTCATATCAAGAATTTATTTGATGAGAATGGAGTTGCTGCAAGAAGACCATACGGTGCTCGACCATCAATGCCTAGAACAATATCATTTGGACTTTCATATACTTTTTAAGAGAGAAGATGAATCTTAGCTTGTCATAACTTCTATCTAGAAACCTCGTAATTAGTATCACAGAACTAGATTATCTTAAAAAGTAGAAGATAGCGCCCGAATTAATCGGGCGTTATTTATTTATAGAGAAAAAATGATTGCTAACTTATTTGTTAATTGAAAAAAAATAATTATACTTATGTCTTCTATGAGATACAAAATTTTATCATATCTGCTACTTATTAGCATTTTATATCCACAGACTTTTTTAGATCTGACACCACGTCCTTCATATAATATTCAAAAGATTGATGTTCCTATTGTAGTAGATGGACAGTTAAACGAATCTGTATGGGATTCTGCCCAAATTGCAACAGGATTTACTGATACAGGTATTTTTCAAGGAGAACAAGCTGCATTTAAAACTGAAGCAAAAGTATTATATGATAATCAAAATTTATATATAGGATTTATTGCTTATACTCCTCCTGATAAAATAAGAACATCTATATCAAAGAGAGATAATATTAATGACGATGATGATTATGTAGGTATCCAACTTGATTTATTTGATGATGAATCTCTTATTTATGCAATTGCAGCTAGTCCATCTGCAACACAGATTGATGGTCGATCTGGGTATGGACTTGATAAATCTTTAGATTTGATTTTTGATGCTCAAACAACTATTACAGATTATGGGTATGTCGTAGAATTTTCTATTCCATTTTCTAGCTTAAGATATTCTGTAGCCAAAACACAAGATTGGAGAATAAATTTCTTTCGTAGATATACAACTGATGACGAAATTGGACATGAGGTGTTCTGGGCATCAACAATGCGAGGTATAGAATGTCACAGCTGTCAAATGGCTTATCTAAAGAATATCGAACCACCAAAACAAGAAAGAGGAGATATTGAATATATCCCTTCATTAGTTGGTGGATATTCTCAAGATTTTAGCAATGATTCAACCAGCGACAACTTTGAACCTTCTTTATTCGTTAAATATCCTGTTTCCTCTGTTGATTTGCTTGAAGTAGCACTAAATCCCGATTTTAGTCAGATTGAATCAGATGATATACAAAACGATGTTAATACCGTAAATGCACTATATTTTAGAGAAAGAAGACCTTTCTTTAGTGAAGGGGCAGAATTGTTCAAATTTAATGCAGATCGCGGCTATATTAATTTATTCTATTCTAGAACAATCAATGATCCATCTGTAGCATTAAAATACACAGGAAAAGTTGGAAGAACATCTTTTGGAGTAATTAGTGCTAGAGATGAATCATCTCCACTATTGCTTCCTTTTGAAGAAACAAGTACTGTTGTTCAAATGGGTGAAAGCACTTCTAACATTATACGTATAAAACATATGTTAAAAAATGCAAGTGAACTTGGTGCAATTATTACCAATCGTACATTTGATGAAGGTGGAGATATGACAACTGCTGGATTAGATTTTCATTATCACCCTGGAAATAATTTGCATTTAACTTTGCATGCCACAAGTTCAATTCATAATGAATCTGATAATTTAGAATATAATCCCGATGGAGATGAAGAAGAACTAACATTTGATAATGGCGAATATACTAAAGCATTTGATGGTGAAGAAGTAACAGGAAATGCAATTGGTTTGAGTCTAGGAAAATTTGACAGAAATGATAGTTCTGGATTTACAGTAAGGTTACGTTCTCCTGGATTTCGAACTAGCAATGGCTTTGAAAGAAATAATTCAACAAAATGGATGAAGCTTTCAAGAGGGAAGAATATCTATTATGAAAATCATCCAAAGTTGTTGAAATCTGAACATTCCATCGAATTAATACATAAAGAAAATTATGATGGACTTACAAAGAAACAAGAAATCACCATTAAGAATGGATTTAATTTCAACAACGGATTTAATTTTAGTTTTCGAGGAGAGATTCAAAACGAAAATTTTAAGGGATTCCAATTTGATAATCATTCAGATTTCACAATTTCTTTTACTGGAAAACTTAATCCAAAGATCAAAATTCATTCAGGAATTAATTTTAATGATGAAATTATTAGATATTTGTCTGTACCTGAAGTTACTTGGGAAAATAATATTTGGTTTTATACAGAGATTAAGCTATCTAATCAGTCTAATTTTTCCGTTGGTATTAATTATGAAGAGGCCCAAGAATATTATGATGGTTTTATAATTAATGCACGTTATACACATTCGTTTACATCTAAGCTTTCTTTAAGAGGGAAAGTGCAGTATAGCGATTTTTCAAACACTTGGTTTATTGAACCATTATTAACCTATCAGCCTAATGCATTTTCCGCACTATATTTTGGGGTAAATGATCTTCTTAACACGGAAGATAGTATGTTTTCAAATTTAACAGAGTCAGAACGTCAATTATTTATTAAGTTTCAATACTTATTTTAGATAATGAAGAAACTACTATTAATACCATTTCTATTAACTTTTTATAGTTGTGCTGTTGCTATAGGCAATAGTGTTCCAGCTGAATCTGATGATAAAGCTGTAAACGGAAATAGTGTTTATCACTCAAATGGCAATACTATGGTTGCTTTTAACAAAATATTACCTAAAAAACGTGCTGCATTTGAAATGTTGAATAAAACTGTTATTATGCCAGCCATTCAACGTGTTAATCCATCAGTTTATAAAAGTTTAACATTTTTATCTCCTGACGATCAAAATGAAGATGGAACATATACATTTCTTTATGTTGCTAATCCTTACCTTGAAGATCAAAGTTATGATATTTTATCAATGCTCATTGAAGTGCATGGTAGGACAAGAGCAGAGGAATATTTTAAATTATGGCTTGATTGTTTTTCTGAAGAACAAGACACATTATTGTTTAGATGATAAATTCATATCTTTTTCATCCTTTCTTTCTTAAATTTTTTAAAATGCAAATCCGAAAGAATTTTTTTATCACACTATTTAGTTGTTCGTTTCTTTTTGCACAAACCTTACAAGTCGATGATGCTACACTTTCTTCAGGCGGTGGATATACTGGAGGAACAACACTTGGTATCACTGAAATAGATGTTACTATTTATTCTAATGCAATGGTCCACAATCTATATGTATGGGGAATTCCTTGGTATTCTGAAACAAGAACTTTTCCAGCACGTGTGAATCTACCTCTTGATAATAGATCATATGTGATTAGTTTGTATAAAAAATCACATTATCGAGCTGTCACAGAAGAACTACAAACATTTGATTTTGATAACCGACCATTGGAAGAATTTGAATTTTTACAAGACCAATTAGAACGTATGAGAATTGGTTCAAAAATAGTAAGACCAATTCCTGGTAGTTCAGAATCTGTATACCTTGTTTACTGTGAAGAAGAAGATATATCTTGTGAAGAAGGATTGCATTGGCGAGATGGATTTTTAGCAAAATTTTATGACCAGAAACAAGAAATGTACATGAATTCTGAATTAGACAAACCTAACAAATACTTAAGTGAAGAAGAAAAAGCACTAATCAAAAGACACCGTGGAGGAGTCGGAATGTTAGTAAGTTTCTTCTCTATGGGTATTTGGCTACTTGACAGATCACTACAGTGAAGAATATTTCCATAAATATCGTTGGTTTTTCTACTGAATCTTATCCTTCCGGAGTCACTCCATTAGAAATTTTGGAATCTCTAAAAGGAGGACCAAAAAATACAATTATATGTAAAGCTGACGATATATTGACTGATTTAAATGAACCATTAAACAAAGATACTAAACTGCAGTTTTTAGATGGAAAGAGCAGAGATGGACATAGTGTATTGTTACATAGTACAGCACATTTGATGGCACAAGCAGTGAAACGTTTATTTCCAAAAACAAAAGTGACTATTGGTCCATATTTAGATAATAGATTTTATTATGACTTTGATGTTGAAGTTCCTTTTTCTGAAGAAGATTTAGCTAAAATTGAGAAAGAAATGCATAAGATTTCAAAAGAAAACCTTGAGATTACTCATGAAGTTACATCAAGAAAAGATGCACTTAGTTTATTTAAAAAAATGAAAGAACTATATAAGGTTGAGATTATTGATGAATTAGATAAAGATGAAGTCTTAAAAACATATTCTCAAGGAGAGTTTACTGATCTTTGTAGAGGACCTCATGTACCTTCAACTGGAGTAATCAAACATTTTAAGTTATTATCTTCTTCTGCTGCATACTGGAGAGCAGATGAAAATAACCAAACATTACAACGTGTATATGGAACTTCTTTTCCAGATGAAAAAGATTTGAATAAATATCTAACAATGTTGGAAGAACAAAAGAAACGAGATCATCGTAAGATTGGAAAAGAACTTGATTTATATTTCCATGATGAAGAAGTAGGGCCTGGTTTACCATTATGGACTCCAAATGGTGCAGTAATTATTGATGAACTAGAGGCACTAGCAAAAGAGAAAGAAGATTTAAGTGGGTATAAAAGAGTACGTACACCGCATTTAACAAAAGGAACTCTTTACGAAAAATCTGGGCACTTGGATCATTATATTTCAAGCATGTATCCTGCAATGGATGTTGATGGTTTAGATTATTATATGAAACCAATGAATTGTCCTCACCATCATAAAATTTATGCTAATACTCCAAAAAGTTATCGTGATTTACCATATCGTTTAGCAGAGTATGGTACATGTTATCGTTATGAGAAATCTGGAGAATTATTTGGATTAATGCGTGTTAGAAGTATGCAAATGAATGATGCACATATTTATTGCACTGAAGATCAATTCAAAGAAGAATTTATTGGTGTATGTAATCTTTATATGGAATATTTCAAAATATTTGGTATTGAAAAATATGAAATGCGATTAAGTCTGCATGATCCAAAAGGATTAGGAAAGAAATATATCAATAATCCAAAACTATGGAAAAAAACTGAAGAAGATGTTCGAAATGCACTAAAAGATGCTGGATTAAAGTTTGTAGAATCTGTTGGAGATGCTGCATTTTATGGACCAAAGATTGATGTACAAGTATGGAGTGCAATCGGCAAAGAATTTAGCCTTGCAACCAATCAAGTAGATTTTGCAGTTCCCGAACGTTTTAATTTAGCTTATACTGATGCTGATGGAAGTGCTAAAACACCATTATGTATTCATAGAGCTCCTCTTGGAACACATGAACGTTTTATTGGATTCTTGATTGAACATTTTGGTGGAAATTTTCCACTATGGCTAGCTCCTAAACAAGTTGTTATTTTACCTGTTTCTGATAAACACAATGATTATGCTGATAGTTTATATCAAAAATTGAAAAAACAAGGCATAAGGGTTGAAGTAGATAATCGATCAGAAAAAATTGGTGCTAAGATAAGAGATGCAGAATTACAAAAAATTAATATTATGCTTATTGTTGGAGAGAAAGAAGTAGATGGTAAGGTGGTAACAGTAAGAAGAAGATTTGTTAAAGAACAACAAACAATTTCATTAAAAGAATTTTCAAATGAAATAAAGAAGGAAATTAACGAAAGGAGAGTTACGAATTAAAAAACAGAAAGTAAGAGTAAACGAAAGAATCTATGCAGATGAAATTCGTTTAATAGATCAGAATAAAAATCAAGTGGGGGTTGTCAAAGTGCCTGAAGCGCTAAGGTTAGCAGATGAAGCAGGGCTCGATTTAGTTGAAATTTCACCAAATGCAAAACCACCTGTATGTAAGATAATGGATTACGGGAAGTATAAATATGAAGAAAAAAAGAAAGCTCAACAAGCCAGAAAAAATCATCAAGTAATCAAAGTAAAAGAACTAAGAATGAGACCAAATATTGGAGATCATGATCTTGAGAACAAACTTAGAATGGGAAGAAAGTTCTTAAATGAAGGTTATAAGCTCAAATTGAGCATTATATATCGTGGACGAGAAATGTCCAGACAAGATTTAGGTGATACACTTTTAGAAAAAGTTGTGTTAAATTTAAGTGAAGTTGCAGAAAAGGAAAAAGATAATCCTTTGGCGGGACGAAAAAAATCTATAATATTAGCCCCTAAATAAGGATATTTATAATGCCGAAACAAAAAACAAGAAAAAGTGTATCAAAACGATTTAAGATGACTGGTAGCGGAAAAATAAAACGCAACAAGGCAGGGCATTCACATATGTTAATCCGTAGGGATAATGATGTGAAACGTGCAGCAAAAAAATCGACTCTTGTGGCAGCTTCTGATGAAAAAAAAGTTAAAAAGATGATGGGAAAGTAGGTTAGTCATGCCAAGATCTAATAGTTCAGTTCCAAGACACAGAAGACATCGCAAAACTGTGAAATTAGCCAAAGGCTATTTTGGAGCAAGAAGTCGTAATTATAAAGCCGCAAAAGATGCAGTTACAAAAGCAGGATTATATGCATACAGAGATAGAAGACAAAAGAAACGTCAATTTAGACGTTTGTGGATTATACGTATTAATGCTGCTGCAAGATTGAACGGATTATCATATTCAAACTTCTTACACTTACTAAAGGAGAAAGGTGTCGACTTAGACAGAAAAGTTCTAGCAGATTTAGCTGTGAACGATCCATCTGTTTTTGAAGACCTAGTAAAATATCTAAAAAAATAAAGTAAAAGGTGTCCATGAATAAAACTATCAATGAAGTTAAGACATCTTTTCATTCAGATTTAAAATCTTGTAAAACAGCTGATGATCTTGAACAAATTCGCATTAAGTACTTAGGAAGGAAGGGTAAACTTACTGAATTATTTAATCAATTTGCTAGTCTAAGTAATAAAGAAAAACCTAAGTACGGAAAAACATTAAATGTCCTCAAATCAGACCTAAATTCATCATACAACGATAAACTAAGTTCATTAGGATTAGGTAAAACAGATACAAAAGATAGCAAAGATTTCTCTTTGCCTGGATATGCATTACCACAAGGAAATATTCATCCATTAGAACAGGTAACTGATGAGATAAAATCTATTTTTAAATCAATCGGATTTTCAGTGGCATATGGTCCTGAAATTGATGATGACTATCATAATTTTGAAGCATTAAATGTACCAAAACATCATCCTGCAAGAGACATGCAAGATACTTTCTTTATTGATCCAAATACGGTATTACGTACTCATACATCTAATGTTCAAATACATTTAATGGAAAATCAAGATCCTCCACTACGACATATTTGTTGTGGTAGAGTTTTTCGTAATGAAGCAGTAAGCTATAAAAGCTTCTGTTTATTCCATCAGGTAGAAGGATTAGTAATCAATGAAACTTCTTCATTTGCTGAGATGAAAGGCACTTTGGAGTATTTTGCAAAGGAAATGTTTGGCAAAGATACAAAAATGCGTTTCCGACCAAGTTATTTCCCATTTACTGAACCTAGTGCTGAAGTGGATATTTGGAATGACAAATTAAACCAATGGATGGAAATACTTGGATGTGGAATGGTAAATCCAAATGTATTAGAGAATGTTGGGTATGATAGTGAAAAATATCAAGGATTTGCTTTCGGAATGGGAATAGAACGTATTGCAATGATTAAGTATGGTATTCGAGATATTCGACTATTCTATCAGAATGATAAACGATTTTTGGAGCAGTTTTAATGAAAGTATCTATTCCATGGCTTAAACGTTTTATCAATTTTGATTATTCTGCATCTGATTTAGCAGATACTTTAACAATGTTAGGATTTGAATCTGAAGTTGTAACAGATTTTTCTTCATTAGAGAATATTGTTGTAGGTGAGGTAGAATCAGCTAAAAAACATCCGAATGCAGATAAATTAAAATTTTGTATTGTTAACGATGGAGAAACATCACATGAAGTAGTTTGTGGTGCCCCAAATGTTGCTACTGGACAGAAAATTGTTTTTGCTAAAGTAGGAGCAGTATTACCAGGCGATTTTAAGATAGGAAAAGCAAAGATTCGTGGCATTGAAAGTAATGGCATGATTTGCTCTGAAAGAGAATTGGGAATATCAGAAGAACACGATGGAATTATGGTCCTCGATTCTTCTTTGAAAAATGGTACAAATATTGCTGATATATTTGGTCCAATGTATGATGCAATTGATATTGATATTACCCCAGATAAAGCTTTTGCACTTAGTCATCGTGGTATTGCTCGAGAAATTGCAGGAAAACTAAATAGAAAATTGAAGAATCCGCTTAACAGTAAAAGAGTAATTCCTGACTCAAAAAAGAAGGTTAAAGTTGTTTTAGATAAAAAAGGAGGATGTCCTCGATATGTTGCAGGCATTGTTAAAGGTGTAAAAGTTGGACCATCTCCACAATGGTTATTGGATTATTTAAAATCTGCAGGTCAAAAAAGTATTAATAATTTGGTCGATATCTCAAACTTTATGTTACTTGAAATTGGTCAACCTACTCATATATTTGATTTAGACAAGCTGTCAAAACCAACTATTGAAGTGAAATGGGCAAAAAAAGGAGAAAAATTTGAAGCACTTGATGAGGAGACATATACTTTAGATTCCGATCATCTTGTCATTACTGATTCAGTCAATACAGTTGCATTGGCAGGTATTATTGGAGGAAAAGACAGTGCTGTATCTGATACAACGACAAATGTGTTAATTGAAAGTGCTTATTTTGACCCTGTTGTTATTAGAAAAGGATCAAAAAAACTAAACTTATTATCTGAAGCTTCTAGACGTTTTGAGAGAGGAGCAGATCCTGCTGCAGCGATTGATGCATTTTATATGATTGTTAGGTTAATGCAAGAGATTGCAGGAGGAGAATTAAGTTCAATTGTCACAGATCAGTGTACATTTGATTTAACACCACGAAAAATAGTGCTTTCCAATAAGAAATTATCACAACATGCTGGCTTCAATATTCCAGCTAATAAAGTAGAAAATATTCTTTCTGGGCTACATATTGATTGTAAAAGTAGGGGAGAAAGCCTTATTTCTATGGATATAGACGATATTTTATCTGATTCTAATAAATTACAATCTATGAGAATTCGAACAGAATTTAGGCCGTTTATGCGCAATATTGTCGATCATCTATATAAAATGGATAAAATTACAAGAAAGAATGCAAGCGATTATCGTCATAGAATTCGATTTGGATCTAGAGAAACATTGGTAGAATTAGCAAATATGTTGAATAAAGAACATTCTCAAGATCTACCAGAGGAATTTGTCATAAAATCTACTGGGAAAAAGAACATCAACAATAAAGATACTCAGAAGTGGATTTGCACTATTCCATCTTTCAGAGGAGACTTGGTCAATGAATCAGATATTATTGAAGAGATATTACGTTGTTATGGATATGATAATATTGATGCATCTTACAATTTTTCCTCTCAAATGCAGTATGTAGAAGACGAAGAACGTCCAATTTCTAAATTAAAACAATATTTGTCATCTGTTGGATTTCAGCAATGTTATAATAATTCTCTTCAAGAGAAGAGTCAGATTAAACATTTTGGTGTAGAGTCTGTTGCAGTAATGAATCCTTCTTCAGATAAGATGAATGCATTAAGAACATCTCTACATCAAGGCTTGCTTAACACACTTGATTTTAACTATAAAAATGGTTCTCAAAATGTATTGATTTATGAACAGGGAACAGTATTTAAAAGCAATGGAAATAAATTAGAGGATATTGACCAAAGAAATGCATTTTCTTGTCTGGTGCATGGTGATTTTACTGCTCCAAATGTTCACTTCAATCCAATTGAAGGAAATTTCTTCTTATTAAAGGGGTTAGCAGAAAGTATTTTTAATAATTTACTGAAGATAAATATCAAATTTATTAGAGAGGAACATCCATATTGTGATACATTTTATCATATAGTAGATTCTCAAAAGAATGTCGTGGGATCAATTGGAGTTGTAAATAAAGCATTTTTAGATAAAATGGACATTTCTTATAAGACAGATGTATGTATTATGGATATTGATACATATCGATTTAAAGAATGTTCAGGCTATAGTGTAAAAGCACAAGATATTGTTCTTTATCCAATGGTAAATAGAGATTTAAATTTTATATTAGATAATGATATAGAATTAGCACAGGTTTGTACAGCAATGAAGAATGTAAATCAAGCATTATTAAAAGAAGTAATTCCTGTAGATATATTTGAGTCAAAAGAACTAAAAAACAAGAAAAGTGTCCTGTTTAAGTTATCCTTTCAGGACCCTAAGAAAACACTTGAAGATAATCAGGTAAACTCTGTTATTACTGAAATTATAAGTTTAATTTCGAAAAAATTTGATGCTAAATTAAGAGATCAATAAAAGGAAATAATAAATTATGGAAAATCAACAATCAGAAAGTATAATAGTAAAAATCTTTGGAAAAGATTATTCATTTAAAGCTACTGGAAATGAAGACAACATACGACAAGCAGCAACTCAAGTTGATCAAAAAATGAAGGAAAGAGGAGGAAAATCTCCTAATTTATCAACCGCAGATGTTGCAATATTGGCTGCTATGTACATTTTCGATGAATATAATAGCTCGACAGTGGGAGAATCTTCTTTTAAAGGAAGAATTGAATCTAGAATAGAGTCTTTGATTGAACGTATTGATCAGGCTGTATAATAGGAAAGAGAGAATAAAATGGCTGATACAGTAATTTTATCAGGAATTGAGGCAAGTAATGCATTGTATGATAGCTTACCTGCACGAATTGATGCTTTAAAGGAGAAAGGTGTTACTCCTGGTTTAGCAGCAATATTAGTAGGAGAAAATCCTGCTTCTCAGATTTATGTACGTAATAAGACTAAAAAATTTGATTCTCTTGGTCTAAAATCAGATATTCATCGTCTTTCAGAAGAAACATCAGAAAAAGAATTATTGGAATTAATTAAAAAGATTAACAATGATGATTCATTTCATGGAATTTTAGTACAGCTACCGCTTCCAAAACATATTGATAGCCAACAAGTAATTCATGCAATTTCTCCGTCGAAAGATGTGGATGGATTTCACCCAGAAAATGCAGGATTAGTATCAATTGGCAATCCACGATTCATTCCATGCACTCCAAAAGGAATTATGTATGTGTTAAAACACTTTAATATTCCAGTGAATGGAAAGCATGTTGTCGTCGTTGGAAGAAGCAATATTGTTGGAAGACCAGTATCGGTGCTTTCTAGTCTTAAGTCAATAGGAAATGCAACTGTTACTTTGTGTCATAGTGGAACTCCTGACTTACAAGAATTCACTAAACAGGCAGATATTGTTGTCGCAGCGATGGGATCACCAGAGTTTTTAGATGCATCATTTATTAAAGACGGTGCTTGTTTAATTGATGTAGGAATTAATCGTATAGAACGTGATGGAAAATCTATTATTGTAGGAGATGTAAATCAACCAAGTGTTATGGGAAAAGCAGGTGCATTAACTCCAGTACCAAAAGGCATTGGTCCTATGACGATAGCAATGTTAGTAGACAACACCGTATTGTCTGCCGAATTATCAACAAATTGAGGAGATTATGAAGAGACTTTTTATATTTATTTTGTTATTTATTGTTGCTTGCACAGGAAATAAGATTGATGAAGCTGAAATCAAAGAAGCAAACCAAATTTTTGAATCTATCTTCTTAGATAGGGTTCAAGATAGCCCTGAATTTCAAACACGATTAGGTTATAAATCAAATTATGATCAATGGGATGATATTAGTTGGACCAGAAGCAACAGAAATGCTAAACGTGCAATAGATGATTTACATTATTTACGTAAGAGTATTAATTATAATTTACTAGACGATAAAACAAAATTAAGCTATCGATTAATGGAAAAAAGTTTAGAGCGTAGAATTAAATCACGAGAATTTACTTTAAATAATTATCCAATTACACATCGAGGAGGAAAACATTCATCTATTCCATCGTTTTTAATTAATTACCATCAAGTAGATGATGAAGAAGATATTAAAGATTATTTGGGTCGATTACGCAATATTGAACCATTAATGGATACACTTATTGAAGAATTGCGATTAAGAGGAGATATAGACATTGTTGCACCAAAATTTGTGTATCCACAAGCAATCAAAGTTGCTCAGAATATTATCTCTGGATTTCCTTTTGAAGAGGTAAAAAAACAGAATGTTATCTATAAAGATTTCACTAAAAAACTCAACAATTTAGATCTCAGTGATCCTATTAAAACAAGGTATAGAAGTGAAGCAGAAGCTGTTCTTGTAACAATCGTCAATAGTTCGTATCGAAAATTGATTGATTTTCTCTCAGAACAAGAAACAAAATCAACCGATAATTTTGGTGTGTGGAAACAGAAAAATGGGGCAGAATACTACCAATATCAACTTGATGGATATACAACACTAGGATTAACTGCTGAAGAAATTCATGAGATTGGATTAAGTGAAGTTGCTCGTATTCATGAAGAAATCTATGCAATTATGGAAAAAACCCAATTTGAAGGGAGCTTGCAGGACTTTTTCGAGTTTATGCGTACTGATCCACAATTTTACTATCCAGACAATGAAAAAGGTCGTAAAGCATATTTAAATCAAACAAGTGCAGTAATCGATACATTAAAAGCAAATATTGACCAATTATTTCATGGATTACCATCCATTCCTTTGAGGCTTAAAGCAGTAGAACCATATCGTGAAAAATCTGCCGGAATTGCATTTTATCAACGCGGAAAAGCCGATGGAAGTAGACCAGGAATATATTATGCAAATCTATATACAATGAAAGATATGCCAATTTATAAATTAGAAAATCTAGCATACCATGAAGCTATTCCTGGACATCATATGCAAATATCCATTGCATTAGAAGTAAAAGGGATGCCTAGCTTTAGAAAATATGGAGGGTATAGTGTGTATAGTGAAGGGTGGGCATTGTACTCTGAAACTCTTCCAAAAGAAGTCGGATTATATAAAGATCCTTATTCAGACTTTGGGCGATTATCTGGTGAATTATGGAGAGCATGTCGTTTAGTAGTAGATACTGGAATTCATCACTATCGCTGGACCCGTGAAGAAGGGATTGATTACTATCGTAACAACACTGCAAATCCAGAGGGAGAATGTGTTAAAATGGTAGAACGTCATATCGTTTGGCCAGGACAAGCAGTTTCTTATAAAATTGGGATGTTAAAGATTCAAGAATTGCGTAATTATGCTGAAACAGAATTAGGAGATAATTTCTCTTTACAAGATTTCCATGATGTTGTTTTACGAAATGGTGCCATGCCAATGGATATACTACAAGATGTGGTATATGCTTGGGTAGAAAACCAATAAGAATGATTATTATTAAAACAAGTTCTGATAGTCATAAGACTATTAAAATGATAGCCAATATGCTACTGAATAAGAAATATGCGGCATGCATCAATATTTTGCCTCGTATTCGTTCCAAATACATATGGGAAGGACGTATTGCTGAATCACGAGAATCGATGTTGTTAATTAAGACTACAAAAGATATGGAAGAAAAAGTTTACAAAACCGTTAAAGAATTACATAATTATGATGTTCCTGAAATTACAACAATTGAAACAAGCAATGTTGATCCAGATTATTTAAATTGGGTCAACCAATCACTAAATGAGAAATAAATATGAATGATAATAATTATAAAGAATCTATATGGTATAGAATTGAGCGATTTTTTGATCGACATAACCACCTGATGGAATTCATCAGAACAGTGCTAGCATTAATCGTATTGACCTTACAACTCTATATTATTTCAAGATTATAGAAAGCGGAGAATCAATGAAACTAGAAAATCTCACTGAAGGCAGTATATTAAAATATCTTATACTATTTTTTATAGGGTTAGCCGTATTAACAACACTCGTTGTTCTTGCAATTAAATCTCCAAAACAAATCATGGACGATTTGGTACAAAGAGGAGTTGAAGAATTATTGGAAGTGGAAAAAGACCCTAAAGATGTGATGCGAGTCATTTTTAATGGTACAGGAACTCCGCTAGCAGCACAATTTGCATCCCAAAGTACGGTCATTGCTATCAATGATAATGTATATGTTTTCGATGTTGGCCCACGTTCGACTGCAAATTTTGTTATGAATATGACCTTAGAACCTGCTTTTGTTAAAGCCGTATTCATTAGTCATACCCATTCTGATCATGTAGGAGATTTAGGGCAATTGAATTTAGCATCTTGGGTACGCGGAAGAGATGGACCATTACAAGTATATGGAACTGAAACAGTACAAGATTTGGTCGATGGATATAACTTAGCATATGGACCAGATCGAATGCACCGTATTGCCCATCATGGAGCAGACTTACTTAATCCAGAAGTAGGATTGATAGAAGCCAATATTTTTAATACGGATGACGGAGAAATATTAGTTTATAAAGATGATCAAATTGAAGTGTCTGCATTTTATGTACCGCATGATCCAGTAACTGGGGCAGTAGGGTATCGTATTACATGTCAAGATCGTTCAGTAATTATTTCAGGTGATACAGCCTTAATGGATGATTATAGCTATGCGAATGGAGCGGATTTACTGATTCATGAAGGAATTTTCCATCAAGTAAATACCCGTGTTGCTAGAATTGCAGAAAAGGTTGGAAAACTCCGTATGATGCAGATATTTGACCATATTAATCATTACCATACCAATATGATTGATTATGACGATGAACCGGGATTATTAAGCCGTATGGAAGGGATTAACATTGATATGTTGGTCTTAACCCATATTATTCCTAGTAGAGACAATTTCTTAGTCAAACGCAAACTAAAAGAATTTATTTCTAAATCTCCAGTAGAAACGATTGTAGTAGAAGATAATGATGAAATCCATCTTCCATTGAACTCCGATAAGATTATTGTAAAATAAATGTTGATGAAGAATAAAAAAATCAATGCTGTATCCTTATTTGCTTCAGGCGGAATAGGAGAATTTTATTTAGAAGATATTGGAGTTGAGGTTAAAGTAGCAAATGAGCTTCTAGTTGATAGAGCAAATTTTTATCAATTTTTATATCCTGATAGTAAAATGATTGCTGGAGATATTACTGATAAAAATGTTTATCAGACGGTCATCAATGAAGCAATTAGTAAAGAATGTAAACTGTTGATTGCCACACCACCATGTCAAGGAATGAGTGTTGCAGGGAAGATGGATAGAAATGACCCTCGAAACACTCTAATTATCTCTGCCATTGATGCTATTCTTGATACAAATGTTGATTATGCTTTAATTGAGAATGTTCCTGGGATGTTAAATTTCAGTATCTTAGTCAATGGAAAACCTATTAAGATAGTTGACTATATCACAGAACGATTGGTGCCAAAATATAATATTTCTTTTCAGGTTGTTAATGCAGCAGATTATGGCACCCCACAAACAAGAAAAAGAGCTATCGTATTGATCTCAAAGAATCATGAATGGGAAATGCCAGAAAAAGAAGAGCAAATTACAGTAAGAGAAGCCATCGAATATCTACCAACTCTTGAAAGCGAAGGAATTTCCGATATTAAATATCATAATGCTAAAAAACATAAAGAAGAACATATTTTATGTCTTAAACACACTCCAACTGGAAAAACAGCATTAAATAATGAAGTATATTATCCAAAAAAAGATGGAAGAAAGGTAAGAGGGTATCAAACCACTTATAAACGTATTGAGTGGGATAAACCTTCTCCAACGATTACTATGTGTAATGGAGCAGTTTCTTCTCAGAATAATGTTCATCCTGGTAGGAAACTAGATGATGGAACATATAGTGATGCGAGAGTATTAACCCTTTTAGAGCTATTTATCTTAATGGGTTTACCAAAAGATCCAGGTTTTCCAGATGGTTTTAGTGACAATCAAATTCGACATATTCTTGGAGAAGCTGTGCCACCAATCTTGATTAAAAGAATTGTTGGCCAGATTATGGATACTACAATTGTAAGAAAGAAAAAATCTCGAACAAAATCTCCAGCTCAATTAGGCTTATTTGGAAATTAATAGTGTATGAGCAATAGATCTGATGGAGGAGAGCTTGGTAGAAGCAAAGGCTATGAATACGAACAGATATTTAAAGAAATAATTGAAAAATCAGATAATGCAATTAAGTCTATATTTCAATTAAAATATGGAAACCAAGCCAAGGATATTAATTGTTCTAATGTAAAAATTACTAGATTGCCAGCATCAAAAGAAGATTTGCTGACAAATGAAAAGAAGCCTCCAGCAGCAGACTTATTATTATCATATAAACATCTATTTATTGGAATTGATACGAAAAAACCTAGCTCTCCATTAACACAGTGGGTAAGAAAGAGGATACCACTATTTTTACATTGGGCAAATACAGAAGAGAAGAAAGTCTTTGGAGAATATTTTAACTATAATAATTACAGTCAAAGAACATATGTTTCAACCGAAAATAAGAAGGAAATAATCTTTAATTATATTAATGCCCATAAATTAACTATGGTAAAAAAACGTTTTCGATCTGACGAAAAAACATGGTGTGATTTTCTTGCTCATCATGAAGGAAATTTCATTAAAATGATTTCAATTGACCAGCTCTTAGAAGAAGAATTTATTATCTCAAAAATGAGAAAGAAGTCTACAAATTATTCATTTGGAAACTGGATTTCATTTAAACCATACGGTTCCAGTCAACCAGATATGCAAATCCAAGTAAAAAAAGGGATTTTTGACTCAAGCTATTGTCATAAAATATCTTTATGAAAGACCATCTAAAGAATACTAAAAAAGTCAAAGATGACATCTTGACATTAGCAGAATTTCTAGAAAAAAAAGAATACGAGATTTTTACTCAATATTTAGAGGATAAATACAAAAAATATAGTAAATCTTTTATAGATATTTTTGACCCATCAAAAAAGATTGAAAAAGACATGGAATATTTTTCTGATGTGAGAACTTTGTCAAAGTATAATGAAAATCTAATTTCTGGATGGTTGGTTGAAGATTTTTTTATTTATATTTTTTCTCTTCCCATTTTTAATCAATACGGTTTTTCAATAACATTAGATAGCCATGATTCTGATAGAGTAATAAAGAAAAAGAGGGAATATATCAGTTCAGATCCAGATTTTACTGTTGAATATAGAGGGCAAGAGTATACGGTGGAAATTCAGTCTTTATTAATTCCGTATGGTAAATTTCATATTAAAAAAAATAAAGCTGACAGACTATTATCTCAAAAGGATTCTTTTTTATATCACTTAAATCTTCAGAATCAAGAGATCGTTTATTTCTATCCATCTGATATAGAAAAGTATGGTAAACTAACGAAGATATGGGCATTTGGAGGAAAAAAAGGATACGAATATGTTATAGATAAGATGCCCAAAGGTAAAAAAATATACTCAAGCACTTTTATTGAAAGAATAATTATAACATTATATTGGTTCTATTATTATAAAGAACTTGGTGAAGAGGAGTTCAATATATTTAGAGATTCAATAACTAAAAAAAATAGTGATGTATCCTCACTATTAAACCACTTAAAAACACTATAGATGTTCTTATTAATAGAACGGTTTCCACTTTTTTTGTAGATTTATTGTGAAATGAGCATCATTGATACTTTAAACTGGCGTTATGCCACCAAAAAATTTGATCCAAATAAGCAGGTGAGTGATCAAGATATTGCAACTTTAAAAGAAGCTATTCGTTTGTCACCGTCTTCCTATGGATTTCAGTTATATAAAGTCATTATCGTTACCGGTCAAAAGATGAAAAAAGAATTGATGAAACATTCCTATTATCAGTCTCAAGTCCGTGATTGTTCTCATTTGTTTGTGTTTTGTAGTTACAAAAAAGTTAAACCTGAACATATTGACGAATTTATCGCCTTAATGGAAGAAGCAAGAGAGTCTGATAGGGAAGAGACACTTAAGAAAAAACTTGAGTCTAAAGCAAAGATTAAAGCCTATAGTATTATTGCCAAAACTGACTTAGGGAATCGTGACCCAGATGATGCATTAGATTGGATGAAAAAACAGTGTTATATCGCCTTAACACATCTGATGGTTGCTGCAGCAGATATGAAGATAGATACTTGTCCATTTGAAGGATTTAAAAGCGATGCATATGACCGTATTCTTGGTTTAGAAGATCGTAATCTTACTAGTGCTGTATTATGTCCAATAGGATATCGTGCAGAGGATGATCGTCATCAACATCGTAAAAAAGTGCGTAAACCCAACGAACGATTGTTTGAAGAAAAATGAGCCTTATTGACCCTATTCACACGATTGAAGATGCCGAAACCAAAGAGTTGGTAAAATTCTTTAATGAAACCTTAGGATTTTGTCCAAATTCTGTTCTAACGATGCAAAAAAATCCAGCCCTTGCAAAAGCATTTATTAACCTGAATATGGCGGTTATGAAAAATCATGGATCCTTAACCAGTGAGTTTAAACGCTTGATTGCATTTATTAGCAGTAATACGACGGGGTGTAGATACTGTCAAGCCCATACAATCAGGGCAGCAGAACGATATGGTGCAAGCAAAGAACGTCTTGAAAATATTTGGAATTTTGAAGACAGCGATTGTTTTTCTGATCAAGAAAAAGTGGCACTGAAATTTGCTAGGGAAGCAAGCAAAGTTCCTGTAGCAACAACAAAAGCAATGGAAGAGGAGTTAAAGCAACATTGGAGTGAGAATGATATCATTGAAATGATGTCTGTTATTGCATTATTTGGCTATTTAAATCGATGGAACGATGTAATGGGAACTTCCTTAGAAGATGATGCTATGGAGTCTGCCAATCAATATCTCAAAGAAAAAGGATGGGATATTGGGAAACACCATGATGATTGATTATTAAATTATAATGAATTCTCATTAACTTCTTCTAATTTTACTCCATTTGCCCAGGTTTCCTGTGATATCAGCTTTCCATTCTCATCATAATTTTTAAAAAATCCATGTGGTTTCCCATCTTCCCAAGCCTGTTCTGCTCTTAGTATACCATTGTTATAGTAAGATCTCTGAATTCCATCTGGTCCATTATCATTTACTATACCTTCAATTTGAACTTGTCCATTCTCATAATAATATTTAAAAGGCCCTACTGATACATCGTCTTTAAAAATTTCTTCTGATTTGAGTTGTCCATTTTGGAAATACCATTTATATGAACCATTTTTCTTATCATTTTTATAAAAACCTTCAGACTTGACTTGTCCATTTTCATAATACCCTATTACAATTCCTTCTTTTTTACCATAGTTTAGAGTTGATTCAATCTGTAATTCTCCAGTCCAATAATATATTTTTATCGGTCCATGAAGTTTTCCATCTTTGTAAGTTCCATCTTCTGACATGATTCCATTATCCCAATACCATTTGTATGGCCCATTTTCTTTACCGTCTTTGTAGGTTACTTCTGATTTGAGTGCTCCATTTGGATAATACTCTTTAACAATAACAACTTCAATCTCATGAGA
>JAYZKH010000037.1:0-15773 GCA_036163585.1 Fidelibacterota bacterium
AAGAAGATGGAAGCGTTTCAGCTTTTGAAATGTCCTTTTTGATATTGAATTGTGGAGCCAATAATACCTTTTTATCAATTATTAAATAGGAAACCTATATTAATTCCAAAATGTGTTTCTCCAAACACATTCGAGAGGGTAGGTTCTATAATAAACTGAGTGTCTCCCAAGTTCTGAAAAGCTCCTTGATCAAACAATATTGGAAATCCAACTTTTATATTAACATGATTATCGTTTTTTGAAATTGTTTCAGTCGTGACCGATTCTTCAATAATAGTAATTTCATCATGAATATTTTTTTCATTTATAAAACTTAACTTTAAAATTGGACCTACATTAAAATTTGCATTGGCTTCCATTGTTGTATATGTAGCAATCTCTAAAGCATAATATTTTCTATAAAAATCTTGGTTGGTTGTATCTAAAACATCATTGTTATAGTCACCATTACCATACCTTAAACCAAATGACATATCAATAGGCATCTTTTCATTGTTTTCTAAGTGATAAGTTACCCCAAAAGAAAATCCTTTATCGCTAATATCAGGATTATTCTCTCTAAAATTATCAGAAAAATCAAATGTACTTTCTGCATCACCATACGAATCTTTCCGATTAAATAAGGAATAACCATAAGAAAGATCAAAACCAAGAAATTCATTATATATGTAAGACAGATTTAATGAATTATTATAGCTATCTCTTAAAAATTTCCCTTCACCAAAAAAATCAACACTTCTATCATAGCCAAAAGAAACAATAACCGCATTTTGATTAGAAGACACCATATGGCCTTGTGCTAACAAAGATGTTGACAAAAATATGATTGATAACAACTGTTTAACTTTCATATTATATATTACAAAACGAATAATTGATTCAAAATTCATTTTTTATTTTTTTCTATCACTGATATAAGCTTATTATAGATTTCTTCAGTATTCCTTGGTGCACCAATGAAAATATCTCTGATAATACCATTTTCATCGACGATAAAATGTCCTGGAGCTACCGGAGTAAAATCATACATAAAATTTCTATCAATTGATCCATGAAGATAATTGAATTCAGTGTGTGATAAAAAATTCTTGATATCTGGAATAGAATCAAAGCTTAATGCTAAAAATTCAATATTTTCGTCTTTATATCTTTCAACCAATTGATTCAAATATGGCATTTCAAGGATACATGGGCTACAATTAATATACCAAAAATTTAACACTAGCAATTTACCTTCAAAGTCTTTGAAAGATTTAACTGAATTATCTAACATATTTAGTGCACCATCTGGTAATTTTTGATCTTTCCATGTATCTATTATTCTTTGGGTGATAACAGCTCCTCTACCACCTGATTGCATTAGATTATACTCTCTAATAAGATTATCAACAGTTTCATCTGGAACAAATCCTCTTAGATCATCAAAATTCTTAAAAAGTATATATTCGGTATTATTATTATTTAATCGCCTTAAAGCTTGTAGATCAGTTGTATTTTCAATAAGGCTATCTTTTTCAGTTTCAGTTAAGACATTTCCTTGAGCATCAAGAAAAATAATCTGATTAATTTGAGATTTTTCAGAAGATATAGTTTGATTTTGTTCATTAATATTAGACTCAGTTTCTGGAACTGCCTCTTCTTTTGTAGAACAAGACAGTATAGAAATAAACATAATTATTAATAAATAATTTTTCATTCGCGGTATCTATTGTTATATAGTTTTAAAAGAAATAATGAAGATATTAAGACACAGAGAATACAAAAGGTAATAAATATTTGTTCAAAATTATTTGCGATCCACTGTGCTGTATCTGATAGTTCTTCCTTTTTTACAAAAATCATGTTAGAATTTGTAAAATTTTAAGGATAATTATGATAAAAATGTTTATATCAACACATTATTGGTTAATAGTATTAATTAGTTTTTCATTCGTGTTGCTATTAAGTGGATTTTCATATAAGAAAATGACAAAAAATACTAATAATATAACTGTTAGCTCAAACTTCTATGATTTAAAAGCAGTTTCTATTGATGGACAAGAAATTTCGTTTGAAAAATTTAGAGGTAAAAAAGTATTAATTGTGAATGTTGCTTCAAAATGCGGTTATACCTATCAGTATGAAGGATTGCAAAAATTACATGAGTTATATGGTGATAAAGTGTCTGTTTTAGGCTTCCCTGCAAATGATTTTCTATTTCAAGAAAGCGGAAGTAATGAGGAAATAGCAGAATTTTGTGAAAATTCTTTTGGGGTTACATTTCAAATGTTTGAAAAAATAACAACTAAGGGAAGAAAACAAAGCCCTGTTTATCATTGGTTATCAAATAAAGAATTAAATGGTTGGAATGATCAGAAACCTAGTTGGAATTTTTGCAAATATATAATTGATGAAGATGGAAAATTAGTTGCTTTCTTTGATTCTAAAGTCAAACCTCTATCAAAAGAAATCGTCTCTTTAATAAAGTAATTCTTTAGGCATACATCATTATTAAACTTAATGCCATCACAATGATACCAGCCGTTACTCCCATAATAGGATCAGTAGGTTCTCCGTACTCTTTTGATACAGGTAATAATTCATTCAATGCTACATAAATCATAATTCCAGCACATAGTGCAAAAGATACACCAAATAATGCTTCATTATATACAGTGCTAAAGACAAGAAATCCAATCACCGCACCAAGAGGTTCAGCAAGACCAGAAGCAAAAGATGTCCAAAATGCTTTCCTTTTATCTTTGGTAGCATAATAAATAGGAACAGAAACTGCTAACCCTTCAGGAATATTATGAATTGCAATTGCAATTGCTAAAGTTGCTCCAACAGTTGGGTCATATACTGCAGCTGTAAATGTTGCAAATCCTTCTGGAAAATTATGAATAGCTAAAGCCAATGCTGAAAATACTCCAGTACGGACTAACAATGATTCATCTTTATTTGAAGATCGAGAAATAAAGTCAGCTATTGAATGATGATCAAATAATTGATCAATAAATAACATAATTAACATCCCAATAATAAATGCAGTAACACCAATTAATTTACCAAAAGTATCACCATACAACCCTCCTAATGAATCAAAAGAAAGGAGGAGTAATTCCATAAAAGATACATAAATCATGATTCCAGCTGCAAATCCAAGAGCTAATGATAATAGCCTTTTATTTTCAAACTTAGAGTATAATCCTAGAAAGCTACCAATACCTGTGCTGAGGCCTGCAAAAGTTGCAAGAGCAAAGCCAATATAAATATTATTTAAGTCCATTTTTTAATTTCTTCTTAAATTGTTTGATGCAAATTACAAAAAATCATGTTTGAAGCAATTAAAATTCTTTTATCTGCAATAATCATATTTACTGCATCAGAAGTTGCAAAAAAAAGTATTATTCTAGGATCGCTCATTGTATCACTACCTCTAATGTCTCTATTAACTATCAGTTGGTTACAAATTGAGACAAAAGACACTGAACGTATTATATCATTATCTTATAATATATTTTGGATGACATTGCTTTCTTTATCATTCTTTATACTATTTCCATATCTATTAAAGAAAAATATTTCATTTGGATTGAGCATGGGAGTTTCTTTAATTGTTATGGTTTCTTTATTTCTTATTTTAGCAAGTTTATTGAAGAAACTTGGAATAGAAGTTCTTTAATGCTGGTGTCCTAAACCGTAGAAATTCATTAGAAAATACAATATTCCAATTATTATTATTAGAACAGCAGCAATTATATTAGTATTAAACTTTTGATTAATTGAATTAAGCTGATTGCTAAATCTATCTTTAAAAAATAAAAATAAAATCATAATTCCAACCAATGTTAAGGCAATCCCTAAAACATATGTAAGAATACTAGAATAGAGAATGAAAGTATCATTGCTAAATTTTGTTGCTGCAATTAACAAAACTGCTACAGCAGATGGACAAGGAATCAAACCTGCAACCATTCCAGTAATAAATGGACTAGAAAATTTTGACTGATTAAAATGAAAATGCATTGGTTCATCACAATCATCATCATGTTCATGACGAATTTCTTTTGAAGATCTATATAATAAATAAAATCCTAATAAAATAATAAATATAGGCCCAATCTTGCTTAAAACAGGAAAAGATTCATTCCCTGCTTGTAATAAAAATGCTATAAAAGAGAATAAAGCAAAATGTGTAATAATCAGACCTGTAATAAGTTGGACTGCACCAAAGAAACGCATTGATCCGCCGCTCATATATGCTAGAATCAATGTTTTCCCATGCCCTGGTTCTAAAGCATGAAACATACCTAGAACGAAAATAACAGAAAATGTAAAATTATTACTAAGAATACTCTCTAGTAAACTAATCCACTCATGCATTTTCTTTACCTTTTATTTTTTTTGGTATAGGATCAAATCCTTTCGAGCCTAAAGGATGGCATTTCAATATTCGTTTTGTTCCCAATATTACACCCTTTATTACACCCCATTCATTCACTGCATCAATCATATATTGAGAACAAGTAGGATGATATCGACAATTTGAACCCAAGATTGGAGATAGAACAATTTGATATAATCTTATAATTTTTATAAAAATATAAGACAATTATTCTTCCTCAAAATCTTTATGTAACATACTTGTTTGGATATCTCGATTTGCTTGATATTTCCCACCTTCATACGATGTATAACTTCCATCAATAGAATGA
The DNA here is from genome assembly GCA_036163585.1 of Fidelibacterota bacterium. Classification (GTDB taxonomy): domain Bacteria; phylum Fidelibacterota; class Marinisomatia; order Marinisomatales; family Marinisomataceae; genus Marinisoma. Next base: position 4,698 of record JAYZKH010000037.1, read on the forward strand.
TAAAAAATTTGACAAATTTCTATGCTTGGATAAATTTTTATTGGTTGAACACAAAAAATTTCTAATGTCCAATATCCTTTAAAACCTACATCTCCAAATCCAGCTGTCACATGAACAAATAAACCAAGCCTACCAACAGAAGACCTCCCTTCCAACATAGGAATAAGATTATGAGTTTCTGTATACTCAACTGTCCTTCCAAGATATAGCTTATTACTTTCTAGGAGCAGTCCTTCTTCTGGTATAATAATTTTTGTTCCTGTATTATCTTTTTTCATATCTAATACATGAGAATCATAGACAACAAGTTCATTATGTAATTTTAGGTTATAGCTATTCGGATTAATTTGTTTTTCATTGAAAGGATCAATGATTATATCATTGCCTTGTCTATTGATAATCTCTTTTCCAGATAGAATCATAATATTGCTTTACATTATATAATTTTTTTTATCTTACAAAGTAATTTTTGTATTTTACGATATGGATTTTATACTATGGTGGCAAACATTACCTTCAAAAATGGATCCAATTCTATTATCAATTGGTTCTTTCTCTATTTATTGGTATTCAACAATGTATTTAGTTGCATTTGGAGTGGTATATTTATTATGCAGATCAAAAATCAATAATAAAGATTATACAAAACTTACATTACCAGAATTCGAAGATTTATTGTCTTGGTGTTTTATTGCTTTAATCATAGGAGCTCGATTAGGGTATGTATTATTCTACAATTTTGAATACTATATTGACAACCCATTAGAAATTCTCCTTCCATTTTCTATAAAAAATGGAGTGTGGAAATTTACTGGAATAGCAGGAATGTCTTATCACGGAGGAGTAATTGGAGTTTTAATAGCAATTTGGATGTATGCTAGCAAAAAAGGTTTACACCTCTATACGGTAGCAGACTTTTTAACTCCAGCAATTCCTTTAGGTTATTTTTTTGGAAGAATTGGAAATTTTATTAATGGAGAATTATATGGAAGAGTGACAGAAGCTTCTATTGGAATGTACTTCCCAAATTCAGGTGATTATCAATTAAGACATCCATCACAATTGTATGAAGCATTTTTTGAAGGGATTGTATTGTATTTTCTAATCAAATCACTTAAAACACGATTTACATTTTTAGGATTCAATAGTGGACTATATGTATTTGGATATGCTTTCTTTAGATTCTTTATTGAATATTTTAGAGAACCAGACAATCATTTAGGATTCATTTTACTAGATCTAAGTATGGGACAACTACTTTGTATAGCAATGATGGCAGGCGGTATTGTAATATGGCTTACAGGGTATAAAACAGTTACTGAAAACTAAAAGAAAATACTGGCTCACCAACTGTCATATTTGCTGACTGAACATCATTATCATTATAGAAATTAACAATATTGACTTGCTTACTATATAAATCCATAAATAAAGAATTCAAAATAGCAACCTTAGGAGATAAAGAAAATTTTTCTATTTCCAAAAAGAAAAGGGTATAATCTAGTCCAACTTCTTTGCCAAGATATTTCCATCTATAATCTTGAATAATAAAATTATCAGATAAATAATTAACCAAGAATATATCAATTTCATCATTTTCTTTTTCTGTCCCTAAATCTACTGTTTTATAGTTAGCATTTTCTAAGAGCAGGTTAACATCATGTGTGAAAACTTGAATAGTGATTTCTGTTCTTTTTTCTTGTGATTTAAATCGGATATCAGTTGTAGAAAGAAAAAACTGATGGGCAAAGATAAGGCTCAATAATGTTATTGAGCCTATTGTCTTTGATATATAATTCATTTTTTATTCATCAGAAGTATCTGGCCTAGCAGCATCATCACGTACACGCTGCATTAGATTCTTGCCTCCACCCCAACCAGAAGATTTAAAAGTCTCAAATCGGGTTGATTCTACTTTTTCAGGCCAATAATTATTATTTCTATTAACATCAGCAGTTTGTATAAATGGGTCTAAAGTCATAGTTTTAATTGGCTTTTCTGTTTTGAATATTTTTACAACTTCACCTCGATTAAATCTCCAAACTTCAACTGGAATTTTAATTACTTCCTTTTCTCCGTCCTCATACTCAAACTGAACAATAATAGGCATGATTAAACCACCATTATCTGAAAATTTAACAGAATAAAAATGATCATTTTTATCTACTAAATCACGTTCTTCATCAGATAGATCATCTAGGAAATTGCGATATTCTCTTTTTTCTTGTCTAGTGACTTGATCTTTATCATAATTATCATAAAAATCTCTAGCATTTGGATCACGATCTGTTACAGTTGATTCAATATCTTCTTCATCAAGCATTGCACTATAATATTGAGTGTCATCTTTATCAAATGATTTTTTCTTTTCTGGATTCATTTCCAGTTGATACCAATCAACAGATTCGATAGAAAGATCTACATGATCATTGCTAAAAAACCACCCTCTCCAAAACCAATCTAAGTCCACTGCGGATGCATTTTCCATAATACGGAAAAAATCTGTAGGAGTTGGATGTTTAAACATCCATGTCTTAGAATATTCTTTAAAAGCGAAATCAAATAGCTCACGTCCCATAATCGTATCTCTTAAAATATTTAATGCCAATGTTGGTTTTCCATATGCATTCGCACCAAATTGATAAATCGATTCTGAATTAGTCATGATCGGCATGATATTTGATTTATCGCCTTTCATATAATTAATAATATAATCTGTATTTCTTGAAGGATGGAATAATTCTGTATCCCATTCTCTACCTGCAATATCATCCATAAATGAATTTAAACCTTCATCCATCCATGTCCATTGACGTTCATCAGAATTTACAATCATAGGGAACCAGAAATGTCCAACCTCATGAATGATTACTCCAATTAACCCTCTTTTAGTGCGTTCAGAATAAGTGCCATCTTCTTCAGGACGATATCCATTAAAACAAATCATAGGATATTCCATACCCATATGATTAATATGAGCTGAAATTGCTACTGGGTAAGGATAATCAAAAGTGTACTTTGAATAAACTTCTACTGTATGAGCTACAGCTTTTGTAGAATATTGTCCCCACAAAGGTTCTGCTTCATTTGGATAATATGACATTGCCATCACCGTATTTCCGCCAACTTCAACTCCAATAGCATCCCATATGTATTTTCTTGATGTAGCAAATGCATAATCACGAACATCTTCTGCTTTAAAGTGCCATGTTTTTTCATCTTTAGATTGATCTTTTTCATTTTCTAATGCTTCAGCATTAGTTACAATCTTTACAGGTTCATCAGAAGTTTCTGCTTCTTCTAATCTATCAATTTGCTCTTTAGATAATACTTGTTGTGGATTTTGCAATACCCCTGTAGCACCAAGAACATGATCAGCAGGCACAGTAATTTTTACATCATAGTCTCCAAAAATTAATGTGAATTCTCCTCGACCTAAAAACTGTTTATTCTGCCAACCATAAACATCATTATACATACACATGCGTGGGAAAAACTGTGCAATAGTGTAAATATAATTATCATCTTCTTCAAAATATTCATAACCAGATCTTCCACCATCTCTTATATGATCATTAATGTTATACCACCATTTAATTTTAAATTTGTAGGATTGACCTGAACGAATTGGTTCCGGAACATCAACACGCATCATTGTTTTATTGATGATATAAGGAATATCACGATTTAATCCATCTTTGACATGTTCAATCTTGAATCCTCCATCAAAATCACGATAGAAATTTTTTAATGTATTCAAAGGAATAGATTCTCCTACTTGAACTTTTTCTCTCCCTCTTTGTGCACCAAAATCACCGCTTGTCTGCACCTTATAACTATCAGAATCTAATGCACGAACATTCTGGTCAAGTTGCACCCAAAGATATGGAATAGGATGAGGGCTATTATTATGAAATGTAATTGTTTCTTCACCATATAGACGTTGAGTATCATCATCTAATTTAAGATCCATCACATAATCAGCTTCTACTTGCCAATAATCTTCTCCTGGATATCCTCCAGCAGTTCGATATGTGTTTGGAGTGGTGATGTCCTCATTAAGTTGTTTAAATTTATCGATATTCACTTGAGGAAAAATCAGTGAAAAACAAAACAGTGTTGTTAAAGCTTTTTTAAACATATAAATCTCCTATTTTAATAACATATTTAAATCAGAATCCAATGTAATAAGTAAATAATAATGTTGTAAATAAAAAAAAGATGTTAGTTTTTAGCTGTAAGGAGAATACAATGATAAAAAAAGTACTTTTTATTCAAAATAGAACTGATATCAAACGTTCTAATTTTTTTGACCACTGGGAAAATATTCATGCTCCTCATATGGTAAAAATATTGAATCCAGTAAAATATGTATTAACCTTCTTTGAAGAAGAAAAAGAAGGTGGATGTTGCGGAATGGCAGAGTTATGGTTTAATTCTGAAGAAGAATATCAAGAAGCGATGAAAAAACGTGAAAGTGATTTCGGAAAATCTGATAATTGGCACGATGTTGCGAAGGCATGGCCTGATTTAGATCGATACGAATACACAGGAAGAGAAATTAAAATTATTGATAAGACTAATGAATCGTCTGAATGAACGATTAGCTCTTATTGTTGTAGTATTATTACTTATTCTTGCTAGACAATCAACTCCAGAATTTCAAGTGGGAGATATTTTATTTCAAGATTTGGATTGTGGCCCTCCATGTGAAGCAATTGAAGCTGTTACATCAGGGTACAATGGTGCTCAACTTTCACATAATGGTATTATTACTGAGATAAAAGGTGAGGAATTCAGCCAAATTTTTGTAGTAGAAGCAATTGGAGAAAGTGTGGTAAAAACACCACTCAATGAATTCCTTGAACGCAATGACAAGGTAATTGTAGGTAGAGTTAAATCAGATTATACATATATGATCTCTGATGCAATCAATTATATTGAGAGTTCTATTCTAGGAAAACCATATGATTATATTTTTGACTTAGATAATGATACATATTATTGTTCAGAAGTAATCTATAAAGGATTTGAAGTAGCTGATTCAACACAAAATTTATTTGCTATTAATCCAATGACATTTAATGAGCCAAATACCAATGATCCCTTTGTACACTGGGTAAGCTACTATAAAGAATTGAATGCAGAAATCCCAGAGGGTGAACTTGGCTTAAATCCAGGAGGAATGTCTCGATCCAATAAAATAGATATTATTTATACATTCAAAAAACCAAGTGGAATGCAATAATGGAATTTCTAGGACAACATTATACTATTTCATTTGCTATGTTAATTGTTTGGGTTATTACTTATTGGTATGGTGGAAAGATTAATGAAAAAGATAAAGTAAAATTTGGATACTTTTTAATTGGCATTAGTATTATTCAAGAAATTGCAGACTATATTGGAAGATATTATGGGAGTATCAATGGACTATATGATTTTCGACTAGTAAAAGAACTTCCATTACAACCATGTCATTTTGCATATTTTTCTATTCTACTTGCAATCTATACACGCAAACAAATATTCTTTGATATTGGATATTTCTTTGGTATTTCTGGTGCATTACTTGGAATTATTACTCCTGGCAATGATGGTATTTATAGTTTATGGTCTAATTTAACAGCACATTTTCAACACTCATTCATTATTATGAATATTATGTGGTGTATATCTGCATTAAAGATGGGTTGTACAAAACGTTCAATTTTAAATGCATTTTTATTCTTAAATATTATGATAATCCCAATTGGATTATTTGATATGTTAACGGGACAAAATTATTTTTTCTTAATGAAAGCACCTGAATTACTAGTATACAATCCTTTATTACCAATCACAACTTGGCCATGGTATATCCTATGGATTGAATTTATATTTTTTCCTTATTGCTATATATTTTATTTAGCAGTACGAAAAGATTAAAGAGTGGAGGCTGTTTCTAAATACAGACATTCTTCACATGTATTAGGTGCCATTGGCATTTCATCCAATTGAAGACAGGCATGCATATCACTAATGATAGGAGAAATCCATTCAGTATTTAAGTCAAAACGAACTAGAGTTCTTCTGAAATGCATGTCTTTGCCTAAATGAGCTCTGCTTGCATCGCCATTATAGTACAAAAGATATCCTGTTGGTGAAACATCAAAGTTATTATTCTTAAGTAGCCAACTATAAATTTCAAGCTGTCTCTTATATGGATCACCGTTATTGTATACATCAGATGGTGAAAGAATTTCAGCAGCTTTTGCTGTTGCTTTAAAATCAACAACTACCAATTGTCCATTTTCATCTTCCATTATGTCATCAACACCACCATATAATAAAAAATTGTGTTTTTCATCTAAAAATTGAATGCCAGTAAAAGGATTTTGCCATTTCTCAATATCATCATGATGAAATGGTTTAATATTTAAATTGTTTTCTTTAAAAATGCCGTGTGGTCTGTCTTTTTTTCTACAAAAATCCATTTCTTTTTTTAGTAAAGCATCCACAGCACTATTAATGGCCCAAGAAGGCATCGGAGGTTCTCTAAGACCTAATTTAACTTGTTTAAAAAAACATCTTTGACAATTATAAAATAACTCAATTTTAGATCGACTAATTTTAAATGGTTTTTCACTATCTGTTTTATAACGATAATTTTCTCCAACTAAAGGTCTGTATTCATATGCCATTTATTCTCCTTTTTATTCTTAATCTACATCCAATGGATCAAATTTTTCTTGCCATGCCAAAGATTGTGCTTTGTTTGAAACAGAAAGATGCTTCATATCATCACCAGAAATAGTAAAATCTAAATCTAAATTTTCTTTTAAACGTTCATAGTTAACAGATTTGGGAAGGACTGGATATCCGAGTTGGATTGACCATTTTAATAATAACTGAGCAACGGTAACATTATATTTTTCTGCAACCTCTAAGAAAGGAATGGATGGATCATTCTTCATTGCTTCAGGTTTTGAGTTCCAACGAGAACCTTCTCGCCAATTTGGTAAAGGAGCTAAAGTTGAATATGCAATTGGTAAAATATCATGTTTATTCATATATGACTCTAAGGTATCTGGAATCATATGATAAGGATGAATCTCAATTTGATTTGCAACAGGCATTTCTAGTTGGGCATCTTCAATCTCTTTAATATGTCTTACATTATAGTTAGAAACACCAATATGCTTTACTTTCCCTTGCTTCTTTAGTTCAACCATTGCTTCCCATTGTTCTAATCTATCATTCGTTGCAAATGGATTATGAATTAGATATAAATCAATTTCATTTAATTGAAGCAACTTTAAACTTTTTTCACATGCTTCAATTGCTCCCTTAAAAGTTTGGAATGTTTCGTCTCCATACATGCCAGGCCACATTTTTGTTGTAATAAAAATATCCTCTCTAGGAATAGAGGATGCTTTAAGAGCATAACCAATTCCTTCTTCATTTTGATATATTTGAGCAGTATCAATATGGCGATATCCTAAGGTTAGTGCATCGTTTGACACATTTTCAACATCATCATTAGGAATAAGCCAAGTACCGAGACCAATCATTGGCATTGATAAACTCATTGACGAGGAATCCTTTCATCTATCATAGCTGCATGATACACAAATGCAGCAACAATGACGGCATTCTTCTTTAAATCTTCAATACGAATTGTATCATAAAAGTCTAGATTTGTGTGACCACCAGTTCCACCCACTCGATCTTGTAAAAATTGAAATGCTGGAAGACCCACTCTATGAAATGGTATATGATCTGTGCTTCCAACAGATTGTGGAGAGATTGTTGTCATCCCTAAATCATTAAAAGGTTTTGTCCAAGATGAAAACACATCATGTGCATTCTCATTTCCTTGAAGATAAATACCGCGATATAATCCTGGGCCATAATCTTGATTGAAATACACTGAAAATTTTTCATAATCAGGTTTTGGATTTTTTTCATTACCAAAATATTTTTCTACATACTTCCTAGATCCCCATAATCCTTGTTCTTCACCGCTCCATAAAGCGATACGAATAGTTCTTCTTGGCTGTACTCCTATTTTCTTTAAAATACGAACTGCTTCCAACATGACTGCAACACCTGAAGTGTTATCACTTGCATTTGGACTTGCATGCCATGTATCAAAATGTGCTCCAAGCATTACTACTTCATCTTTCAAATCTGATCCAGGAATTTCAGCTATAACATTTCGTGCTTCTCTTCGTTGATTTCCAATCTTTGTTTTAATATCAACTTCAATTTTTACTGGAATATCACGTTCAAGAATACGATACATACGATTATAGTGTTCAGGAGTAACTGCTACTACAGGTAAATGGCTAACTGTGTCTTTCTTCTCATATACATCTTTTTTTGCACCTGGCCTAGCAAACCCTCTTACTGCTGCCAACCACCCACTACGAGATTCCAAAATTACTGAAACACCTTCTTTTTTAAAAAAAGCATTACGATCTACACTGCTGATGCGTTTTTCTGAAGAACTACTATTTGAACTCCTTGATTTTGAAGGTTTACGAGGACCTTCTTTTTCTTTTAATTGCTCATCAGTCCATGGTTTTACACCATCACGAAATACATCTAAATTAATAGTAGGTGGAGGAGTAGACAATACAGCTTTTCCTCTTAATTTTCCTTTATATTTTTTTAAATCTGATTTGGTTCGAATAACTGCAATGACTGTATCTAATTGTTTTTTACCCATTGTTCCAGGAGTATGTGCAATAGGATATCCAAGCATCGGTTGATAATCTGGCTCCAATAAATGTAAACTGAAATAAGTATTATCCCAACTGACACCATAATCCATAAATGGTTCAAGTTGAATATTTTCAAGACCAATATCTTCTAAATGCTTGAGTATCCATTCCTGGGCACGATACATATCATTCGAATTAGTTAGTCTTGCACCTAATACATCTGTCATATAAGAAAATGTATTGGGAAGATCTGAATTTTGAAGGCCTTCTTCACGAATTTGTGAAATAACATCTAAATCTACAGGATACTGATTCTCCTGAGAATAAAGAGTACAGAATAACAAAGTTAAAAATAGTATTCTCATAAATTGATTGTCGGGGTAGCAGGATTCGAACCTGCGACCTCCTCGTCCCAAACGAGGCGCGATAACCGGGCTACGCTATACCCCGAAAACTATTTGGGTAACCGATGGGACTCGAACCCACAACAACCGCAACCACAATGCGGGGCTCTACCAATTGAGCTACGGCTACCATTGGCTTAAATTTAAGCCTGGAAACTTATTATAGTTTATCTTTTTAAACAAGTAGAGTTAAATTTTTTATAATGAATACATTAAATAAATATCTAGTGAAAGAATCATTGATTCCATTTTTGCTCTCTTTAGGAGTAATAACTACGGTATTATTTCTCCAATTTTTAATTAGAGCAATTGATCGTTTTTTAGGAAAAGGGTTAGACATATGGATTATTTTGGAATATTTATATCTCAATCTAGCATGGATTATTGCATTATCAGTCCCAATGTCGCTATTAATCTCAACAGTAATGACATATGGAAGAATGTCTCAGGATAATGAAGTCACTGCTTTAAAAGCAGCAGGAGTAAGTGTTTTTCATATTATTAAACCCGCAATATTGTTTGGAGGATTTGTTGGATTTATTTTATGCTTATTTAATAATTTTGTTCTTCCAGATATGAATTACCATGCAAGACTTCTTGCAAGAGATATCTATCAAAAAAGACCTGAACTAACAATCGAACCTGGATACTTTATTAATACCATTCCACAATACAGTATGATTGTTAGAGAAATGGATGGTAATAATTTTAAAGATGTAAAAATATTTAGCAAATATTCTGGAACGGAACAGGTTACAATATATGCTGATAAAGGAAAATTAACTTCCAAGGGAGATATAATTATTCTTGATTTAGAAAATGGAGAAATCCATGAAATTGACTTAGAAGATTATGATCATTACAGGAGAATCAAGTTTGTAACACACCAAATCACTATCCCTATTGATGATTTATTATTAAATAGAAGCAATGAATCAGTTCGTACAGATAGAGAAATGAAAGTGTCAGAAATGATTCAAAAAATTAAAAAAAATAAAGAATATATGGGTCAAGTCAATAATAGAATCAAAACTGTATTAGATAATAATGGTATTGCATGGAATAAAGATATAGACTTAGAAACAGTATTATCATCAATTGAAATTCTTAAAGAAGATAGAAAGCCGATTACAGAAGAAAAAATCTATAGAGATGATATTCCAATTTCAGAATATGAAATCAAAGAAAAATTACGATCATTTAATAATATATCTAGGCAATTAACAAATGAGTTCATGTTGATATCAAACTATAAGAAAACAAATAACAAGTATATGGTGGAGATTCACAAAAAATTTACACTTGCCTTTGCCTGTCTACTATTTGCTATGACTGGAGCCCCATTAGGAATTCTAGTTCGAAGAGGGGGAATTACGATTGCATCAGCTTTAAGCATTGCATTCTTTCTTGTATATTATATCATGTTAATATGGGGAGAACAATTAGCAGATAGAAATCTACTCGATCCGACATTTGGTTCATGGATGCCAAATATAATTTTATTGATGGTTGGTGGAGTACTCTTATTTCTTTCTGATAAACAAAATTGATACTACATTTCTGTTCAATTCAAATCAAAAAGGAGGTTAAAATGAAACCTATTGGTAAAATGGGAGTAGGAATTGCCTTAGGTGTTGCTATTGGGGCGGCGACAGATAATTTAGCAGTAGGCATCGGAATAGGTGTCGCACTTGGTGCAGCAATGTCACAATTAAAAAACTAATTCGTTGGTCTATTGCTTTGAAAGAAAATTTCTTTCTCTGTATTTCGAGTATTAGAACGAGGAAGTAATTTTGTATCAGAATCAATTTCAACTTCAATGACTCCTTCTGGCATAACAAAATCTTCATCACGAATACCTAATTCTTTATGTGCTTCTCTCATAAAGCGTGCCCATGCTGGTAAAGCTGCTGTACTTCCTGATTGTTTCTCACCTAAACTCACAGAATAATCATCCATTCCAT
>JAYZKH010000038.1:0-16460 GCA_036163585.1 Fidelibacterota bacterium
TCCATTTTAGATCCTCGCAATCTTGATACTCTTTGCTCTCCTAAAACCCAACGAATTGCATCAACAATATTGGTTTTTCCACATCCATTTGGACCAACAATACCAGTAATACCACGATTAAAAAGGACTGTTTGCTTTTTTGCAAAAGATTTAAAACCAAATACTTCTATTTTTGAAATATGCATATTCTATCCTGGCGGCCAAGTCATTTTTCTACCACCTATTAAGTGGAGATGTATATGATAAACAGTTTGTCCGCCATCATCATTACAATTGAAAATAGTTCTATAACCTGTTTTATCAATATTAAGCTTCTTTGCCAAATCTTTTGCAAGACTAACCATCTTGCCAACAATAATAGAGTCTTCTTCTGATAAATCATTTAGAGTAGGAATAACCTTCTTAGGAATGATAAGTAAATGTACAGGAGCTACCGGGTTAATATCTTTGATCGCAATCAATAAATCATCTTCATAAATAATATCAGAAGGAATTTCTTTATCAATAATTTTTTCGAAGATTGTTTTACTCATATTCTATTAATTCATTCAAAATTGACAAAACTGATATAATTGCTGTTTCAGTTCTTAAAATAGTATTACCAAGGCTAACTTTAATGAATTTATTATCATAAATAAACTCTTTTTCTTTATTAGAAAAATCTCCTTCTGGACCAATTAATAAACAAATTTTTTTTCTATCATTAACAGATTTCAGAATTTCATTTTTAAATCCAGTAAGTCTTTTATCTGCACTTATGATGCATGCAATATTAAGAGCATCTGAATCATACCAATCTGATAAGGAAGATACAGGATTTATAACAGGAATAATGCTTCGCATAGACTGTTTAACTGCAGATCGTGAGATTGAATTGAGTCTTTCCGTTGAAATATTTTGCTTAATTGATCTTTGAAGAAATAGTGGTGTAATTTCTTTCACTCCAGATTCGACAGATTTTTCAATAGCAATTTTAATTCTAGATTTTTTTATCACAGGTAATCCAAGATGAATGTGATAATCCAATTCATTTTTATTGTTATGAACTTTGAGAATGTTTCCTGATACTATATCATTATCAAAAGAAGAAATTGATCCAATATAAGAACTTCCTTTTCCATCAGTAAAATAAATTTCTGATCCTATTTTCATTCGCATAACATTAATTAAATGATGTGACTCATCGCTATCAAAATGGAAATTATTTTGTTGAATATTTTTCTTATTTATAAAGAAAAAATTACTCACGGCCTAATCTGTATTGTAAGTAGATAAATGCACCACCAAAATCTTCTTTATCATGTATTGGTTCATCTACTTGCAAATGATCATAACCAATTCCAAAAGAGAAACCAGATGCCCTGTCCGTTTTTAGTTTAACACCAAAACCAATTGATCCTCCGAAATTAAATTGAGTAGGAGCTCCAGACCATTTATCTGAAAAGCTACCAGCATCTTCATCTCCATCAACTGATAAAAATGGACCAAATGACAGCATTAAGAATGGTTGAAAATTATTTGCTATATCTCCATGAAAAGGGTAATAAGTAAATTTTAAATACATAGGAAGCATTAGAATACTCTTCTCTCCAGAAACACTGTATTGATTGGAAAATGGATCATACACTGGGTACTCATCTTCTCTAATATCATAGAATCGGATATCAGTTCCAATGGAAAGATCATCTTTTAGAAATTTCTGATATTCATATGCCAAACCATAAGCATTATTTGCAAGAAGAAAATTAAGGTTGTGATTCTTACCTTGTCCAAATGAGACTGATAAGAGCAAAAATACTACGACTATTTTTTTGTATATATTATTCATCTAAATCCTCAAAATCTGCATCGCGAACTTTATTATAATCAACTTTAGTAGTTTTTTCTTTTTCTGTCATGATATCACTATCAGAAGATCCTGATATAGAAGATTTAAATCTTCTATATAAAAGTATCAGCAAAAAAGTTAATAATAAAAGTGTTTTCATTTCTATTTATTTAAGAGGGATTAAAATATTTAGTTCCTTGAATAGGTTTCTGAATAATTTCTAGTAATTCATCTAAATCTCTGGGATTTTCTACAAAATCAATATTATTAGTATTAATAATTAATAGCGGTGTATCCTCATAATTCACAAAAAATTCTTGATACCTCTGATTGACCAAATCAATATAGTCTGATGTAACACCTTTTTCTAAATCTCTACCACGCTTTTTAATGTATTTCATTAACAAAGGTGTATCAGCTTGTAAATAAACAACAAGATCTGGTTTAATAATGTCTTGTTCTAAAATATCTGCAACACGACTATATAATTCCATTTCCGGTCCACTTAATGTAAAGCTAGCAAATAGACGATCTTTATCAAACATGTAGTCAGTAACAACTCCTTTTTGATATATATCTAGCTGTTTAACTTCTGTTTGTTGCTTATATCTTTGTAACAGAAAAAACATCTGAGTTTGAAAAGCATACTCTTCAATATTGTCATAAAAGCTATCTAGAAAAGGATTTTCGTCAAAATCTTCTAAAAGTTTTCTTGTATTTAATTTGTCTGCAATAATCTCTGCTAAACTTGTCTTACCTACTCCAATTGGACCTTCTATTGCTATATATGATTCTATCATGTCTTTTTTTCAATTAAATGTTTAGATACTCTTGAAGTATCAGGACAATTATTCAATAAATCAACAATCTTATGGTGAGTACCAGGAAAAATTTCTTCCGGAATTAATTCAGATAATGGAATTAAAACAAATTTACGCGATAATGCACCAGGATGAGGGATTGTAAGTTGTTCTGTATCAATGAATGAATTTCCAAATAAAATTATGTCTATATCAATGGTTCTAGGTTCATTTTTTTCTCTTGGAAATTTTCTACCTAGCATTTTTTCTATATCATGAATTTTATCTAAAAATTCGAATGGAGATAAGGTCGTATCTAACTCAACAATAATATTTATGAAAGAAGGTTGATCTTGGTTGTATAGTGGTTCAGAATTATAAAAAGAAGATGTTCTTATGTTTTTATTTTCTATATACGAACTAAGGATTGCAATAGAAGAAGCAATATTTGATTCTTTATCTCCTAGATTAGATCCAACTGATAAGTAGACCTTATCACTCACTACATCATGCCGCCCATGCCGCCCATGCCCATATCAGGTGCTCCACCAGCAGGCATCGGTGTTTCAGGTTCAGGCTTCTCAGTAATTGCTGCTTCTGTTGTTAGCAATAACCCAGATATTGATGCTGCATTTTCAACTGCAACTCTTGCTACTTTTGCAGGATCAATGATTCCAGCTTTGAACATATTGACATATTCTTCATTTCTAGCATCAAATCCAAAGTCATTCTTACCTTCAAGGACTTTTTGAACTACAATAGAAGATTCAACACCGGCATTTTCACAAATTTGTCTGATTGGACCTTCTAAAGCACGTCTCATAATATCAACTCCAACTTGTTGTGTAGGATCTGCTTTCACTTTATCAAGCTCTAAACTAGCTCTTAATAATGCTACACCACCTCCAGCAACAATTCCTTCTTCAACAGCAGCTCTAGTAGCATGTAAAGCATCATCGACTCTTGCTTTCTTTTCTTTCATTTCAACTTCTGTCGCTGCACCAACATTTAATACAGCAACTCCACCAGATAGTTTTGCAAGTCTTTCTTGTAATTTTTCTTTATCATAATCAGAGCTTGTTTTATCAATTTGAACTCTGATTTCGTTAACTCTAGCTTTAATACCATTTTTATTACCACTACCATCAACAATAGTTGTATTATCTTTATCACTAACAACTTTCTTACAAGAACCAAGGTATTCTAGAGTGGCATTTTCTAGTTTGTATCCTTGTTCTTCAGATATAACTGTTGCACCAGTTAAAATAGCAATATCTTCAAGCATTGCTTTTCTTCTATCGCCAAAACCAGGAGCTTTAACTGCAAGTACTTTAAATGTGCCTCTTAATTTATTAACAACTAATGTTGCAAGTGCTTCTCCATCAATATCTTCAGCAATAATCAAAATAGGTTTACCAGCTTGAACAACTTTCTCAAGCAAAGGAAGTAAATCTTTCATATTGCTAATTTTTTTATCATGAACTAAAACATATGGATCTTCTAAATCAGCTTCCATAGAGTCAGAATTAGTTACAAAATATGGAGATAAATAACCTCTATCAAACTGCATTCCTTCCACAAACTCTAGATATGTTTCAGCAGTTTTAGATTCTTCAACAGTAATTACTCCATCTTTTCCTACCTTATCCATTGCTTCAGCAATTTTTGATCCAATTTCTTGATCATCATTTGCAGAGATCGTAGCAACTTGTGCAATTTGATTTGAATCAGGAATATCTTTGGAGATTTTTGATATAAACTCTATAACATTATCTTTTGCTAGGTCTATTCCCTTTTTAATCTCCATTGGATTAGCCCCTGCTGTAACATTTTTTAGGCCTTCAGATATAATGGATTGTGCTAAAACTGTAGCAGTAGTTGTCCCATCTCCAGCTTTATCAGAAGTTTTTGAAGCAACTTCTTTTAACATTTGTGCACCAACATTTTCAAGTTGATCTTCTAAATCAATCTCTTTTGCAACTGATACACCATCTTTAGTAACTGTAGGTGCACCAAATTTTCTCTCAATAACAACATTTCTACCTTTAGGACCTAAGGTAACTCTGACAGCATTTGCTAGTTTATCTACACCTTTTTTTAGTGCTGCACGTGCTTTTGTATCGTATGCTATTTCTTTAGCCATTTAACTAATCCTCCTTTTAAAGTACTGCTAAAATATCACTTTCTCTCATGATAAGTAATTCTTTACCATCATGGACAATTTCAGTACCAGAATATTTTCCATATAAAACTTTATCGCCTGCTTTAAGAGCAGATTCTGAACAACAATTACAATCTTTGCAGCAGCCTTCTTTACAATCACATTTTTTTCCTGTACCGACAACAAGAATAGTACCTTGTTGAGGTTTTTCTTGTGCTGTATCAGGTAAAATAATACCGCTAGCAGTTTTCTCGTCAGCAGCTAGTGGCTCTACAACAACTCTATCTTCTAATGGTTTAATTTTCAGAGACATTTTTCCTCCATTATTAATTTTGCGCTTGGAATTTTAACATTAATAAATAAGAATAACAAATAAATTTGGGTTACTTGCCAGTACTGCCAAAACCACCTTCTCCTCGAGAACTATCAGAAAGCTCATCTACTAATTCAAATTCTATCGGAGAACTATCAACAGCTACTAACTGAAAATATCTTTCTCCCTTTTTAACTGTGTAATCTTCTGGATATATATTATCAACCATACCAACCAATTCTCCTCTATAACCACCATCAATTAAGCCAATTGAATTAGCCAATCTTAATGGGGTTTTTGTAATACTAGATCGAGGGAAAAGATAGTAAGCCTTGTTATCTAAATTTTCGCATGCAATTTGTAAATGAATTGGCTGTGTAGAATGTCCAGGTATCACTTGATCTTCAACTACAAATAAATCCAAACCTGCATCACCTGTATGAAAGTGTGAATGTGTTTCGTATAATTCTCTAACTGTATCGTTAAATGGTTTAATTCTTAATTTCATTTTTATGAATGACGGTACGAATTGGATAAGGAATCTCAATACCTTCTTCTTTATAGCGTTTATGTAAAGCTTTAATAAATGTATTTAGAATTGTATTATGATCACCAAACTCTTTACCTTGAAAATATATAAAAAAGTTCACACTTGAATCAGCAAACTCTCTAAATCTAATGGTTGGTTTATAATCTCTGTTTATACAATCTAATTCGTTATAAATCTTATTAGCGACATCTAAAGTTACTCTCTCTACTCTATCTAAATCACTATCATAGGATACCCCAATTTGAATTGGTACTCTGAAAGCAGCATCTTTCGATGTAAAATTCTTTGATGTAGAACCTGAAAGAACAGAATTTGGAATAGAAATGAGGTTATTTTGTCTCTCTCTTAATGTAGTATAACGCCAGCCTATATTTACTACATAACCTTGATAACCATTATCTAATTCGATATAATCTCCTTCTTTCATGGTTTGGCTAAGTAATATATTAATTCCTCCAAACAAATCAGAAAGAGTATCTTTCAATGCTAGTGATACAGCTAAACCACCTACTCCAAGTGCAGTTATAAGTGGAGTAATAGAAATTCCAAAAGACTGTAAAACAATTAGGAATCCAAGAGAATAGATTGATACATTGACCAATCCTTTAAAGATACCTGTCGAAGGTAATGAGCTATTGCTCTTTGACCAAACATCTAATAAACCCATTATAATTTTGGATGATGTTAAACTCATTGATATTACTAGAAATGCAAATATGAGTTTTGAAGCATAAACATTATATGGATCACCGAGTTCAACATTATTTAATGCAATAGACAATGATGCCAAGAAGAACCAAAATATAATCATAGAATTAAATGCATTAATTACAACATCGTCTCCTTTCCATGATGTACCTTCAGAAAACTTCTTTATTCTACTGAAAAAATAAGTTTTAAATATAAAGCCTATAAATACACCACCTATAATGGTTAAAACAGGCTCTATCCATGCTAAATAAGCTATTTCTACATTCATGGGGGTAGATTACTAATAAAAGTTTACTTCGTCAAGATAATGAACAATTTAAATTGAAGGGTCTATCCAATCATCATTCGCTTTAATGAGGTTAATTAGTTCGTCAACTGCATCTTTGCTTGATATATTCCTTTTAACTAAATCTTTTCCTTTGTAAAGAGAAATTATATCTTTTCCCGATCCAACATATCCATAATCGGCATCTGCCATCTCTCCAGGACCGTTAACGATGCAACCCATCACAGCTATCTTCAAATCTTTTAAATGGCTTGTCTTTTCTTTAACTAATGCTGTTGTTTCTTGAAGATCAAA
This sequence comes from Fidelibacterota bacterium, assembly GCA_036163585.1. Classification (GTDB taxonomy): domain Bacteria; phylum Fidelibacterota; class Marinisomatia; order Marinisomatales; family Marinisomataceae; genus Marinisoma. The sequence continues at coordinate 6,944 of JAYZKH010000038.1, forward strand.
CTTTGTTCTTCCACAAGATGGACAAGATATATAGTCTGTTTTAAAGATTCTTGTTCTTGTGTTTTGAAGAATAGAAAAACTAAGTTCATTAATTCTGTCATGATGATGTTTAGAATCCAACCATAAACCATTTCCCATTCCCTCTAACAATAAAGTACCGAAATCTATAGAGACATCAATGGATAACCTCTCAAAATCTTTTTCTTGATAAGATTTTTTAAATAAAACAGGATTAAGAATATCTTGTTTTTCAAAAAAGTTAAATATATCTCTAAAATCAGTTGGGTTATCATCAAAATCAAAAATAAATACAACATTTTTAGACATAGAACTGACAATAGAATTAGTAATGGTATTTTTATTAAGAGATACAAAATTTATTATATCAGATTTATTGTCTGATTGACGATATTCTTTGATTGAATGGAAATAAGGGAATCTTTCATTTTTATTGTTTATTAATTCTTTTTCATCATAAAAATAATCAGGCCCATTCCCCTCAAACAAGGTATTAGAATTAGACAAAACAACTGGAACATTATCTCCACCAATATTTAGCACTGGAGATGTAAATCTTTTGTGATATTCTGATAATCTAGAATCATTTTTCTTGATTGGATCTAATATTTTAATCTTATCAATAATTTTCTTAGCAGTAGGTATTTCAAATTCTGGATCTTCTGTAAGAGATACCCGAATTGTATCACCAATACCATCATTCAGCAACGAACCAATCCCCAAGGAAGACTTTATTCTACCATCTAAACCATCTCCTGCCTCTGTTACACCAAGATGAAGTGGAAAATGCATATTTTCTTCATCCATTTTTTTAACTAACAATCGATAAGCATGCACCATTACTAGTGGATTGCTTGATTTCATCGATAAAATGACCTGATCAAAATTATTTTTATTACAAATTCTTAAAAATTCTAGTGCAGATTCAACCATTCCAAGAGGAGTATCTCCAAATCGATTCATTATTCTATCTGATAAAGAACCATGATTTGTTCCTATTCTTATAGCAGTATTATGTTTTTTGCAAATATCTAAAAGTGGAATAAAACGATCTTCAATCTTAAGCAATTCATCATTGTAAGTTTTATCATCATACTCTTTTATTTCAAATTTCTTTCTATCAACATAATTACCAGGATTAATCCTGACTTTTTCAACAATTTCTGCAGCAGTCATTGCAGCATTAGGAGTAAAATGTATATCTGCGACTAAAGGATTCGTATATCCTTTATTTCTTAGAGAATCTTTAATGTTCTGTAAATTTTCTGCTTCCTTAATATTTGGAGCCGTAAATCGTACTATTTGGCCACCTGCATCAATAATTCTTATAGCTTCTTCAACACTCGCTTCTGTATCTAAAGTTGAAGCTGTAGTCATTGATTGAGTTACAATAGGATAATCACTACCAATTATCACATCTCCGACGCTAACATTGATAGTTTTTCTTCTCACTTCTATAAGATTTTAAAGGTTGTAAGAGATAATAATGCAAAGAGAATTCCAAGCAACCAGAAGCGTACCACCACTCTTGATTCAGGCCATCCTTTTAATTCAAAATGATGATGGAGAGGTGCCATTAAAAATAATTTCTTTGGTTTTCCATATTTCTTTTTAGTCCACCTATGATATATTACCTGCAATATCACTGATAAGGCTTCTAAAACAAAAACTCCACCGACAATAATTAACAAAAGTTCTTTCTTTAGTAGGATTGCTAATGTTCCTAATGCAGCACCCATAGATAAAGAACCGACATCTCCCATAAAAATTAATGCTGGCCTAGCATTAAACCATAAAAATCCAAGACAGCCTCCAAAAAGAGCAGCCGCAAAAATTGTTAATTGGCTTGCCATTGGTATATAGGTAATATTTAAATAATCAGAAAAATCAACTCTGCCAGATATATAAGACAATACTCCAAATACACTCACAGATATAGCAAGCAATCCTGTAGCCAGTCCATCAAGTCCATCGGTTAGATTCACAGCATTAGATGTTGCAGATACAACAAGAATAATGAATAATGTGTAGATAAATGGATTAAGAAAATCAATTGAAACATACTTTAGAAATGGAACAAAGGTGAAATAAGTATTATCTATACCATCAGAAACATAAACACCAGAATTAATGATCATAAATGAAATAAAAATACCAAGTATAGACTGGGCAATTAATTTGTAACGTCCAGCTAAACCTCCAGCTTTTTTCTTAATAGATTTTAAATAATCATCATAAAAACCAACACAACCCATCCAAAGCATTGAAATACAAATAATTTGTATAAACAGATTACTTTTATCTGCAAATATTAAGGTAGGTATTATTGTAGCAACAATGATAAGAACACCGCCCATGGTTGGTGTTCCCTTTTTTTCATGATGGCTCTCTGGACCATGATCTCTGATAGATTCTCCAATTTGAAGTCTTGTAAGATTTCGAACAATAATTGGACCAAAAATAAAACTGATCAAAAGTGCCAGAATCGCACTTGCTCCTGCACTAAATGTAATATATTCAAGTAAATTTCTTAGCGAATCTAATAGTTCATTTAACATGGTTTTTAATATCTTCTGCCACTGAATCTAATTCCATACTTCTAGAGCCTTTTAACATAATAATATCCTCATGTTCTAGCAAGCTGCAAACTTCAGTAACAAGTGCATCTTTATTGTCGAAATGTAAGCTTAAGGGAATACTTTTACTATTGTTAAAAGTATTTTTTGCCAAATCTCCGTAACAAATAATTCCATCAACTTTTCCTTGGCAATAATTAGCAATTTCTTTATGAAAATCTATTTCATTCTCTCCAAGTTCTTTCATATCTCCAAAGATAAAAATCTTTTTTCCTTTAGTTTCATGCATTGCAAGATTATCAATTGCGGCTTTAACAGATTCTGGATTTGCATTGTATGTATCATCAATTAAAACAATCCCTCTAGATAAAGAATAAGTTTGTCCTCTTCCTTTTGGTAAAACGAAGTCTTGTATCATTGTAGAAAATTCTTCTTTATTATTTTTATCTACAAAATCTTTACAAACTTCATAAGCAATAGATGCATTCTTTAAAAATACTTTATTATTTGCAAGAGGATGGTTTGATAAAACAATTGAAGTATCTATATCATCACCATAGTATCCCTTATCAGAGTGATTAAAAATAGATTTTTTTTCTTTTTCGATATTGTCAATTGATCCAAATCCTTCTAAATGAGCTCCAGAAATATTTGTTACAACTCCTATGTCTGGTTTAACAATAGATGACAAATAATCAATATCACCCATTCTATTTGCACCAAGCTCTAACACATAGACTTGAGAAGGATCATGTAAAAAAGAGAATACAGTTAAAGGAACTCCAATCGATGTATTAAAATTTCCTTCTGTTTTAGATACATTATAACCTTTTTTAATAAGAATATGTGATATCAAATCTTTTGTTGTTGTTTTACCGTTACTGCCAGTTATAGCAATTGTCTTTCCATTAAAATCAGCCATCCATTTAGAACAGATTTCTCCAATAAACTCTATGACATTATTAACTGTAAAGGTATTATCATTTTCACATACAGATTCGGTGATTGCATAGATTGCTCCGTTGGATAATGCTTCATTAATAAAATCAGATCCATCAAAGTTTTCTCCTTTGATTGCTAAAAATAAATCATTCTTTTGAACATGTCGACTGTCCGTAGTAATACCACTAATTGGAGAAAGATTGTCTTTGTTGAGAACATCAGAGATATATCTAATAAATAAATCCGTTTCAATAATATCAATTCGCATAAAAGTCCTCTATAATTTCTCTATCAGAATAGTATAATTTTTCTCCGTTAATTTCCTGGAATTTTTCATTTCCCTTTCCAAAAATAATAAGGATATCATTTGAATCTAGACTTTTAAGAGCAGCTAACAATCCATTTTCACGATTATCAAATACTTGAACTATATCTTTTGAGAAACCTATGATTACATCATTATTAATCTTATTAATATCTTCAAATCTTGGATTATCAGGTACTAAATAAGCTTCATCAGCAAATTTTTCAACTGCTCTAGCCATTTCTGGTCTTTTTGATTGATCTCTATTCCCTCCTGCACCAAACAGTACTTTTATTTTTTTGTCTGGATATATTTCTTTTATGGAGCTTAACATATTTGTATATGCATCAGGTGTGTGAGCATAATCAATAATGATATCTGGCCATTCTGGTTGAGAAATATTTTCATTTCTACCATCTATATACTCACAACTTCTAATACCTTTTTCAATGGATGATTCTTGTATACCAATCTCAAGTGCAATTGAAGAAGCTAAAAGTATATTTTCTAAATTATATTTTCCAATCAGTGTTGAATCAATTGTTATCGAAGCATCTTTTGAATTAATTACACCGCTAATTCCACTTTCATTAATAGAAAATTCAGTACAGAAGTAATCTGCATCTTTATTGTTCAAAGAAACTCTTTTAGAATTTGGATAGTCTTCACAAATGGTTTTTCCATAATCAGAATCACTTAATACCAATGGATTATTTCCTTCTTTTATCAATCCAAAGAGCTTTTTTTTGTCGTTAAAATAATTATCAAGCGATTTATGATAATCTAAATGGTCTAAAGTAAGATTAGTAAATCCAACAGAATCAAAAGCAATACTATCTACACGATTTTGAGATAAAGCATGAGAAGATACTTCTAAAATAGCATAATCAAATTTTTCTTGTACTGCATAATGTAATATCTGAAAAAGAGACATAGGATCTGGAGTGGTTAAAGGAAAATGAACTGATTGAATTTGAGGAATAACACCTAAAGTACCAATTTGAATTACTTTTTTATTATCTGCTTCTAATATTTCTTTTAATATAAGTGTAGTAGAAGTTTTTCCATTTGTACCAGTGATTCCAATTGTTTTGATATGCTTCTCAGGATTTCCATAAAAATTTGATGCAAGTTGAGTTAATGTTTTTCTCGCATTGCTAACTTTGATAATTGTATCTGTTTCTTCTATGTCATTGGAGTCTGTAATAACACATAGAGCTCCTTTATCAAAAGCATCACTAATAAATTGATTTCCATCAACAGAAATACCCTGTATAGCAACAAAGATAAATCCAGATTTGACTTCTCTTGAATTGGAAGTAATCCCTAAAACTTGTTTGCCCTGAAGAGCATTAGTTAATTGCACAACATTGTGCAAAACATCCTCAATTGCGATTTGGGTCATAAATCGTATTTGCTTCCATTGGATGTATAGTTGTCATAGTTGGTGGCATATGCATATAACGAATATAATCGTTAATGTCTCTTTGGTTCCAAGGATCTTTAAAATAATTATCTGTATCTACAAAACCTTTTCTTGTATTATAATAGGTAAACTTCTCGAATGAAGTGTTAAAAAACCCGCTTGAATATGATTCATTATTTTCAATCAACCATTTACTTGCTTCTGACCACCCGACTATTCCTCTATCAAAATATAGTGTTGTAGCACGACCAGTAGGTAAATAAAAACCTTTATTGTTTTTACGCTCAAATCGATCATATTTAGGAGCATTTAGCTTTAATGACTCTGAAATAACATCTAATTGTAAATATTTTTCTAAAATCTTATTACGATTGATATCAGCAATTAACATTAATTCTAAATCAGTAATTGTATCCGTAAGGATTGATTCAAAGAAAACAGAATCTTTTTCTACTTCTTCGATATTCAAATCTTGTGCAATTGAAATAGATAAAATAAACAATAAAATAATGTATCTAATCATCCAAGCTAACTTTCTTTCTATTTTTCTTTACTAACGATCTCTTTTTTTTGCCTTCAACTCTTCTAACCTGCGAAGCTTTAGAAGGTTTCGTAGCAATTCTCTTTACAGGAATTTTTATGTCAGAAAATAAAGATTCTAATCGGTTGATAGCATCAATTTTATTTTTATTTTGTGTTCGATAACTCTGTGCAATAATAATGATATCTCCGTTTTTTGAAATTCTATTAGAATATTTATCTATAAATAGTTCTTTTATGTGTTTTGGAACATCAGATTTATGAATATTATATCGCAACTGTACCGCAGTGGATACTTTATTCACATTCTGACCTCCAGGTCCTTGGGATCGGACAAATGAAAAGTGTAATTCTGATTCTTTAATTTTAATCATGAATTTTCTTCCTAAATTTAAGAAATATTTATGGACGAATTGACAAAACGTAAAATTTCTGTATATGGTATCAATGGATGCCTTGATGCACTTAAATCTGATTTGGTTGAGATTAATCAGATTTATCTTGAAAAAGGATCTACTGCATCAAAAAACAAAGAAATTGAATCTCTTTATTCTGATTTGCCAACAGATAAAGTGCTTTTCTTAGATGAGTCTAGTTTTTCAAAAAAAGTGGATACCAATAGAGCACAAGGAATACTAATTAAGGCACAAGTATCTATTTCGCAAATGTTGCCAATGCCTAAAAACAATAATGAATGCTATGTCATCCTTGATCGTGTCCAAGATCCGCATAACTTGGGACAAATATTACGTATTTGTGCTGGTGGAAAAATTGATGGGGTCATCATAACAGACAAAAGTAGTGTATCAATGACAAGTGCAGTTGCTCAAGTAAGTCAGGGAGGGTTTGCAAAAATTCCTATATATGAGATCAACAATATCAGTCAAACTATTCTTCATTTCAAAGAACATGATTACTGGATTACAAGCTTTGAAAATAATATTAATGCTCAGAATTGGTATTCCATTGATTTAAAAGGAAGAACAGTACTTATTTTTGGTGGAGAAGGAAGTGGTATCAGTAAAAAAGTGTTAGAAAATTCAGATTTTACAGCAACAATTCCAATGTCCAATGAAATGAATTCTTTAAATGTGTCTTCGGCTGTCAGTGCTATAGTGTTTGAACGTCTTAGACAGATTTCAGTTTAAATCGAACAAGCCCCGCTAGTACATTCACCTTTTGGTTTTCCACAATCGCAGAAATCTTTAGCAAAATCTTCTGTTGCTTGCCATACTCTCCAAATATTTTTATAGCATATCTTTTCAATATCTTCTTCTGAATATCCTCTTTTTAATAGATGATAAATCAGGTTAGGAAAATGAGAAGGATCTTTCAGATTGTATGGAAGTGTATCTCCTACTCCATCATAATCTGACCCAAATGCAACATGATCAATACCAACCAAATCTACTACATGGTCAAAATGATCTGCTACATCTGTTACATCACAGAAAACAGGGTTGTCTTCAGCAACTTTTTTTGCAAAATCTTTTACATCAGGATGATCAGACTCAAGATTATTGTCTTCCATATACTGATTAACTTTTTCAGCATTTGCTTTACGTTTATCTTGTGATTCTTGTGTGACAAATGATGAACCAAAATTAATCTGGATTACTCCACCATTTTCAGCAAGACGTTTTATCATATCATCACTCATGTTACGTTCAAATCCTGGCGTAAAATGTCTAGCAGAAGAGTGTGAAGCTATTGCAGGCACTTCTGTAACATCCATTACTTGATAAAATGCATCATCAGATACATGAGAAATGTCCACCATAATGCCAATACGATTCATTTTCTTTACAACTTCTGCACCAAATTCACTTAATCCATTATGTGTTCTTTCACCAAGATTATAAGAAGAGTCACAAATGTCATTATCTTCTGAATGTGTTAAAGTAATATAACTGATTCCTCTTTTACGGAAATATTTTAGGTTTGATAAATCTCCTTCTAATGGAGCTCCATTTTCCATTCCCATTGGAAGTGCTATTTTTCCTTCAGCAACAATGCGTTCGGCATCTGCAATATTATGTGCTATTTCAAATTTATCAGGATGATCAGTGGTCATTCTTTCTACTGTAGCAATCAATTCATCTGCCATTGCTTTTGCTCCACCTGTTACTTGATATGTCGCAGGAACATAAATAGACATGAAAGGAACATCTAACCCACCTGCTTTTGCACGAACATAATCAAAATCGCCCCCTTCTGTTCTTACAGATAAATCTTCATAACCACCTTTATGCAAACGCCATGGAATATCGATATGTCCATCGGTAATAATAAATTTTTGGGCTAATTCATTTGCTTGTTCCATCAATAACTCCTCAGAAGATTGCGATTTAGTTTTATCCCATACTGACCATGCCATAAAAGCTACGAGCAAAAAAAGAAAGGCGGGATTTAATAGAATCTTATCAAGTTTACTGTTTTTTAATTTCATTTTTAATTGTCCTTTGTTGAACGGAGGTTAGTAGCGGGAGCAGGATTTGAACCTGCGACCTCCGGGTTATGAGCCCGACGAGCTACCATGCTGCTCCATCCCGCGATCTGGATGTATAATAAGTAAAAAAAGAAAAAAGTGGAACCTTTTTCTACTAAGGTCATATATATAAATGAGGAGCAAATTAAAGTTTAAAATTACCTCTTAATTCCTTTCTCTTACCCTTGGTTAGGTTTAGTTTGCTCCTCTTTTTTTATCTTATTTTTCCTTATATTTGGTTATGGATGATTTACAAAAAAAGTTTGCGATAGTTGGTTTAACTGCTTTCATAGTTTGGTTTCTTTTAGGAATAGGCAAAAAAGCTTTCTATCAAGATACTTTAGGAGAATTCGTCAAGTATGGAATATTTTATACAGATCACACATTAACTCATACTGCACAATGGCCAAGTTTCATATCCTTTAGTCTTTGGCTTGGTTGTCTTATCGCTTTCTTTGTCTATAGAGATTAATTCTTTCGTTGCTAACAACATATTAACAACGATAAGACTTAATAGATTCTTTTTGGACGAATTCCAATCGCAGTGACTAACACATACGATGTAGAATTAATGGTGTTTGCGATTTCATTGACATCGATAGTGCCATGTTCATTAGACCCAAAGATTAAAACTTCATCTCCGTATTGAATATCGGCTGACCCAACATCAATCATGAGCTGATCCATACAAATTCTTCCTGTAATCTTCAAATTCTGATCTTTGAACTTTACAAATCCATCTACATACCACGGACGTGGTACTCCATCTGCAAATCCGGCTTGCACTACAGCAATTCTGGTATCCTTTTCAGTAGTATAGACTCCGCCATAGCTAATAGAGGTTCCTGCTTTAACATCTCTTATCTCTACTACGGGTGCAGTAAAAGTCATGACTGGTTTAATAGGTAAATCTTGTGGAACTTCATCGGATGGAAACGCTCCATATAGCAACATACCTACCCTTACCATATTAAATCGAGATTCTGGAAGGTTTAAAATGGCTCCGCTGTTACTACAATGAATAAATGTAGGGTTGATTCCTAATTTTTCTGCAATTGTTAAGACATCATTGAACTTGTTTAGCTGATCATTGGCGTAAGAAAGGTCTCCTTCATCTGCTGTTGCAAAATGAGAGTATAATCCTTCGATTTCAATGCCATCAATTTGGTTTGCTTCTTGTAAAAATGCTTCTGCTTGTTCCAATGGCACGCCTAAACGTGTCA
>JAYZKH010000039.1:0-18918 GCA_036163585.1 Fidelibacterota bacterium
TAGAAAATGAAGATATTGTTTATGATGACTATCAAGAAATAAGAGAGAATTACATTGAACTAGTAAAAATGGGTTTACAAAGAGGATCTTATATAGGCATTGCAAGTCATGATGAATATCTAATCAACTCTTTGTATAAATGGATTAAGAACAATAGCATTCCAAAGACACAATATGAATTCCAAGTGCTACATGGAGTGCCAATGAAAAAAACATTAGAGCAACTTATCAAAGAAGGCAACAAAGTTCGTATATATGTTCCCTATGGAGATAATTGGTATGATTATTCAGTAAGAAGACTTAAAGAAAATCCAAAAATGGCCGGATATATTATTTCAAATATTCTCAAAAGAATTTTTTATTTCTATAAATAAATAAAATTATAATTCCTGCCATATTAGGAAACCACACTTCAGGATTTGACCACGGAATTCCATCGATAGAAAAATCAGTTAAGGGCCATAAAAATTTAGTGGGAAAATATTCCTTAGAGTGGAAAGGAAAATCTAGTAGAATATGAAAAGGCCAAGCTAACATAGGAAATGTTAAGGATTTATTAAAATAATAAACTATTCCAATACATAAAAAAGCAGTTATAAAACTATGAGATAAATCGTAGTTAAAAAAAACCCAACTTGGAATACTTTCTAAGCTTGGAGGACCTTCATAAGTATAATTTCCACTAGTATAATTTCCGCTAAAAAGTCTAACAATAATTAATATTCCAAAAGAAAAAAGGTCTGGCATAGCTCCAAAAAAAATAGCTAGCCATTTATGCCCTCTATAACCAAACAAACCTCTTCCCCAAAGTGCATGACTTAATGTATCCATTTTCTATTTATAGAAATTAATCTTTATGAACCTCGTTTACCCCAAACCATTTTTGTTTTTAAAGTTTGGTAGTAATCGTAATCACTGAATGTGATAAATTTTAAATGATTTTTTGCTTGATTAATCTTCACAACAGAATTACGTGTAAAATGCTCAATATGCTGTCCATCACAAATCAATTTCAATTCTTCTTCTGAATCACCATTAAATCGAAACTCAATGTTTACATCAGAAGGCAATACTAATGGTCTAGAGGTTAAAGAGTGTGGAGAAATTGGAGTAATCAAAATAGAAAATACATCCGGCTGTACAATTGGTCCTCCTGAAGATAAAGAATATGCAGTTGAACCTGTTGGAGTGCTTATAATAATGCCATCTGACTTATAATTACTTACATGTTTATTATTAATATAAAGATCAAGAGAAGTAACTCTGTATGCTATTTTATTTTGAACAACAAAATCATTAATAGCAAAATAAGTATTATTAGTACCTTCTTGAGAGATTTCTGCATTTAAAACTAAACGATCTTCAATGCTAAAATCACCATTCTTAATTAAATCTAGTTTTTCAATTAATTCTTCTGGAATAATTTGAGCAAGAAATCCTAAACCACCAATATGTACTCCTAATACAGGAACCATTGGATTACTAAAAAGTCGTACAGCAGAAAGCAAAGTACCATCTCCTCCCAAACATAGTACAAAATCTACATCAGGAAGTTCTTCTGAGCTATAAAAGGTACAATTATCTGCGGTAAAATCTAGGTTTCTTAAAGTATTAGGTAAGAATAACTCTAAATTATTATTAGTTGCCCACTCTGCAACGCTAGAAACTAATGTTGGAATCTCTTTCTTCCCAACATTAGCCCAAACAGCAAAACTTTTTGGTTTCATATTACTTATCTATTTTTTTTCTTGTGTCTATCTGCACGTAAACGTTTTTTACGTTTGTGTGTATTCATTTTTCTTTTTTTTCTTTTCTTACCGCAAGGCATTAAATGCTCCCTATTTAATATTCAATTAATTTATCATTAATAGTCTTCTTCATTACCTTAGAAGGTTTAAAAACTGGAACATATCTTTCTGGCAAATAGACAGGATCTCCTGTAGCAGGATTTCTTGCTTTCTTTGGCATTCTATGTCTTACTGCAAATGTTCCAAAACCTCTTAACTCAATTCTATCATTTTTACTTAATGCATTAATAATCTGGCTGAATGATTCATTCAAAACAGCTTCTACTTCTACTTTGGTCAAACCAGTATTTGCTGAAACATTATCCACTATATTTTGTTTAATCATATACCTATTTCCTTTACAACTTTATTCTGTAAATAATACTAATTTTTGTCCAGGATAAATAGCAGAACTTCCTGCTTTCATTTTATTCCATTCTCTAATCTTTTTTGCACTTGTATTATATTTCTCGGCAATATATCCCAGTTGATCTCCAGATTTGACAGTATAAACAATTCTTGTTGGAGAATTATTAGACTTATCTCCATTTTTACCTACAAATAACACTAACTTTTGTCCAATATTTATGAGGAAATTATTTGAGCTCATTTTATTCCATTTCCTAATCTCACTCGCTCTTGTATTGTATTTTTCAGCAATTCCACCAAGTGTATCACCTTTTTTGACCGTATAAGTAATTTTCTCAGGATAATTAGAATAAATGCCACCTTTTACTGGAATCTTTAATCTCTGTCCAATGTTTAATCGATCGTTTTTTAAATTATTAATTGTCATCAAATCTGAAATGAGAACACGATATTTTGAAGCAATAGTTGTTAGATTCTCACCTTTTTTGACACGATGTTCTACTTTTTGAGTAGCAAATCTTTCTGTCTCTGGTAATGCATTAAATGTTTTATAAAATTTATCTTTTTTTCCATAGGGGATTTTTAATATATAATCTTCGTTTGCAGGTGTTGCAGATTGTCTTAATTCAGGATTTAAATACTTAATAGTGCTTGTTTTTGTTTCTGCAGACTTTGCAAGTACAGATAGGTCAGCACTTTTTTTAACAATAACCTCATCATATTTCAATGCTTTTGATTTTGGAATCTTAAATCCATATTTGTCTGGATCCTTCAAAATAATTGCAGAAGATAGAAAATATGGTATATAATTTTTTGTGTCTTTAGGTAATGAATATAGCTGCCAATAATCAGAAGTTTCATGAAGATTGACTGCACGATTGACTCTGCCTGGACCAGTATTATATGAAGCTAATACTAGATACCAATCTTCAAATTCTCTATATAAATCTTTAAAATATCTAGCTGCTGCCTCTGTAGATTTAACAATGTCTTGACGTTCATCAACATACCAAGTTCTTTCTAATCCATATTGTTTTCCTGTTAAATACATAAATTGCCATAGACCCACTGCTTTTGCTCTAGATACTGCTTTTGGATCAAATCCAGATTCAATCATAGAAACAACAATCAATTCTTCAGGAAGATCATTTTCTTCCAAGATTGGCAATATTATATCTTTATATTGTACATATCTTCTAAGCCAAATATTGAAACCTTTTCGGCCTTTGCCTTGAAAATAACGAATGTAACTTTCTACTTGAGAATTAGTAACTAATGGAATGTGACCTTCTCGATCATCAAGAACAGTGAATTTGGTTGTTCCCATCTCAACTGATTCATTTTCATCTGCCATATCTATAATTTGTTGTCTAATAAGTTCGGCATTCAATATCTGACTAGAATTCTCTAAAGTGTTTAGTCTATTAGAATAAGCTTTAATAAAATCATCTTGAAATTTTTCAAATTCAATTTTATCAAGTTCATTACGAACACCAATTTGTTCTACATCAGATAAAAGATCAAAAATTCTTTTAATATTATAGACTACTTCGATTGTATCTTGATTAATATCTGCAATAACTGCATCTGAAAGAAATTGTTTTGCTTCATTTAAGATTGGTGAAATATTATTAATTGTAGAAGAAAAAGCAGCATCGCTCGTATTCATAAATGGTTTTTTTTCATTACCATTTATTACATCTTGAGCGAACATATTTCCTAGAAATAATATTGCAAGTAAATGTAGTTTAATTTTTTTCATAAAACGTGCCAAATTATATTTAAACTGAATGACAATCAAGTCACTGTTTTTTTATTTGATTAATAAATCGTGTGGAACTATATCCCTGATGAAAAGGAAGAGATTTAACTAAACCTCCATTTTTGATAACCTCTTCAGATCCAACAATATCTTTAATTTCATAGTCTCCTCCTTTGACTAAAACATTAGGCATAACTTCTTTAATCAAATTCAAGGGAGTTTCTTCATCAAAGCTAATTACATAGTCTACAGATTTTAAAGCCAACAAGATTCGTGCTCTATCCCCCATAGTATTAATTGGTCTAGAAGGTCCTTTTATCTTTTTAACTGAATCATCAGAGTTGATTCCTACGACAAGTATATCTCCGATGTTCTTTGCTTCATTTAAATATCTAACATGACCAACATGAAGCAAATCAAATACACCATTAGTGAATACTATTCTTTTAGAATTATTCTTAAAATCTTCTATTTTGTGTATAACATTTTCTAATTGATAACTATTTTGCATTTTCTTTTAATCCAATTATTTCGTTTTTAATCAACTGAGTAAGATTTTCACGCTCATTATAGTTTATATCTTTTGTTAAAATAGGTTCCCCAAAATTAACGACAATTTTATTAGAATTATTCTTAAAATTTGCATTCCACCAATTAAAAGAACCATCAATATACACTGGAACAATTGGCAAGCCAGTGTTAATACCTAATACAGCTGCACCCTTCTTGAAATCACCCAACTCAAGAGATTCTGAACGAGTTCCTTCTGGAAAGATTGCAATAGATCGTGGAGTATTCTTTATATCTACTTTTAATTCATTTAAAGATTCGACTGCTCTTTTAGTGTTTTCTCTATCTACAAAAACACACCCTGAGGTATCTAATATCGAATTAAAAATTGGAATTCTTTTTAATTCTTTCTTTGCAACAAACACTAAATATCTGGCAACAGAAACAAAAAGAACTGGAAAATCTATGAAAGAAGCATGATTTGGTGCAAAAATATAGTTTTTATCATCTCTAATATTTTCTTTACCATTTATCTCTAACTTTACTCCAGATATTCTAATCAAAAATTCTGACCATTTTACGCTATAATATTTAAAGTTAGTTTTATCTCTAGAAATTTTAATAGAAATCATAGATGATATACCGAAGATTAGTGTCCAAAAAAGAATATTGATACTAAGCCAAATTTTTCTCAACTACTTAATCTCCGCCAACCCAGTATAAGGCTGCAAAGATGATGGGATACTAATTGAACCATCTTCTTTTTGATGTGTTTCAATTAGTGCTGCCAGAACTCTTGGTGTTGCAAGACCAGAACCATTCAGAGTATGAACATAATTAGTTTTATTATCTTCATCTCTAAATCTTATATTACCTCTTCTGGATTGAAAATCCTCAAAATTGCTACAAGAAGAAACTTCTAACCATTTTTTCTCTCCTGGTGCCCATACTTCTAAATCATAACACTTTGAAGCTGCAAAACTTAAATCTCCACTACATAATTCAACAATTCTATAATCTAATTCTAACATCTCAAGAATTTTTGATGCCTGCTCAGTTAAAGTTTCAAGTTCAGTATAAGAATCATTAGGATGAACAAATTTTACTAATTCTACCTTGTTAAATTGATGTACTCTTAATAATCCTCTTGTATCTTTACCGTAAGAGCCTGCCTCTCTTCTAAAACAACCTGAATATGCTAAATAGTATTTTGGCAAATCTTCTAAATTTAATATTTCATCTTTATGGATATTTGTAAGAGGAACTTCAGCGGTTGGGATTAAATATAAATCATCTTTTTCAATATAATACATATCTTCATTGAATTTTGGCAATTGTCCAGTAGTCGTCGCCGAATCAGGTCTTACCAAAAAAGGTGGGAAAATTTCTGTATAGTCATAATTTTTTAGATTGTAATCAATCATAAAATTAATTAATGATCTCTCAAGCAAAGCTCCATTCCCTTTGTATAAAGGAAATCCTGCACCGCTAATTTTTGCCCCTGCTTCAAAATCAATCAAATCTAGATTTTTCACAAGATCTACATGGCTCTTAGGTTCAAAAGTAAATTCTTTTTTAGATAAACAATCTTTATAAACAACATTTTGATCAGGATCTTTTCCTATTGGAACAGATTCATGAGGAATGTTTGGAATCTGAAGAAGCATACTTCTGAATTCTTCAGATTTGATACGATGGATACTTTCCAAATCTTTTACTTCATTAGATAATTTTTTGAGATCACTAAAAATGGATTTATCTTCGGAATTTTCAGATTTTAATTTTCCAATTTCTTTTGATTTTCTATTTTGTTCTGATTGAAGGTCATTCAATTTTTTTGTTAAATCTCGTAATTCAGAATCAAATTTAACAATGTCACCTAAGTTGACAGATTCTCCTTTATTTGATATCCCTTCTTCAACGAGAGATTGATCATCGCGAATTTTTTTTAGTGCTATCATTTCTTATAATTTACTCAATTCTTCTGGAATATTGATAGCAATCGTTTCAATTATAAAATCATTTTCATCCACAATTTCTATATTATAATCCCCAATATCACTAATAGCAATCTGTGTAAAATAATAATTTGATATTGGGTTCAAATACAGTTTTTTATTATATACATATTCATTATTAATAGAAATTTTTGCAGTAAATATTTTTTTCTGTGAATTAATACGGTCTGAAAAACCATAAATAAAAATTTTATCATTAATTTGATAGTGTTC
This sequence comes from Fidelibacterota bacterium, assembly GCA_036163585.1. Lineage (GTDB taxonomy): Bacteria > Fidelibacterota > Marinisomatia > Marinisomatales > Marinisomataceae > Marinisoma. Next base: position 6,660 of record JAYZKH010000039.1, read on the forward strand.
ACTTCCAAGAAAGAAATCATAGTTTAGTTCTTTATTATCTAACAACCATTCAAAAGATTGAGAAATATAATCACTGTCTTCATTAAAAAAGTCTTTATAAAGATTTATATTATTAATCAAAATAGACTTAAACTGATCTTTCTCAAACAATACTCTGTTTGATATCTTATTCATATCATCTTCAGATTTAACTTTCAATCCGAAAAGGGGACTAATTTTAACTAAGGAATCAAAATTCTGGTCTTTTCCAAGAAACAAAATTAAACCGGTGTTTTGAGAATAAATTTTTCTAGCAAATAATTCTAACCATTTATCAGATATGGAATAGTTTGGAAAATTGTCCATTATTAAAAGATCATAATTTGTAAACCAAAAATTTTTAAAGTCATGAATACCTGTAGTGGGATCAACTAAGAAATGATCAAATGTTTCCGGAAGATATTTGATGATAGCCATTGAGTTGAAATTTAAATTTCCAGTTATCAATGCCACTTTCAAATCTTCTTCTTCCAAATTGACATTAAAACTGTATCTATTGTTTTCAATATCTTTTTCAAATTTCAAACTAGAAATTTTGACATAGAATTTTGAATCAAAATCAACACTCTCTTCTAATAAAAATGATTGAGAATATGTTTTTTGTTCAGGTCGTAATAAAATCTGGTCTGATCCAATCAAATTATTACCATTTGAAAGACTGATTTGTACTTTTTCATTTCCGTTAATATTTGCAATATCAATATCAACATATAAAGAATTTTTGTTATCCCAATTTGGATATATGATAACATTCTTGATTGCTATATCTACTTGATAATCTGGAATCTCTGATTTAATTATATCAGTAGAATTGTTATCTATAATCTCATTTATTTCTACAGAAGAATTAACCATGTTGATATAAATTGCTGCACCTATCGCTATAAAAACTGATAAAGAAAACCCAAACCAACCATATTTATTCATATCAAAATTCATAGCTAAAGAACAATTCCTCTTGAGTAGGCAGAGAAATTCATATTACTTTGAATATCTCTATTTTCAGCTTTTTTCATCGCTAAAAATGCAATCATATCAGCATTATCAGTGCAATATTTTAATGAAGGAAAAAGAATATCTTTATTTAGTTCATTCAGCTTGTCTCTCAATCGACTATTTGCTGCAACTCCTCCACAAATAATACCTGTATTAACTTTAAAATTTTTCATTGCATAATCTAATTTAAAAACTAATGTGTCAACAATAGCCTCTTGATAGCTTGCTGCAACATCTGATAAATTATATTCTTTATTATTTTTAATATAGTTAATCAAAGCAGTTTTTAAACCACTAAAGCTAAAATTATAACTTTTATCATTTATCATTGGACGAGGAAATTCAATTAATTTTCTATCACCTTCCTTGGAAACTTTTTCTACTTCTGGTCCTCCAGGATAATTTAAACCTAATGTTTTAGCACCTTTATCAAATGCTTCACCGCATGCATCGTCCAATGTTTCACCTAATAATTCATATTTAAAATTAGATTTCACCATCCAAAGCTGTGTATGTCCTCCAGATACTAAAAGATTAATAAAAGGAGGTTTCAGATTAGGAAATTCAATAAAAACAGAATTTAGATGTGCTTCAAGATGATTAACTGGAATTATTGGTATATTCAAACCTTGAGAAAGTCCTTTGGCAAATGATACACCAGATAAAAGAGATCCCATTAACCCTGGACCATTTGTAACAGCAATTGCATCTAAATTAGAATAATCTAAATTTGATTCATCAAGAACTTTTTTAGTAATTATAGGCAAAAATTTTTCATGTTCTCTTGATGCTATTTCTGGTACAACACCACCGTAATCTTTATGTATATGTTGTGTTTTATTGTAACTAGCAAGAATCTTATAATCTTGACAAATTGCTACACCTGTCTCATCACAAGATGTCTCTATTCCAAGAATGATCAATTTAATTTTCTTTTATTGGTTCTTCTCTATCAACAACAAGAATTTCTAAATTATTTGGAGATAGATTCTCCCATTTAAAAATACTATTTGGTATATCTATAGTAGGTGAATAAAACTGCTTATCAGGTTTCCAATCATTAAAATCAATCGTAACCAAAATATCTTCAGGAAGAGTATTGGCAACTTGGTTAAGACCTCCAATGATAGTTAATGATACTGTAGAAGGATTAACAAATACTTCAACATCATTTGGTTTATTAATCAAATTTACAGGAATAGATGTGATAATTGTTTCACTAATTGGTTGAATATTAACATATCCTTGTACTCTCTTTGGATCAAAGTCAACTAACTTATTTGGATTAATAATTGATAGTTCTCTTTCTATAGATGCATTTAATTCTAATAAAGTATCTTTCTGACTATTTACAGATCTAATATTATCTACTACTTCCTGTGGTCCACCAATACTAATAGAATCTGGTGAAAATACTGGATTTCCAACTTGCACATATCCTGCCTGTGTTGAAACAAATATTTGTGATTGAATTGGAACTTTTTTTACTAAGTATTGATCTAAATTTATTACAATGTTTCTAGGTGAAACCACCTCTACAAATTCTAATTCTAATGATGTTGGTAATACTATTTTTGTAGGATTTTCCCTGTAATAGTTATTCAAGTCAAAATTGTATTCATCAGCAATACTGCTTAAATCAAGAATTGCTTTGTAATCATCATAAAAGTTTTCAAAAAATTGTAGCCATATAAATGATCTTCCAGGCCCTTTCATTGTAACAGTAATATAATCAGGTACTTCTTCTTTATATGTTTTCTGTTCTTGTAGATTTCTAGCAACTAAAGGAATTTTTTGAGTCACAAGGTAACTATCTTCACTCTTAATAAAAAACCAGAAAATAAATGCTATTAAAAATGAATAGAATATCCTCCTTGATTGAGGAATATTAATATTATTTATTTTTCTAGTTATATTAGTCTTCATCAGGTTGATCAAGCATTAAAGTAATTCTTTTTTCTTTTTCGTTCACTTCAACTATTAAAAGATCAACAGAATCTCCTTGCTTAATTGATGATAAATAATTTTTTCTTAGCTTTTTTGAAATATTATCTATCGGAATAAAACCTTCAACATCATCATCAAGATCGATGATCATGCCAGAATCATTTGAATTATTGAAAATGCCTTGAATTTTTTGTCCAGACTCATATTTCTTTTTGATATCAGACCAAGGGTTTTCACTAAGTTGTTTCATACCTAAAAAGATCTTTCTATCTTTATCGACAATCTCCAAAACAATTGCTTCAACATTTTCATCTTTATTAAGTAGCTGCTTAGCATGTCCAATATTTTTTGTCCAATGCAAATCAACATTTCTTATAAAACCTTCAATATCGTCTCCTAAATCAACATAGGCACCAAATTTTGTAGTATTAGATATAGTTCCATTGACTTTATCATCTACTGAAAATTTAGTTGCAACTTTTTCCCAAGGATCTTGAGTTAATTGTTTAATTCCTAAACTAATCTTTTGATCTGCAATATCAATAGATAGAATCTTAGACTCTATATTATCTCCTACTTTGTATATATTTTCTAAATTTTCAATATTCCTCTTCCAAGAAATTTCTGATATATGGATCAATCCTTCTATACCTTTTTCAACTTCAACAAAAATACCATAGTTCATAATACTCACAATTTTACCTGAACTAATGTCACCAACATTATATTTTTCAGCAATTTTTTCCCAAGGATTGCTTACTAACTGTTTCATTCCAAGAGAAATACGTGATGTTTCCTCATTATATTCAATAACTTTGACTTCAACTTTATCTCCAATTGATACTACTTCTGATGGATGATTAATTCTTCCCCAAGAAAAATCTGTAATATGTATTAATCCATCTATACCACCTAAATCAACAAAAGCACCAAAATCAGTAATGTTCTTTACTATGCCAGAAATTTTTCCATCAACTTTAATCTGACTCATAATTTCTTCTCTCTTCTCATTCAAAGATTCTTGAAGTATAGCTTTTCTCGAAACAACAAGATTTTTTCTCATTTCATCAACTTTAACAATTTGAAAATCAAATTCTTGGTTTAAAAATTCATCAAAATTCTTTACTGGCTGAACATCAACTTGAGAACCAGGCAAAAATGCTTGAATCACACCAAGATCCACCACCATTCCACCTTTAACTCTTTTAATTATTTTACCTTTAACTGGTTCTCCTGAATCGCAAAGATTTTTTAACTCATCCCATCTCTTGATAAAATCAGCTTTGTATTTTGAAAGAGTAATATTCCCATCGGTATCTTCAAATTTTTCAAGAAAAATATCAATATTTGAACCAATTTCTGGTAAATCTTTTTCATCAAATTCTGATCTATTAATAAGTCCTTCTGATTTAAAACCAATATCAACCATAATATCAGATTCACTAATTCCAATTACTTTTGCTGATATAATCTGATTTTCTGAAATATCTTTGAAAGTATTATCATACTCAGTAGTAGTTAATGAATCAGAATGTTCAGAATTTTCAACATCATCATGAGATATAATTTTAACATCTTTAAACAGATCTTTACTTAAATAATCTTTGATTGTTTTACTAGATGTATCTTTTGGTTCTTCTATTGGCTTTTGTTCATCTGTTGAACCATCGCTAGCCTCTACAACAATTTCTTCTTGTGTTGTTTCTTCTAAATTTTCATTTAATAATTTTTCATTCATACTTTTTTATACTCTCTTAATATAGTTATATATTTCATTAACTTGTTCATCAATAGTACAATTAGATGTATCAATCACTATTGCATCTTCTGCTTTCTTAAGAGGAGAAAGAACTCTATTGCTATCTATTGTATCTCGTTCTATCAAATCTTTTTTAATATCGTCTAGTTGAAGATTTTCATCAACTTTATTAAAGTCTTTTGAACGCCTCTTTGCTCTAACATCATAATCTGCTGTTAGAAAAAATTTATGTTCAGCATTTGGAAAGACAACTGTACCGATATCTCTTCCTTCAACGACAAAGTTTCTATTATTAACAATATCTTTCTGCAATTTCACTGTTTTCTCTCTTACTTTCTCTAAAGCACTGACTTTACTTACATTGTCAGTAACTTCTTTATTTCTGATATCATTACTGATATCATTACCATCTAATACAATTTTTGTTTGGCCATCAATTGGAAAACTAACATTTAAATCCAATAAATCTAGAAAATTGATTATCATATCCTCTGAGTTAATATCGACATTATTTTTAATAAAAAAATAAGTAATTGATCGATACATAGCACCAGTATCCAAATATCTAAATTCTAGCTTTTTTGCTAGTTTTTTAGCAGTTGTTGTCTTTCCAACTCCTGCAGGTCCATCAATTGTTATAACCATAAAATTGCTCAGAAAGTTAGTCTTACTTTAAATAAATGCCAACATTTTTAAATCTTCTCATTTTCGACTAATTTTTTCTAAATATTTCTTCTCTTTTTCTGATAATTCTCTCCAAGAACCTTCTTTTAATTTTTCTAAAGTAATTTCGCCAAATTTTATTCTCTTCAGCGAAATCAACTTTATGTCTGAAAACTTAAAAATCCGTCTTATTTCATTCTTTTTTCCTTGCCTAAGAATCATATTAATGAAAAATGTATCTTTTACTTTCTTTTGAGAGACAATTTTTGCTTTACCTCTATCTCCTGATCCGATAAAAATACCTTTTTCAATTCTTTTGATATCAGATTCTTTAATCCTTGTAGCAGTTTCAGCAATATATTCTTTAGGAATTTTGTTCCTTGGATGTGTTAAAAACTCAGATAATTTTCCATTGTTAGTAAATAAAATTATGCCAGTAGTATCTTTATCTAATCTTCCAACATAATTGAGAGGAGGTTTATTGGGAATTAAATCAAAGACTGTTTTTCTATTTAATTCATCATTTTTTGAACAAATAAACCCTTTTGGCTTATTTAGAACAATAGTAAAGAATTCCTGATTAAACTTTATTATCTGTTGATCAAATCTGACTATATCTTTTTCAGGATTAATATCAACAAAAGGGTCTAATACAAGGATATCATTTACTGTAATAAGTGCTGATTTAATAGATTCTTGAGATTTTCTTCTAGAAAGAATTCCAGAAGCAGCGACAAATTTAAATAGTTTCACTACTTATTTTATCCTCATCAGAATTAACTATTTCAGATATCTCATTATGTTTAGGCATTTCAGATAAATCTTTTAAACCAAAATGTTTGAGATATTCTTCTGTAGTGCAGTACAATAAAGCTTTTCCAATGCTATCATCTCTTCCTTTGATTCTAATCAATTTTTTTGTTAATAAATTTTTGATAACTCCTTTACAATCAACCCCTCGAATAGATTCAATATCAAGCCTATTAACCGGTTGTTTATAAGCGATAATAGCTAGTACTTCTAGGCTTGCATTTGATAGCATAAGTTTTTTACCTGGTAAAATCTTTGAAATAAATGGTTCAAACTCTTTTTTTGTTATAAGCATATATCCTTCACCTACATTTGCAATTTCAAAAGCATGATTAGCATATTTTTTATTAAGATTATCCACAACATCTTTTAAAGATGGAGTATCTCCATTATCAAATATTTTTTTCAAATCTGACTGTTTCAAGGGTTGAGATAAAACAAATAGTAATGATTCAATAATTAATTCGTTATTCATTATGCTTTAGCAGTTATGTTTAATTTTATTTCAATTTGACCAAAGATATCTTTTTGTTTGCAAATAATCTCACCCGTTTTAATCATTTCCAACAATGCCAAAAATGTTACAATAATTTCTAATTTATTGTTCAATTCTTTTACCAGTTTATTCAATAAAAGAGTGCCTTTTTTGTCAAAATTAGAAATTATAAATTGTCTTTGTTCTGTAAGAGAAATAGGCTGTCTTTCAATATAAAAAGTGTCATCTATTGGAGCATTAGAAAGTGCTTCTTTAAATATTTTAGATATATCAAATAATGATACCTCTCTTAAAAATTCAGTTGGATTATGTTCTATATCTGAAAGATTAATATCATCAGGACGATAAAAAATATCTTTATTATCGTTCTGGATTATTCGTAGTTGATTGGCAATATTCTTAAATGTTTTATATTGCACCAATTGATCAACCAAAGTACTACGTGGATCGTCAATATCAAGACCTTCTTCATCTTCTTTCCTAGGAAGAAGCATTCTTGTTTTAAGGCGAGTTAATATCGATGCCATTAAAATAAATTCTCCTGCGATAGCAACATTCAGTTTTTTTGCACGATTTATGGTTTGAATATATTCTTTAGTAATTTTTGATATAGGAATATCATAAATATCAATTTTATCTCTTTTAATAAAATAAAGTAGTAAATCTAAAGGGCCTTCAAAATTCTCAAGCTTTACATTAAACATTTAAAGCATTCCAATTGATTTTTTTACATCTTCCAGTGTTTCTGCAGCTACAATTTTCGCTTTTTCTTGACCTAATTTCATTAAATCATAAACACTATCAGGATTATTGAGATATTCATCTCTTTTAGATCTTTCATCAGAAAAATATTCCATGATACATTCAAAAAGTTCATTTTTAATATCCATATATTTTAATCCAGGAGTATTATACCTTTCTTTAAGTTCTTTAACCTGATTCTTATCTAAGAATAATGAATAAATCTTGAATAATGGTGTATCAATGTCTTTTGGTTCATTCAGTCCTGCAGAATCTGTAACAATATTCATTATTTGATCTTTCATATTTTTTTCATCACCAAAAATTGCAATAGCATTATTATAAGATTTGCTCATTTTTTGATTATCAATACCAGTAACTATATTGGTATTCTCATCAATATCAATATCTGGTATAGTTAAAACATCACCAAAAGAATTGTTAAATTTTATTGCAATATCTCGAGTCATTTCTAAATGTTGTTTTTGATCTTTCCCAACTGGAACAATATCAGAATGAAACAATAATATATCAGATGCCATCAAAATTGGATAAGAAAATAATCCCATATTCGGTTTTAATCCTTTACTAATTTTATCTTTATAAGATGTAGATCGTTCCATCATTCCGACACCAGTAAAATTGGATAATATCCAGGCTAATTCAGTGACTTCTGAAACATGAGATTGTACCCAAATCGTAGACTTTGAAGGATCAAGACCTAATGCTAATATATCACAAAAAGAAGTGAAAGTGTTTCTTTTAAGCTCTTCCTTATCATTTAAAGAGGTTAATGAATGATAATTGGCAATGAAACAAAACAGATCTGATGATTCCTGAAAATCAATCATACGCTTAATCATTCCAAAATAATTACCAATATGTAATAAACCTGATGGCTGTACTCCGCTTAATATTCTTTTTGTATTCATATCAATTCTTACTAGAAAATATATAATCTTCCCAATCTATATTCTTTTGTTTAACAAATTGTTTAAAATAAATAAATCTATTTGGTTTTCTTGCTTGCTTCATAAGTTTCATATTTGCCTCTTTAGGGGTTCTATTACCCTTCTTTGAATTACATGAAGAACAAGCTATAATTAAATTTTCCCATGAATCAGACCCTCCCTTTTCTTTAGGAAGTATATGATCAACAGTTAAGTGAGATTTTGAAAGACAATATTGACAAGAAAAGTTATCTCGTACTAATAAATTTTTTCTATTTAAAACAACATCTAAATTATTGTGCTTAACATATCGTTTAAGCTTTACTACACTAGGAATTTTTACTTTCATTGATGGAGAGTGAACATAATCATTATAATTATGAATGATATCAATTTTATCAAGAAAATAAAGACATAATGCTCTTTTTGATGAGCATACAGCTAAAGGAATATAGCTTGCATTCAAAACTAAAGTGACATTTCCATTGAGTGTGGATACTGGATTATTGTTATACATTATGGATATAAATTTATGAAAATATGTTTGATTATAGAATAAGAATTCTAATCATCAAATTCCCATAAAATACCAAATGACATCAAACTATTTATTGGATTAAATAGTTCATGTGTTTTCATTGAATAATTACCATCAATAGGCAAACGATGAAGTAAATTATTGACACGAAAAGTTAAAATGACATCTGCAATTGACACATCAACATTGACTCCAATACTATAATTTTTATCCTCTTCAAAACTATTACCAATAATTGGAATGTTTCTAAAATAATCAAATGAAAATTCTGAATTATTATCTGAATAGTAAGCTAAAGATATTCTTCCATCTACACCTAATTTTTGATTAACTAGGGATGTTTGAAAATGGTAATTAATGTTAATTATATCTGAACGATTTGAACTAATTATACTATCATAGAAATTACGATAATATGTTAAATCAATATTATGATTATCATTAAATGATATTGCAAATTTTGTGTTTAATGATAATAAATCATCAGAAGTAGTAAAAAAAGAATTACTATCTTTATTGTATACCGTTATATCAGATGCTTCAATCCATTTTAGATTGGTTTTTAAAATGAAACCAGCAAAAAAGTTATAACTCAAATTAATCGTATTCCAAGTTTCTATATCTTGATAATTAGGATTATCAAATAAAAATGTTGTTGGTTTATTTATCATATCCAACGAAATAGAATAAGCTTGATTACCAAAAATATGGTTTAGTTCATAATAGAAATTTGGCAATACTTCTTCAATATCAGACCTACCATTACCATCAACTGTATAAGGAGCACTACCTGTGAAATAATCAAATCCATATCTAATATTTGATGATTTAAAAGTATTTTTACTAATTAGATGGAGAGAATTTTGGCTATAAGATTGTAAAGGATCATCAATTGTTTGATTTGATCTTAAATCAAAATAAAATTTGTTATCCAAAGATAACTCCAAGGAAACATTTTTATCATTATCTGCATTAATTTTAAGAATATTCCTATTGATATCAATGTCACTATCTAACAATTCTTCTAATAAAAAGAGTTTATCATGTTTTGTAATATGATTGAATTCAAATGCATAATTCCATAGACCTTTTTCAAATTTATCAACCAAGGTTAAAGAGATAAAATCGGAAAATTCTCTATTATTTGAATTATCTTCTATTGTGTCAAATAAAAAATCAGAATTTGTTTTGAAATATCCCAAAGAAAATGTCATTGAATGTTTTTTAAAATTTTTTGAATAATCAATCTTATACAAAAGACTTAATGGACTGCTATTTGCATCTGCAAATTCAGAGTAATTTCCAAAAAAACTTTTCTTAAGACCTAAAAATTGAAAATCGCTATCCTCAGAATATTTTTTTAAACCAATATTCAAAATGTCTAAACCATAATCACCAAATTCATAAGAAAATTTACTTTTTGTGTAAGTTGAATCAATCTTGATATCATCAAAATCAAAAGAATGAAATTTTTGTTTAAAATACTTTGATGATGAATCAATTAATAACTGATCAAATTTCTGATCATAATTCCATATAATTTCATTATTGTCTAATTCAATCCCAAATTGATTTGATAAATCATAAGATATGTTTTGACAAAAAATAATTTCAGTAAAAAATAAAAGAATTACTTTATTTTTCATCTTTGCTCATAAAATTTATCTGAGAATCCATATAATTAATTGTATGCAATAAGACTGCTTCTATTGTTTGAGGTTCAACAGGACTCTGCCACTCTCTTCTTCCTTGATAAGACAATATTAAGTGTTCTAGTTGAATTTTATCATCTTCAGGAAAATTCTTTATTCCATTTATATATTTATTCACAATATCACGTGATAAAATTGCATTTCCAACCAGTTGTTTTGAATTATTTTTTTCATCTGAAAAACCAACATTTATAGAGTATAATTTCCCAATCTGATGTAGACAAGCTCCTGTTAATAACAAATCGGAATTAACCGCATAATTTCTTGCTAATAATTTGGCAATTTTCATTAATGAAACAGTTTGTTCCAAAAGTCCATGTTGATAATTATAATGAAAAGAAATACTTGCAGGATAAATTTGAAATTTTTGTTTATGATCTGATAAGATTTTGGTAACTAACTTTTTAAAATGAGGTTTTGATATTGTTTTAATTTCTTTTTGAAGCTGAATCCATAATTGCTTTACATTAAGTTTTGATGTTGGAATTAGATCAGATGGTTTGAATCCATATTTTCTGTATTTATTAATAGAAGCTTTATTAATATTTTTTATTTTAATAAAAAGATTGTCTCCATAGCTATAAGTCACCCCTTTTAAAACAATAGGATCACCAGTATCAAATTTTTTTATAAGCTTATCAACATTATCCCATATTCTTGCTCTTATTACACCAGATTTATCTTGCAACAATAAGTCAATATAAGGGGATCCATCTCTTTTTCTACGTATTCTCTTTTCAATACATAAATAGAAGCCCTGCAGCCTCATATCAGAAACTAAATTATTAATAAAGACAGATTTCATTTAAAAAATTAAGTAGTAGAATGTGAACATTTACTATTATTGCAAGTACCAGAAATTTGATGAACTCTTTTTGTAACTTTAATATTCAATTTTTTGGCAATTTTATCTTCTATAGCAGAAATATTATGATCAAAAAATTCAAAAATTTCACCACAATCTTCACATAAGATATGATCATGTTTTGGGTTAATAGATTTTCTGTTGTGTTCATAAAGAGTCTTACCATTAGACAAAGAAATTTTCTTTAATAAACCATGCTTAACTAACACATCAACTGTTCTATAAAGAGTTGCTCTTGATACATTTATCTTCTTTCTTTTTAAATCAGATAAGATATTTTCAATATCGCGATGTTCATCAGTCGCACATAATTCATCCCATATATCAAGACGTTGTTTTGTTGTACGTAAGCCTTCAGATTTTAAAACTGAACCAACTTCCACATGAAATCTGCATGGTATTAATTTTTCCATAATTCAAATTACATTAAATAAATTTTCTAGTCTATCCTTTTTAGGTTTGCATACTTTACAATCAACTTCTTTTTTAATCCATCTTTGAATTCTATGCCAACTTTTTGATTTTCACCTGATCCACTAAGTACTATAATTGTTCCAATGCCAAAAAGATTATGTTGTACCATATCACCAACTGAAAAATCATCAAATTCGGTTACAGTTCTTGAAACCTTCACTGATTTACCATTGGCTGAATTGACAATACGTTTAGTATAAACACTTTTATATTTATTGATTTTTAATGTGTTTTCATCAATTTCATTTAAGAAATCAGACTGTACAAAT
>JAYZKH010000040.1:0-4580 GCA_036163585.1 Fidelibacterota bacterium
CAGATATTGATTTTTCTGTTAAGAATTTAACTCGAGAAATTGATGTTTTAAGATCATCATTTGATGCAACTCCATCCAATAACAATGTTGTTTTTCCTGATAAATTTGATTCTGTAGAAATTGATGCATTAGGGAATTTGCCTGCACGAGACCAAATCCTTGATTCTCTGATGGGAGTTATTGATAAAAATGTATTAACAGGGGTATGGAGTTCTGGAAAAATTTTCCGTGGTTGTTGCACTTCCAATGGAACAAAACATTGGTTTGAAAAAGATTCTTTTTTGTTTGATTTTTCTCTAATTGATGAAAAAGAGAATATGGTAAAAGTGTTATATCCACATTCAAACTGGAATGAGTCTGATTTTAACCATATTTATAGAGAAGCATCACATCAATTATCATTGATGAATAAGCCAAGAATAGAGCTCAAACCAGGCAAATACAGAACATGGTTTGAACCTTTCGCTGTTGCTGATTTTATCGATATGTTTTCTTGGAATGGTGTTAGCGAATCTTCCATAAGAAAAGGATCAAGTTGTCTTATTAAGATGAGAGATCAAAATAAGACATTATCTCCTTTATTTTCTCTGGATGAATCATTTGAAAATATGACTACTGCTCCATTCAATACAAGAGGAGAGGTGTCAGATACGATTCCAATTATTTCTGAAGGTGCCTTTAAAAGTGCTTTAATTAACTCTAAAACAGCAAAAGAGTATAATCTTGTGTCAAATTATGCTGAAGATGATAATTCGTGGGGTATGGGCGAATATTTACGTTCTCCATCTGTCCATGGAGGATTGTTAGACGATAGCGATAAATTAAAAGCATTAGATACTGGATTATTTCTCTCCAATATTCATTATTTAAATTGGAGCGATAATTTAGGAGGTAGAATTACAGGATTAACCCGATATGTATGTTATTGGGTAGAAAATGGAGAAATGGTTGCTCCAATTAAGACTATGCGTTTTGACGATTCTTTTTATAATTTTTTTGGGGATAATTTAGAAGCAGTTGGAAACAAAGTTTTAGGTCGACCAGTAATAGATACTTATGTTGGTAGAGACCCAGGAGAAACTAATTGTCCTGGAATGCTCGTTAATGACTTTGAATTAACTCTCTAAATATCTATATTTTCACGTTTTTGAGTTGAAAATTGGCGTCGTACCCAAGCGGTCTAAGGGATCGGTTTGCAAAACCGCTATTCGTCGGTTCGAATCCGACCGACGCCTCAGGAAAAATGTGTTGCCCGGGTGGTGAAATTGGTAGACACAAGGGACTTAAAATCCCTCGGAGCTTAAACTCCGTGCCGGTTCGAGTCCGGCTCCGGGCACATTTCTTTAAAATTATATTAAAATGAAACATTTTATTTTTTTTCACGGAATTGGTATTAGATCGTTTTTTTGGGGGCCTATCAAACCTCTTTTAGACGAGAAAGATATCCATTATTCACTCATAGATTTAGATTTTACTACTATGGAGGCAGCCTTTGATTCTGCAATCAATGGTGTTAAGGATATTATGATAAAATATCCAGATAGAGAGATAGTCATGGTAGGACATAGTTTAGGTGGTCTTTTTGCAGGGTATGTTGCTTATGAATTAGGGGAGAAAATTGATAAATTGATTATTGTTGCATCAGGGATTTCCTCTCAGAACGAGAAGAAAGAAAGCAATTTTATTAAAAAAAGATTTAAAAAAATGATGATGGGGTTAATGTTTGGTGGATATATGCCATATTGGGTTACCCAACCTATGTTTTTTACAAGCCATACACCTAAAGAAGTTCAACATCAAGTTTGGACAAAGACTGTGAGGGAAGATCCAAAATTTCTAAAGGAATTTTTGAATTATCGTAATTCGTGGCAAGGATTCTACGATCAACCTCATTTTAGCGGGCCTGATAATGTATTATGCATTATAAACGATAGAGATAATATTATACCAAAACATGCAGCATTGTTTTTAAAAGATCATTTAAATGCATCGCATAAAATATATGAAGGTGCAGGCCATAATGATGTAGTGACATCAGAGAAATATAATAAAAAATTTGTTAATGATATAATTGCATTTTCACTTATATAAGGAGATACAGGGATAATATAAACTAGCACTTGAAGTCTAATTAATTCTTGGATTGATGTGTTATAATCCTTAATATTTGTTCAATGAGGCCTTTCCATTTAGCATTTCCGGTAACAGATTTAGATACCACTGAATCATTCTATAAAGATATATTACAATGCGGTATTGGTAGAACATCTGATCGTTGGATTGATTTTGATATGTTTGGACATCAAGTGGTCGCACATTTAGTAGATGATAAAGAGTCTATTGAGACTAATCCCGTCGATGGAGACAATGTTCCTGCAAGTCATTTTGGGGTTATTCTAACCTGGAATCAATGGCATGAATTACGTGATCGTCTAGTCAGCCATAATATTCAGTTTATTATCGAGCCAAGAATTCGTTTTGAAGGAGAGCCAGGAGAACAAGCGACAATGTTCTTTCTTGATCCTTGTGGAAATGCTTTAGAATTTAAGTCGTTTAAAGACGATAAACAGATATTTGCAACAGAATGAAGAAAGGGGAATAACAGTATGGCAGTTGAACATTGGGCTCCAGAGATTGGAGGGCAGTTTTGGTGGAATGGGGTATTTTTTGCTCTTTTATTTGTCCCTTTTATGCTAGTTATTGGTAAAAAACTTTCTGAAGAGCATAGGAATTATATGCTCTATGGGATGGGTGTTTATCAGTTAGGAGTAAAATTTGCAAATCAAATATCACCTATTTTATCTGATAATTACATATTAGCTACGGATTTACCGCTTCAACTATGTAGTATTTCTGGTATTTTAGCAGGAGTAGTAGTGTTTTATCGTAAGCAAATATTGTTTGAATTCCTCTATTTCTTCGGTATTGTTGGCTTTATTCATTCCATACTGACACCAGAATTTACAGGAGGGACATCTACTTGGAACATTTTTGATTATTATGTAGGACACTCAATGTTATTTATCGTGCCTATATTTCTTATGATGTTTTATGGTTTTAGGCTGAGGAAAAATGCATGGTGGACTTCTTTTATATATTTACAACTTATCGTCGTAATTGTCAGTCAAGTGAATACTATTGTTGGAAATGGTGCTAATTATATGTATTTAGCAGCAGCACCAATCGCTGATAATATTTTTATATTACAGGATCCTTACCATATTCTTGGGTTTGAATTAGCTGCTTTGGCACATTTTTATCTCTTAGATTTGATTGCAAGGAAAGTGTTTAAATAAGAGAAATGCACACCCTTTTAATTACCTATTTTTGTTTAGCATTATTTCTTTCATTTATTTGCTCTTTATTAGAGGCAGTATTGCTCTCTACTCCAAGTTCTTACTCCTCAATCCTGAAGAGAGAAGATGAGAAGAGTGGTCTTATATTAGAGAGATTTAAGGATAATATTAATAGGCCATTGGCAGCTATTTTAACTTTAAATACTTTTGCTCATACAATAGGAGCAGCCGGAGTGGGTGCACAGGTGTTGAAAATTTATGGTGAAGCCTATGTCGCAATAGCTTCTGGAGTATTAACTTTCTTGATTTTGGTTCTTTCTGAAATTATTCCTAAGACAATAGGTAGTATCTACTGGAGGGTATTAGTTGGTATTTCAGTACGTTTTATCCAGTTATTAATTTGGATGACATACCCATTTGTTTTATTGGCTGAGTTTATCTCTAATTTTGGCTCTGATTCTTCCTCTGTTACAAGAGAAGAAGTAATTGCAATGGCAGAGATGGGAGAGGACGAAGGTATTTTAGAAGAACAAGAAACTGATTTGATTGAAAATACTCTCCGTCTAAAAGATATCAAAGTTAGCGATGTGATGACCCCTAGAAATGTTATATTCGCTCTTAATAAGGATATGACAGTTGGACAGGTACTTGAGGAGCATAATACTCTTGATTTCACTAGAATACCCGTTTTTGATGGAAATTTGGACAATATGGTAGGCATGGTAAACCGCTATGATATTATTAATAGAAAAGCAGAAGATCAGTTTAGCACTAGAATGTCAGAAATTGTTACAGAAATTCCATGGGTAAATGAGAATGATGCAATTGACAAAGTTTTAGAATTGTTTATCGACAATAGAGATCATTTATGTTTAGTGAAGGACGATTTTGGCACTCTTACAGGATTAATTACCTTAGAAGATGCGGTAGAAACTTTATTAGGAAAGGAAATTGTTGATGAACATGATTCTGTAGTAGATATGAGAAATCTTGCAGAATCTAAAATAAATGATAATTAATTATTTGAGTTTTTAATGAACTACATTAACTTCAGCACCAAGTATGGCTAAAAAACAAACATTTACAGACAAAGTAGGAAAAGAGAAGAAGAAGTTTAAATTTGTAAAATATATTCAAACTCTTTTTTCCGAAGAATCAGGCGGAGTTAAATTTCTTTCTAGAATGTTGCGTCTTGAAGAAAACGAAAATGTTGATCAAGCTTTAAAGCGCGAAGAAGAATCTTCTAGTATATCATCATTTGAGTTACCAGCTGAGGAAGCACCT
>JAYZKH010000041.1:0-3475 GCA_036163585.1 Fidelibacterota bacterium
TTCTACAGGAAAGAGTATTAAAACAAATAATCGAAGAAAATACCGAACTTTCAGAAGAAGAAGGGGTATTATCAGAACCGATTCATAGAGAAGATATTGATTTTGATAAAGAGGAAAAAGTTACAAGTATTGCTCTTGATGAATATCTTGAAGGAAAAATAAACTGGAAAAATTCAGAAGAATCTCTTGACGAAGAATCTTAATGTAAAAAAACAATATCTTTTACAAAATCAAGAATTATTTGGATCAGATATATTCTTAGATTTAAAACAAAAATCTACATCATTTAAAAATCCAATCAAGGATTCTAAAACCGTAATAATTGATGATACTTGGTATTATGCACTTGAAGATGAGTTTTCAAAAGATTATTGGAAATCTCTGACAAATGATATACATGATTTATATAAAAAGAAGACAGTATATCCTCATGCTGGAAAAATATTTAATGCTTTTGATTCTACACCTTTAAACAAGGTTAAAGTAGTAATTATAGGACAAGATCCATATCATGGTTCTGGACAAGCTCATGGATTATGTTTCAGTGTTGAAAAAGACACTAAAATTCCTCCTTCTTTACAAAATATTTATAAAGAATTGAATTCAGACTTAAATATTGCCATTTCTAATAGTGGAAACTTACAATCTTGGGCAGACCAAGGAGTCCTATTGTTAAATAGGGTATTAACTGTTGAGGCTAACAAAGCAAATTCACATAAAGGTTTAGGGTGGGAAACATTTACTGAAGCAGTTATTAAAGTTTTGTCGAAAGATTTAGAAAATGTGGTATTTATGTTATGGGGAAATGAAGCAAAGTCTTTTTCTTCTATATTAAACGAAAATGTCCATTGTGTTCTTTCAGCTTCTCATCCATCTCCACTTTCTGCAAATAATGGGTTTTTTGGATGCAAACATTTTTCAAAAGCGAATGATTACTTAGCAAAATGTGGTAAGACTCCTATAAATTGGGATTTATCTTAGTAAGTTTGGATTCTATATTAACGAATAAGCTTGTTACCACCAAAAAAGTGTATTAATCTAGTCAAATTAGAACTATCAATTAGGATGTTGATAGTTTGTGGATAAAATTAACAGATAAATATGGCTGATAATAAAAAAGACAACAATATTAATTTACAACCTCAATCAATCGAGGCAGAAGAAGCTGTTCTCGGAGGAATGATGATTGATGGTTCTGCTGCTAATAAAGCAATAGGATTACTACGATCAAGTCATTATTTCTATAAAGATGCTCATAGAAAAATATTTGATGCAATGATTGTTTTATCAGAGAAAAGTGATCCTATTGATACCGTATCAGTTTCAGATGAGCTCAAAAAGAAAAAATTATTAAAATCAGTAGGAGGTTTATATTACTTAACAGGTCTTGTTGAAAAGGTTCCTACTGCAGCTAACATTGAAACATATGCATCTATTGTAAAGGAAAAAGGAATTTTAAGAGAATTAATATCTGCATCTCATTATATGTCAAAAAAAGCTTTTGAATCAGGTGAAGATGTTGCAACTATTCTTGATGAAGCTGAACAATCTATTTTTAGCCTTACTCAACAGAAAGATAATAAGCTATTCCAACATATAAAACCTATCCTTACTGAAGCAATTAAAAATCTTGAGATTATTACTGCTAAAGGAGGAGGTATAGTTGGTGTTCCTTCTGGAATTGTTGACCTTGATAATGTGACTGCAGGTTTTCGTAAAAGCGATCTAATTGTTATTGCTGGTAGGCCTGCGATGGGAAAAACAGCTTTTGCTTTATCAATTGCTAGAAATGCTGCATTGGAGAGTAAAGTGCCAACAGCCATATTTAGTCTCGAAATGTCTAGTGATCAGTTAGCTCAAAGACTACTTTCTTCTGAAGCAAAAATAGATGGACAGAAAGCAAGAACAGGACGACTACAAACTGCAAGATGGAAAGATATTACTATTGCTTCTGGTAAACTTGCTGATGCCCCACTTTTCATTGATGATACTCCTGCTTTATCAATATTAGATTTACGTTCTAGAGCAAGACGATTGAAGAGAGAGGAAGGCATTGAACTTCTTATAGTAGACTATTTACAATTGATGCAAGGACCAAAAACAGAGAACAGACAACAAGAAATTTCTAGCATAACACAATCTTTAAAAGCCCTTGCTAAAGAATTAGATATTCCTGTTATAGCATTGTCTCAGCTTTCTAGAGCTGTAGAATCAAGAACAGATAAAAGACCTATTTTATCTGATTTGCGTGAAAGTGGTGCAATTGAGCAAGATGCAGACCTTGTAATATTTTTATATAGGCCATGGATATATAATGAAAAAGACGAAGAGAAAGGTTTAGCATATCTTATAGTTGCAAAACAAAGAAGTGGACCAACAAGAACAGTAAAAGCAACTTTTATAGACACATATGCTAGATTTGAAAACTACACCGATTGGTCTGAATCCGAAAATATGAGCTAATTATGTCTTCAGATATTATCTCTTCCAATAATAATCTGATTGATAAAAAGAGCAATGCACTTCTTTCAAGATTAAAATCTAAAAAATCAAAAAAAATAGTTAAGGATGCTTTAGAATTTTCTATTAAGATGCATGCAAATCAAAAGCGAAAATCTGGAGATCCTTATGTCGTACATTGTATCGATGTTGCAAATATATTAGTTGATTGGAATATGGATATAACGACTGTTGCTAGTGCACTATTGCACGATACTGTGGAAGACACCTCGGTTACAATTGATAGTATTAGAGATTCTTTTGGTGGTGATGTTGCATTTTTGGTTGATGGTGTTACAAAAATTGATAATATCATATTTAAATCAGAAGAACATAAACAAGCTGAAAATTTTACCAAACTTTTCCTCTCATTAGCAAAAGATCTAAGAGTTATTATTATCAAATTTGCTGATAGATTGAACAATATGCAGACTATTGAACATTTGTCTCCCAAGAAAAGAAAGGAGATTGCAACTGAAACGAGAGAAATTTTTGTTCCATTAGCTCATAGGCTTGGTATGGCAAGTTTGAAATGGGATTTGGAAGATTTATCTTTAAAATGTTTAGATCCTAAAGGATATAATAGCATAGATAAAAAAATCTTAGAATCTTCAAAGCAAAGCAAAGCTATTATTAATGATTTCATTAAACCAGTTAAGAAAGAATTAAAAAAATATAAAATTAATTCAGATATTTTTGGTAGATATAAATCTATATCTTCCATTTATAGAAAGATAAAATCACAGAACAAAGATTTTAAAGATATATATGATTTATATGCTATAAGAATTGTTGTGGATAAAATTGAAGATTGTTATTTGGCACTAGGAGTTATACATAGCATATATACTCCTATGCAAGATCGTTTTAAAGATTTTATTGCTACTCCAAAGACCAATGGTTATCAATCTATACACACAACTGTTTTTACTAGCGATGAAAGGTTGACAGAGATTCAAATTAGAACAAAAGAAAT
>JAYZKH010000042.1:0-13529 GCA_036163585.1 Fidelibacterota bacterium
AAACTACGCCAAGAAGCAATCCAATTATTATTTTCCAGTGTAATTGCATTAATTAAGAATAATATATGTATTATGATTAAATTATTTCAATGATTTATTATCTTATCATTGGAATTTATTTAATTGGTTTATTGCTAATAGGTTTTAGCAAGTCAGATTCAATTAAAAACCAAGAAGACTTTTCTGTTGCAGGGAGATCTTTGTCGCCTTGGATTCTTGTTGGCACTATGGCAGCAACATGGATGGGAACAGGATCTGTACTAGGTAATGCAGGAAAAACTTTTGAAATAGGTGCAGCAGGCTTTCTATTACCTATAGGTGGAATGCTAGGTGTCTTAGCATTAACAAAGATAGCTGGAAAGGCAAGAGCTTCAGAAAAATTAACTGTACCAGAGATTATTGGATCACGATTTGGTGATGCAGCAATGATACTGTCCGTTATTGCACTTCTTGCTGCTTATTTGGTAATTGTGAGTTATCAGTTTAATGCTGGCGGTGCAGTAATATACACTATATTTCATGATAATTTGGGAACAGGATTAACTTTAGATCAGTCAACTATAATAGCAGCACTGTTTATTGTTGCATATACTGTTTTAGCAGGTTTATTAAGTGTTGCTTATACAGATGTTGCAAATGGAATACTCATGATTACATGTTTTGTTATTGCTCTACCAATCCTTTTCTTTCAAGCAGGTGGGTTTGATGGCATGTCTGCTAGCTTTACAGCCAAAGGGATGACAGATAATATGTCTATGTTTGGAGTGTTATCATTTCGAGAAGTTATCAACTTTACTCTACCATCTTTCTTATTAATTCTTGGTGATGCAAATATGTATCAAAGATTTTTTGCGAGCGATTCAGTAGAATCTGCAAAAAAAGCAACATATCTATTATTTTTTGCCGTTGTTATTCTAGAATCTTTAATAATTGCCAATGCTTGGATTAGTTCTAGTATGATTACAGATATAGAAAAAGAATCACATGTATTAATCTATGCAGCTTATAACTTTTTGCCACCATTCATTGGGGCATTAATGCTTGCAACAATAATAGGTATTATTGTTTCTACTGCTGATTCATTTCTTCTTGTTCCAACCACTATTCTAATCAATGATATTTACTTAAAATATTCAAATCATAAGTATTCTGACAAGACAATCGTAACACTTAGCAGATTATTAGTATTATTACTAGGATTTTTCTCATATTGGGTATCAAGAATGTTTGCTGCAGATACAACAATTTTTGAAAAAGCATTATATGCATTTACAATTTATGGAACAGCAATCACTCCAACATTATTGGCAGCATTTTTCTGGGATAAAGCAACGAAATATGGTGCTATATGTTCAATTTTATCAGGAATAGTTGCAACTGTTTATTTTGGAAACCAATGGAGCCTTGATGAAGCTGTTATTCCAGCTTTAACCATTTCTTCTCTTGCATTGGTTTTAATAAGTCTTTTAAATAAATCTTCTGACTAGATTGTAATTTCTATTGGAGGATTATTTGAAGATGGTTCTTTTGATTCATGCTCAAAAGATCTTCTATAATATTCAAACGGTTTTCCAGTTCCTTGCCAGTCTTTAATATGATTAATGATATCAATATTACTATCAAATCTATTTGCAATTCCTTCACGAACATGTCCAGTAATATATATTATGTTCTCTCTTTTTTTTGCCCAGCTTATATATACTCTTTTTAACATTTTTGCATAACCATTTGATTTATATTTTTCCATAATTACGAAAGCATAAGTGTATAAAGTATTGCCTTTCCCAAAATTTTCATCGCTTATAGTCCATTTTTCTTCTTTAAGTTCTTCAAGAGGAATGCCAATGATATATCCGATAATTTCACCTTGATATTTGGCTATAAATGGTAAACATTTTTCTGCATCAAAGTATTTTTCAATGGTATTTTTTGTTAATACAGCTTGTTTGCCATACTCTTTTGCAAGATGTAAAGAAATATTAATAAGAGGTGAATAATCTTCTCTTCCTAATTTCTCAACAAGCTCAATTTGAAATACATTTGTTGAAGCAATAACTTTTGTTTGAGATTCTTCTATAAAATGTTCCATTTAGATGGAAAATTAAAAACATTTAAATCTAGTATGAAGGCATTTGTTTCATCGTCTTAATTAAGCTAAATTCCACTGATGTTATCCTTTAAAAATAAACTGCAAAAATCAATTCAAGATAGAAATTCTAATTTATGTGTAGGAATTGATATTGATAAAAATCATTTTTCATCTGATGCTAGTTTGCAAAAGCTTAAAGATCACTCATTAAAAGTTGTTGATTCTACCAGAGACTTTGCTGCTGCTTATAAACCAAATTTAGCTTTTTTTGAAGAATGGGGATCTGAAGGGTTCGTTTGGTTAGAAGAATTAATAGAAGAAATCGGAAATGAACATATTGTGATTGCAGATGCCAAGAGAGGTGATATTGGTAATTCTGCAAAACATTATGCAAATGCATTTTTTAACCATTTCAATTGTGATGCTATTACCGTTAATCCATATATGGGAGCTGATTCAATTGAACCATTTTGCTCTAATCCAGAAAAAGGATCTTATGTTCTTTGTGTAACATCTAATCCTTCTGCAGAAAAGATACAACATGATTCATTTAAGAGTGTGATTGATTTAACAAATAATATAAATCAAAATGATAATATTGGTTTGGTAGTTGGAGCTACCAATATGGAAAAAATGGAAGAAGTTCGAGGGTTAAGCAAATTACCGTTCTTGATTCCAGGTATTGGTGCTCAAGGAGGAGATTTAGAAAGGACTATCAAAATTAATGAAAGATTTGTTGATTCAACTTTAATTAATGTATCAAGATCTATAATTTTTGCAGAAGATATCCATAGTGCAGCAAAGGAATTTTCAGAAAGAATGAGAGGTTGTGTTGAACGATAAAGATTTCACAAAGATTTTTGAAGATACAAAGGCATTAATGTATGGACACTTTATACTTTCTTCTGGTATGAGAAGTGATACTTATTTTCAGTGTGCTAAAGTTCTTCAACATCCAAAATATCTTATGATGTTTAGTGAGATATTG
Organism: Fidelibacterota bacterium; assembly: GCA_036163585.1. Lineage (GTDB taxonomy): Bacteria > Fidelibacterota > Marinisomatia > Marinisomatales > Marinisomataceae > Marinisoma. Next base: position 3,078 of record JAYZKH010000042.1, read on the forward strand.
TGTAATCATTTTAAATTATTTGGTATTGAGAAAGTTATTTCTCCTGCGATGGGAGGCATTGTTTTAGGTACAGAAGTTGGGAGACAATTGGGAGTTGAAACAATTTTCTGTGAAAGATCTGAAGGCAACATGGAAATCAGAAGAGGTTTTTCTATTAAAGACGGTGAAAAGATTTTAATTATTGAAGATGTTTTGAGTACTGGTGGATCATTGAAAGAAGTGATTAATTTGATTAATAATCACAATGGTAACATTGTTGGAATAGGTGTTGTTGTTGATCGAAGTTCATCAGATATAGATTTACATAAAGAGTTTTTTTCTATCACTAAACAAGTTGCAAATATTTTTGATCCAGAAGATCTTCCTGATTCGCTCAAAAATATTCCTGCTATAAAACCTGGAAGTAACACTATAGATGTATAAAAATCTAAAGATTGGTCTTGCTTTAGGCGGTGGTGGAGCAAGAGGAGCATGTCATATTGGAATATTAAAAATTTTAGAAAAAAATAACATCATTCCTGATATTATTTGCGGTACTAGTGCAGGATCTATGATTGGTGCGATGTATGCATGTCATGGAAATGCAGATATGGTTGAAAAAATATATATTGATCATATTAATGGTGAAGATTTTCAAGATATAGGTTTTAGATATATACCAGATGATGAACAAGACGAATCAATTTTTTCAAAGATAATCACTCAAATGAAAAATCAATATGTTTTAATGGTTAGTTCTACAAGAAAATCAATTGTTAAAGCTGAACGTCTTGAGAAGGCTGCTGAAAATTTATTTTCTTGTAGAAATTTTGATGAACTAGAAATCCCTTTAATTATTACTTCTACAGATCTTATATCAGGTAAACCTCTTATTTATAGTGCTGGTAGTGTCTTGGATGCTGTAGTAAAAAGTTCGTCTATACCTGGATTTATTGAGCCAACATATAAAGATGGAAGAATTTTAGTTGATGGAGGAGTAACTTTGCCAACACCTGTTGCTCCACTAGTGGGAAAATGCGATTTTATTATTGCAATTAATATTGGAAAAGAGTTTAAAACTGATCAAGAACCAGATAATATTATAGAGATTATGTCAAGAGTAAGAGATGTTACTACCAGACATCTAAATCAATATTTATTAGATCAAGCAGATTTTATATTTAATCCAAAAACAGAGAGTCTGCATTGGTCTGCATTTGATCGTACTGATGATTTTGTTAGATATGGTTATGAATGTGGAGAAAGACAAATTGACGATCTAATTAATGCACTTAATCCTTCCGATGGAGATTCTGTAGAGGAAGTTATAGAAATTCCTAAAGAAACTTTTTGGACAAAAATTAAGAAAAGATTACCTTTCCAAAATTGATGAAAAAATTATTATTACTTTTTTATTGTTCAATACTATTTGGTCAACAATTTGATGATCCAGCGAATTTTCGTTTTAGTGCAGATGATATAAGACAAGGCGAAGTAGCTCTTATAACTCTAGACACAGAACTTGAATATGGTTGGCATATTTATGCAATATATGATGTCCCAGATGGTCCTGAATCCACGACTATCAATATAGAAGGATCAATTGTTAATCAAATTGGTAAGATTATTGAACCTGAACCTATTGAAGATTTTGATGAAGGATTTTTGATTATAACAAAGTATCATCAGAATAAACCACAATTTAAAATACCAGTCCAAATTAATAATGATACCCCTTTAGGATCTTATAGTCTTAAATGTACGGTTAGGTATCAAGTATGTAATGAAGGTTTATGTTATCCTCCTAATGAATATACACAAAATATAAAATTTAATGTTGTAGATGGACCTATTCGGAACGATTATGCTACCGTAAATTTTGATTTTGATAAAAAATCAATATTGGATATAACAAATAACCAAGTTGGATCTTTTCTGTTGTTGTCACTAAGTATGGGTTTTCTAGCTTTATTAACTCCTTGTGTATTTCCAATGATACCTATTACAATCTCTTTTTTCTTGAAGAGAGGTGAAGATAAAAATACTTCGCCCGTTAAAGGTGCTCTTGTTTATATGCTTGGGATTGTCATGACATTTACATTACTTGGTATGTTGCTTGCTATTTTTCTTGGTGCTTCTGGAGCAACACAACTTGCCTCTAATCCTTATGTAAATCTATTTATTGCTTCTTTGTTTATCTATTTTGCTTTTTCACTTTTTGGTTTTTATGAAATTGATCTTCCTGAATCATTGAAGCGTTTTTCACTGCAGAGAGAAAACTCTGAAGGATATGCAGGTATATTATTTATGGCTTTAACTTTTACTCTTACTTCTTTTACATGTACAGTGGCATTTATGGGTCTAATACTAGTTGCAGCATCACAAGGAGAATGGTTTTGGCCTATTATTGGTATGTTAATATTTAGTTTAGCTTTTGCATCTCCTTTTTTCTTATTAGCTCTTTTCCCGCACTATTTGACAAAAATGCCTCAATCAGGCAGTTGGTTGAATTCTGTAAAGGTGATTATGGGATTTTTAGAAATAGCAGCAGCATTTAAATTTATTAGCAATACAGATTTGGTATGGCAGTGTGATATATTTACTTATGAAGTAGTACTTAGTTGTTGGGCAATTATTATGGCTTTATGCTCTTTTTATATTGTGGGATATATTCGATTTAAAAATGATTCTAAAGTAGAATTTTCTTACCAGAGAAGCTTACTATCAATTGTATTCTTATCTCTATCATTGTATTTATTATCAGGAAATTTTGGATATCGTATTAATGGAACTATTGAATCATATTTACCTCCAAAAAAGGAATATTCTAATCTTGAATGGGTTAATTCTTTGGAAGAAGGTTTTCAATTAGCAAAAGAAGAGAATAGAAATATATTTATTGATTTTACTGGAGTTACATGTACCAATTGTCGTTGGATGGAAACCAATATATTTAAACAAGAATCTGTAGAAGAATTAATGAAGCAATTTGTTCTAGTTAGTCTCTATACTGATGCTGGAGATAATTACTTAGAAAAAAGACAATATCAAATTGATAGATTTGAAACTGCTGCACTTCCTTATTATGTTATTTTGAACAAAGAAGACTCTATTATTGCAGAATTTCCAGGAATGTCAAGAAATGTAGATGATTTTATAAGATTTTTAGAATCAGGATTAGACTAATCGTGGAACTTATTTTAACTTTTTCTATATAATGGATATAAAATGAGAAAGACATTTATATTAACTCTTCTGATATCTTTCGCAATTGGTCAAAATCCAATTGTTGATCAGTTTAGCACATTGTTTGCCGATATAGTAGATGATGTCAACGAATCTGTTGTAACAATTACAGCAAAAAAAACTTATTCAGTAGATGAAGGTGTTCAAGATTTCTATAAATTTTGGGGAAGAGATATTCCTGATTCTTATGAAGGAAAATCTCTAGGATCTGGTGTAATTGTAGATTCTGACAATGGTTATATTGTAACTAATCATCATGTTGTCTTTGATAATGGTAAGCCTGTAGATGAAATTATTATACAATTGATGGATAAAAGAATGTTTGATGCAGAAATTGTTGGTCTTGATGAGGGAACAGATCTAGCTATTTTACAGATCGAAGCAAAAGATATAAAAGCAGTAAAAGTCGGAGATTCTGACAATGTCAGAGTTGGAGAGTGGGTGTTGGCAATTGGAAGTCCTTTTTCTGCCAATTTAAGCCATACTGTTACTGCAGGAATTGTAAGTGCAGTAGGACGCGACAATGTAATGACACGAGGAGGAGATAAATATCAAGACTTTATACAAACTGATGCTGCCATTAATCCAGGGAATAGCGGTGGAGCATTGTTAAATATGAATGGAGAATTAATTGGTATTAATGCTGCAATCATTTCGGGATCACGATCTAGTTCTGGTGTAGGTTTTGCTATCCCTTCAAACATAGTAACAAAAGTAAAAGCTGATTTAATCTCAAAAGGATATGTTGTTCGTTCTTTCTTGGGAATTTATATGCAAGATATTAATGAAGAGATTTATGAGGCTATGAATCTTGATTCAATGAAAGGTGCAATAATTGGTGAAATTGTTTCGGGAAGCCCTGCAGAAACAGCTGGATTAGAAGCAAGTGATATTATTGTTGGTTTTGAAGATAAATCCATAAATAATGGATCTGAATTGAAGAATTTAATATCTAATACTAAACCAGGATCCAAAATTAAGCTCAAGATTTTACGTGCTGGCAAGGAAAAAGATGTTTATGTTGTTTTAAGAGAAAAAGCAACCGATAGTTTAGCACTGGGTGATATTTATAGAGATAAAGATTTTGGATTGGTAGTAAGTAATATTTCCAAAGATTTGATTGATAAATTTGATATTTCTCCTGAAAAATCAAACCGATCAAGTGATTCAGATTTGAATGGTGTTATTATTACAGAAATAATTCCTAAAGAGATTGCTGAAAAAGCTGGTTTCAAAGTAGGGGATTTAATAACTCGCATAGGTCAAAAGAAAGTATCCAATATTAAAGATTTTGAAGAAGAAATCAGTGTATACGAAGAAGGTAAAAGAATCTTAGTTTTAGTTAAACGTGGTAAGCTATCTAGATTTCTGACACTTCGAAGATAAATATCTAAAAATTGCAATAATTCAACATTTCTTATAAGTTCGTAGTTAATCGCTATGAGTATAAAAAAAGAAAATCCAAAGGCAGATTTTATATCTATTGAACATGATATACTCGATTTTTGGGAAAAAAACAAAATTTTTCAAAAACTAGTTAAACAAAATTCCAAAGGTGATAAATGGAGCTTTCTTGATGGGCCAATTACTGCAAATAATCCTATGGGTGTTCACCATGCTTGGGGTAGAACATTAAAAGATATTTATCAACGATACAAAGCCATGAAAGGGTATCAATTACGATATCAAAATGGTTTTGATTGTCAAGGATTATGGGTAGAGGTTGAAGTAGAAAAAGAACTTGGAATTAAATCTAAAAAAGAAGTTCAAGATCTTGGTGTAGAGAAATTTGTCAATCTTTGTAAAGAAAGAGTAGAAAAATACTCAGAAATACAAACAAATCAATCGAAAAGGCTCGGTTATTGGATGGATTGGGATAATTCATACTACACCATGTCTGAGTCTAATAATTATGCGATATGGGCTTTTCTAAAGAAACTATTTGATGAAAATAAAATTTATCGTGGCACTGATGTTGTACCATGGTCTGGAAGATCTGGTACTTCTTACTCACAAATGGAAATTATTGAAGGAAGAAAATTAACGGTTCATAAAGGAACTTTTGTAAAATTTCCTTTAGAAAAAAGAGAAAATGAATTCTTACTAATCTGGACTACTACTCCTTGGACTCTTTCATCAAATATTGCTGTTGCAATCAACAAAAAATTGGATTACATAAAAATAGCTATGCCAGATGGATCAATTTATTATGTTGCGGAGAAAAATTTAAAGTTCCAACGTCTTAGCAAAGAATTTTCTGAAAAGAAAAATTGGGTTGAAGGTGTTCCAAAGTTAAAAACTTTAGATCAGATCTTTAAAGAAAGAGGAGAATACAAAATTCTTGAAAAAATTAAAGGTAAAGATATGGTTGGATGGAGATATCATGGTCCATATGATCATCTTGAAGCTCAAAAGAATAATGGTGGTTATCCAAACATTAATCCAGATTTAGAAGAAAAAGAAATTAATGCAATCAAATGTCATATTGTTGTTGATGGAGGAAAAGATTCAGAAGGAAATGATATGGTTGTTGAAGGTGAAGGAACTGGTATAGTTCATATGGCTGGTGGATGTGGATCAGTTGATAATAAAATATGCAAGAAAGAAGGTTTTGTCGAAATATCACCAATTGATAATCAAGCTAATTTCCTTGAAGGATTTGATTTTCTATCCGGTTTAAATGCAACTGATCAAAATACGACAGAGAGAATATTAAAAGATTTAAAAGAAAGAAATTTACTCTTATATGCTGAAGATTATCCTCACATATATCCGCATTGTTGGAGGTCTGGAGAGGAACTTGTTTTTAAACAAGTTAATGAATGGTATATAAATATGGAATGGAGAGAAAGAATTAAAAATGTTGTTGACCAAATTAACTGGATTCCAGAATGGGGACAAGAAAGTGAACACAATTGGTTGGACAATATGGGTGATTGGATGATCTCTAAAAAAAGATTTTGGGGCTTAGCATTACCAATATGGACTTTTGAAGATGGAAGTTTCTATGTTGTTGGCTCTAAAGAAGAATTAAAGGATCTTGCTGTTGAAGGATGGGATAAATTTGAAGGAAATACTCCGCATCGTCCTTGGATTGATTATATAAAAATTAAACATCCTGATACAGGTTTAGTTGGAACTAGAATTGAAGATGTTGGTAATCCTTGGCTTGATGCAGGAATTGTACCGTTTTCTACCATGGGATATTTCGAAGATAAAGAATATTGGAAAGAATGGTTTCCTGCAGATTTTATTACAGAATGTTTTCCAGGGCAATTCAGAAATTGGTTCTATTCCTTGCTTGCCATGTCAAGTTTTCTAGAAGATAAACCTCCATTTAAAAACCTTCTTGGTCATGCACTCGTTAAAGATGAAGATGGAAAAGAAATGCATAAATCTGCAGGAAATGCAATTTGGTTTGATGATGCTGCTGAAAAAATGGGTGTAGATGTGATGCGATGGATGTATGTAAGGCAGAATGTTGAGAATAATCTATTATTTGGATATAACAAGGCGGATGATATCCGTAAACGATTAATTGGTTTTTGGAATATTTATTCTTTTTTCTGTACTTATGCAGAGGTTGATAATTTTGAACCTAATAAGAAGAAAATTGACTCAGCTGATTATACATTACTTGATAATTGGATTATTGCAAAAACTAATTTATTGATTAAAGAATCTCATGTGCATTATGACGGCTTTGAAGCAGACAAGCTTCTCAAGAAGATTGAGTTATTTATTGATGATCTTTCTAATTGGTATATAAGACGAAATAGAAGAAGATTTTGGAAAAGTGAAAATGATAATGATAAGTTGGTTGCTTATCAAACTTTGTATGATGTTTTAATGTCTGTTATAAAAATCTTAGCTCCTATCCTACCATTTGTAACAGAACATATGTATAAAAATATCTCAAAAGAAAAACAGGAGAGTATTCATTTATGCTCTTATCCCGATTTTGATGAGAAAAAAATTGATTTAGAACTTATTCAAAAAGTTGATATTCTAAAGAAGATTATGGAGGGAGGAAGAGCTGCAAGAAAGAAAGCAAATATTAAAGTAAGACAGCCATTATCTGATATAAAAATTTATGAATGTGATACAGGTATTGCTGAATTTATCACAAGCCAGAAAGATATTATTCTTGATGAATTAAATATGAAAACAATTACAATTACAGATAATTTAGAAGATATGGGTTCATTTATTATTAAACCAAATTTCAAAATTTTATCTTCAAAATTTGAAGATGATATGCAAGATGCAGTCAAAGATATATCTAAAATGGATTCATATTTAGCCATACATAATTACCTGAACAATGAAAAACTTCCTTCAGAAAATTTTGATATTGTAAATGAAGATATCATCGTAGAGATTCAGGGAAGTAATGGTTATGAGTCTTTCTTTTCGAATAATATTATTATTTCCATTGCAACACATATAGATGATGATTTAAAAATGGAAGGATTAGTAAGAGAAATTATTAGACATATTCAAGTGATGAGAAGAGATGCAGGATTTGATGTTGATGATCGCATTATCTTATCTAATGATTTTTCTAGCGATATAATTAGTGCCATAGAAAAACATAATCAATATTTTATGAACGAAATATTATGTGTAGATATAGTGGACAAAATGGAAAATAGTGATTATAATTCCATTTTTAAGTATGAAGGAAAAGATTTTAACATTTATATAAAAAAACAAGGTAAAGACTAAATTGAAAAAGAATAAATATCCAAAAACTAAGCTTGAAATGTTTAGAAAAAATATTCTTCAGAAGATGCAAGAGATTGATAGCAATATGAAAGGCATACGTTCATCTGAATCAGATGATACTTCTCTCTTTTCAAATGATTCATCAGAAGATCATAATGAAGGTACAGAATCACATGAAGTTGAAAAAAGTTTTTTATTAATATCTCGCGAATCTGATTATTTAACTAACCTCGAAAAAGCACTCCAGAGAATTGATGAAGGGACTTATGGAATCTGCCAGGTTTACATGGATGATGCAGAAAAATGTGAATGTCCCGATTCTCCTTTAATACCAGAAGAAAGACTTATAGAGGTTCCTAATGCTACTAAAGGTGTTTTTTGCAAGGAGAAGAAAAAACTAAATCTATTATGAGCTTTTTCATAGTCTGTTTCATTGTCTTGATTGATCAGATTTCAAAAATATTTATCCATCAAGGGATGGATTTATATCAATCAGTAACAATTATACCTAACCTACTTGATTTTACATACATTCGAAATGAAGGTATTGCATTTGGTATTAATTTTGAAGGATCGAGGATATTTTTTATTGTATTTCCTATACTAATTACATTTTATTTAATCTCATTATTGAATGATAAAGAATTTCAGAATACTCCTTCGCAAATATCTTTACTCTTAATTATTGGTGGTGCTATAGGAAATATTACAGATAGAATTTTTAGAGGTTATGTTGTTGATTTTATTGATTTTCATATCAATAATGTTCACTGGTATGTTTTTAATCTAGCAGATTCTTCAGTCACAATAGGATTGTTATTCTTGCTTTATAGCTCTATAATTGTCCAGAGGCGATAATTTATGAAAATAGCAGTTTCTTCTTCAGATGAGCTTACAAGGATAGATCTTTTTTTATCCCAAAGATTAAGAGAATTTTCCCGAACCAATATTCAAAAAATGATTGATAATGGATTTGTTAAGGTTAACAAAAAATTAGTTAAAAAGAACTCGATTTTGAATTATGGAGATATTATAGAGCTTAACTTTCAAGAGAATGATAATGATAATGAATTATCATTAAAAAGATGGGAATATCCTTTAGATGTAATATATAAAGACAAAGATTTTGCAATTATTAATAAACCTCGTGGTATTATTTCACATCCAGCAAAAGGTAATTATGATAAAACCCTCGTTAATATTATTTTAGATACATTTCAAAACGATATTAAAAGCTCTGTTGATCCTTTAAGGCCTGGGATAGTTCATAGATTAGATAAAGATACAACCGGTGTTATGATTATTCCATTTAATGAGCATTCTCATTGGAAAATTGCTGAACAATTTCAAGAAAGAACAATACAAAAAGAGTATATAGCTATCACTTGGGGTTCATTTGAAAAAGATAAAGGTGTATTAGAAAATTTTCTTAACCGTAATAAAAAAAATCCAATGAAATTTGAAGTTTCTAACAATGGAAAGAGTGCAAATTCTGAATTTGAATTAATTAAGAGTGGGAAGTGTTTATCAATAGTCAAATTCATGCCAAAAACAGGAAGAACTCATCAAATAAGAGTACACTGCAAGGAATTGGGATATCCAATATTTGGTGATGATTTATATGGAGGTGGAATCAAAAAATCTAAAGAATATTCTAAAGAGATTAATCTCCAATTAAATGAATATTATTCTAAAGTAGGAGGATTTTGTTTGCATGCTCAATCTATTGCTTTTATACATCCTTCTACCGGTGATAAAGTGAATTTTAATGCCAATCCAGAAGAAGAATTTGAGAAAATTCTTCAAGATATATTAAATGAAAGAATTTGAAAAAAATAAAATAGAATTTGCTATCTTTTTAAAAAAAGATAGAGGCTATTCAAATCAAACTATCGAGTCTTATTCAAGGGATTTGAATGTTTATCATAATTTTGTTAAAAAAAATAAGATTCAATATAATAAAATTAAAAAAGAAGATATTTTCAAGTTTCAGTCATCACTAGAAGGCCAAATAAGCCCAAGATCTTTTGCTCGCATTTTATCAGCTTTAAAAACATTCTATAAATTCTTGCATATGGAAAGAGCGGTTGATGACATAACACTTAATGAGATTAAACTATACCCTTCACCGAAATATAAGAAAAGCATGCCAACATTTTTATCCAAAGAACAAGTAGAGAAGATTGTTGAAAAAATAGATTTGAATGAAAAATTGGATAATCGAGATAGAAAAAAAGATCAAGCCATCATAATGTTGTTTTTTAGCTCTGGAATAAGATTAAATGAACTGATTTCTATTAAACTTTCAGACATTGATTTTTCGAATAATAAGATTAAAGTTTTTGGAAAAGGAAAAAAACAAAGAATAGTTAACTTTGATAATTATACTAAAGATTTAGTGATACAATATTTGGAAATAATAGAAAAATATCCTTTGGTAAAAGAATTATATAACAATAATTTATTCGTCGATAAAAAAAATAAACCATTGAAAGAAAG
>JAYZKH010000043.1:0-3228 GCA_036163585.1 Fidelibacterota bacterium
AAATGGAGATACATATGTGGCACCTGCTTTTGCAGATAAAATTGCCTGTTCAACAGAGAAAATTAATGTAACATTGACTGGAATTTCCTTATCAGAAAGCACTTTACATGCTTTCAATCCTTCAACAGTACAAGGAACTTTAATTGTAATGTTTTCACTAATCGAATAATAGTCTTTTGCTTGTGATACCATTTCTTGTGCTGTATCACCTACGACTTCAGCACTAATACTTGCATGCTCTATAAATAAGCTAGAAATCTCCTTAATGACTTCCACAGGATTTCTCCCTGCTTGCATCATTAAGGTAGGATTGGTAGTTACCCCATCAATTAGTCCAGTTTCACAGTGCTTGCGAATAACATCTATGTCTGAAGTATCTAAAAAAATTTTCATAATCAGACAATTTAATAAAAATTTTTGTAAATACAATTTTTATGTAAATTGAGCTATGCGATATTGGATCATTATCATTAGTCTATTCTTTATTATCACTAGTCTATTCTTTTTAGTGGCATGTGAAGATACAGCAAAAGAAATCTGCATCGATGAAAGCAAAATTAATCCTGATGCTATATGTCCTGAAGTCTGGGATCCCGTTTTAGGTTGTGATGAAAAAATATATTCAAATTCGTGTGAAGCAGAAAAAAATGGTGTAAGATTTTGGTCAGAAATTGAATGAATTAGGAGGGTTTTATGAATGATATTTTTAAAAAAACTGGTTTAGCATTAATTGTGCTTGGTGTAGGGTTTTATTTTATTAGCGACACAGGAAGTATTACAATTCTTATTCCAACATTTTTAGGTGCTATCGTCTATGCATTGGTGCTTTTATCAGAAAAATTTCCCAATCAACATAAACATTTTGCACATGCAAACTTATTTGTGCTAGCAGCAGGCTGTGGAGCAACTTATAAATCTGCGATAGCTATTTTTGTTGATTACCTGATTAGAGGAAATGCATTATCAAGACCTCTTGCTACGATAGAACAATTCACAACATTTGTGCTGTGCTTGGCAGCAATCATTGCTGGTATAAAGTCATTTAGAGATGCACGAAAAAAATAATTTTTTACTTTTTATCTAATTTAAGAGTCATATAAGTATAGAATGTCGGTTAAAGATCACGATCTGATTAAAAAATTTAATCGCGGAAATCGTGAGGCATTCAATATATTAGTAAAAAAATATATGGACAGTACATACAACTATTATTATTCAATTACACAGGATCCATCTGATGCAGATGAACTAACACAACAAGTGTTTATAAAGGTATTTAAATCGTTGAAAAATTTTCGTTTTGAATCTGCATTTTCAACATATTTATATCGAATTAAGGTTAATACACTAAATTCATATTTTTCTAACAATAGATGGCGTTCATTTTTAGGGCTTGAACAAGCACCTGAATTACAAACAAATGATCAAGATTTTGAACAAAAAGCATTAAGTATTGAATTGTGGAAAGCTGTTGAAAAATTACCAAAAAAACAACGCAGTGTTGTAAGTTTACGCATTGCAGAAAATTTGCCATTTAAAGAAGTTGGTAAAGTGTTAGATATTTCAGAAGGTGCCGCAAAAAATAACTACAAACATGCTGTAACATCCCTCAGAAAAATAATGGGTAAAAAATAATGAAAACAGACTTAGAACAACTACATCATAAAAGTAATCAATCGCTTGATTCCGATAAGTTCCTGGAAGGGTTACATCAAAGAATTGATAGAGATCAATTTAACAAGAAATACAACCAAGGAATGTTAATATCATTCATAGCAATTGTATTGTTAATTTTTAATACTGAAACTGTAGATGTAGAAATAGAAGTACCGTATGATTATTTCAGTGTATATGAAAATGATACAACACGATACGAAATGATGGTATTTTTAGCTGATAATAATATAGAATTTGAAGAATAAATAAAGGAAACAACAATGAAAAAAATACTGATTACACTCTTAATTTTTGCTACAGCTTTATCTGCACAAGATGCCGATAAAAAGAGAGAAATGCATCAAAAACGAATGGAGCAAGGAAAAGAACAACGTCAAGCTTGGATGGTAGGAGCACTAACCAAACATTTAAACATGACAGCTGAACAAGCTGAAGATTTCTTTCCATTACAAAATAAATTCCATGAAGAAGCAGAAAAAGTGAAAAAAGCTCATGGTGAAACATTAAGAAAATTACGAGCTGATGCTAAAGATGATAAATCAAAGTATGATGTTGATGCAGCAGTAGATTCTGAAGCAAAAATGAAAGGTAGTTTAATTAGACTAGAGACAAGATTTCTAAAAGCTACCAAAGGCATTTTAACACAAGAACAACGTATTAAATTGGTGCACTTTGAAGATAAATTGAAAGAAAGAATTGCATCTCAAGCAAAAAAAGGTCAAATGCAGAGAAAGAATGGTCCTAGCAAATCAAATGATAAAAAAAGATTTGAAAGTCCAGCTAAAAGACGATAGATTTAACCACTTAAAAAATAAGGAATAGTTAAAAATGAGAAAAATATTAGCAATTATACTACCAATGTTATTCATTATATCATGTGAAGACAATGGAATGAATTACTCACATGCAGATTATTTAAAGATGATGGCAGCAATTAACCTAGATGAAATGGTTGGTTTGGATGCAATAGACGACGATGGAGTACAAGATGAAGATTATGATGAAGTGCTATATGATATGGACTATACATCATCTAGAATAGATCCATTCCCTACCGATGGTTCTGCTATTTTTAGATTTGGAAGAAAAATTGAAGATAAAACAAGAGATGTACAATTTGATTGTACAGATTGTGATGTAGCAATTGCAACTATCACTGAAACCCATTCAGGAACATTTTATGCAAAGGCATACAACAAAGAAACTAAAGAAGAAATTGATTCTTTTGAAAAGACTTTCAGTGAAACTTTTGTAAAACAAGCACGACTTGAAAAGAGAGATAATGCTGAAAATCCTGATGGATATGTGTGGGGCATTACTGCCGTTAGCATTGGAATTGGTGGATCTGGATCAAAATTATCTGTTGATGAAGTACGAATTTATGTTCCAATGGATTCTGATGAAGCAGCATATACCTTAAATGCATCTGACTCTAACTTAATAGATAGAGAAAATATGCCAAAACTTGCTATCGGAGAATCTTTCCGTGTTGAAGTAAGTGTTTCTAATAGTGATCCTATTTTAGACTTCAGAGGTGGCGAAGCAGTAAAT
>JAYZKH010000044.1:0-7511 GCA_036163585.1 Fidelibacterota bacterium
ATAATATTCCTCCGATTGGTCAAGTTAGTATTATTATAGAGCGATTTCAAGATGTAAGACTATTTTTTAGCCATTTTTTTCTTGATAAATATTCTTCTTCAGAGAATGATAAAATTCCTTTATGACCAATACCTTCAATGCAAAATGAAGCCATCACTGAACCATCAACCATAGCATCCATAATATTTGCACCATTTGCTAAGCTAGAAATTAATCCACCTGCAAAACAATCTCCTGCACCTGTTGTATCTTTTACTGTATCAACATAATATGCTTTAATAGAAAAATTATTTTTCCCATCAAAAAATGAAGCTCCATTTTCTCCTTGTTTAATAATTAAACTTTTTGCTCCCATGTCCAAAATACATTGGGCCATATCTTCTAAGCTCGGATTAGACAATTTAGACAAATGCAGTGCTTCATTATAATTGATACATAATAAATCAGATCTGCAGATTGTTGTTTTTAAGTCTTCTAATGCAATGTCAATGTACAGTTTAAATGTATCCATCATAACAAATGGTTTTGCATCAATTTGGTCTAATATAGACAATTGTACTTTAGGTGAAGTATTCCCCAACAATAGATAACTACATTTTCTTGAAGCCTCAGACAGGGTTGGCAAACAAGTTTCAGCAATTCCAGGGTCTACATATAATGTAGTCCTACTGGAAAAATCAGATTTATATTCTCCTCCCCAAGTAAAAGTTTTTCCATTGGCAATTGTTAAATCAGATAAACTTGTTGAATAGTTATTGACAAGGTTTAAATGCTCTTCTGGAAAATCATTGCCTACAACTCCGACCAATTGACATGTTTTCTTTGGAGTAGAACACAATGCATATGCTGCAGATCCTCCCAAGACATTAGTATAAGTTCCATATTTATTAATAATTTTATCTATACTTATAGATCCAGAAATAAGTGTATTATGTGATTGATTTCCAGTCATATTTCTTATTAAGATAGGAACTCTATAGATATGAGAAAAGAAAAAATAATATTAGGAATGAGTGGTGGTGTTGATAGCTCAGTTGCAGCACTTCTTCTGCAAAAAGAAGGATATGATGTAGAAGGAATATTCATGAAAAATTGGGATGATAAACATGCAATCTGTTCTGCAGAAGATGATTATGGTGATGCATTATCCGTAGCAAAAAAATTAAATATACCTCTTCATAAAATTGATTATACTAAATCATATAAAAATAAAGTATTTCAACAATTTCTAGATGATCATATAGATGGATTTACTCCTAATCCAGATGTTCTATGTAATAAAGAAATTAAATTTGAAGTATTCCAAAAATATGCAAAAGATTTGAAGGCAAAAAAAATTGCAACTGGACATTATGCCAATAGAAAAAAAATTGATTCAATTAATTATCTTCAAAAAGCAAACGATTTATCAAAAGATCAGAGCTATTTTTTATATCAGTTAGGGCAAAAAGAATTAGAAAATACCATATTCCCTTTAGGGAATCTCTTAAAAAAAGATGTTAGAAAAATTGCAAAAGAAAATGGTTTAATTAACCATAATAAAAAGGATAGCACTGGGATATGTTTTATTGGAGAAAGAAAATATAATGATTTTGTGGGGCAATATATCAAAACAAATAAAGGAGATATTGTATCAATTGATGGTGAAAGACTTGGCACACATAATGGACATATTTATTTTACTATTGGCCAACGTAAAGGTTTAGGAATTGGAGCACGATTAACTTCAAAAGATAAACCATGGTATGTTATAAAAAAAGATATTGAAAAAAATATTGTTTTTGTCGCTCAAGGAGAAAACAATCCTGCTTTGTTTAGCAAAAAAATTATTGTTAAAAATGTAAATTGGATTTCAAGTAAGCCAAAAAAATATCCTATTACACTTTATGCAAAAGTACGTTATAGAGATGATGATAAAGAATGTTCCGTTTTTTATTTAGAAGGCAATTCATATCTAGTTAAATTTAAATCAAATCAAAAAGCTATTACTCCTGGTCAATCAATAGTTTTTTATGATAAAAATGGTATTTGTTACGGGGGTGGCATAATATCAAAAAGAGACATTCCTTTTTTAGAGGAAAAATTAGATGAATAAAAATTTCTTTATCGGAATACTTGCGGCTGGGAAAGGCACAAGAATGAAGTCAGATATTCCTAAAGTATTGCATACTCTTGGGAATAAAGCAATTATTGATTATGTATTAGATACCGCTTATGAACTGAATCCTGAAAAATTTTTTACTGTAGTGGGGTTAAAAAAATAATTGTTTATCAATCATATTAATAATCCCAATATAGAATATATAGAACAAAAAGAACAACTTGGTACTGGACATGCAGTGTTGCAGTTAGATAATAAATTGCATGACAGAAATGGACATTTATTAATATTGTATGGTGATGTCCCAAATATCAAACATAGTACACTATTGCCAATAGTAGATGAGCATATTAAACAAAACATAGATGCTACAATGATAACAGCAATGCTAGAAGATCCAACTGGCTATGGAAGAATTATAAGAGACCAATCAGGAAACTTAATCAAAATTGTCGAAGAAAAAGATTGTAATTCATCAGAAAAAACTATTAAAGAGATGAATCCAGGAATTTATATTTTTAAAATTTCAGAATTATTCAAAAATCTAAAAAAAATCAAATCTAACAATGAGTCGAAAGAATATTATTTAACAGATGTAATAGAGCTAATTAATAACAATGGCACTGTTAAGACAAAAAAAATTGAAAACCCTAAAGAAATCATGGGTATTAACACTATTAAACAACTAGAATCATTTGAAGAATGAAATATTTTCTTAATTCTATCATTATTCTCTTGTTATTTAGCATTTCATTGTTTGGGTGGGCATTTTTAAAAAATTTTACCACACCAAATGTTAATTACAGTGCCCCAAAAGCAGAAAATGAAAGAATTAAGTTGTTTGAGAATGAGGATTCTAAAATGTTGCGTGTTGCAGTTTTAAACGGATGGAATGAAAATGGACTTGCTAAACGTGTTGCTGCATTTCTAGATAATAACTATGGATTAATTATTACAAGAATCGAGAATGCTGATAACTCTAACTATGAAAAAACAAAAGTTGTTATCGTTAATCAAAATAATAATAATATATCAAATGTATTAACACTGTTAGGAATGGGTATGCATCATTCTAATGTAGAGTTTAATTCAACTGTAGAGTTTGATGAAGATATACAAATAATTATTGGAAAGGACTATAAAGATTTTATTAACTTGAATTGATGACATCAAAAAAATTATTAAAAGATATTGTTGCATGTGCAGAAGAAAAAAAAGCTGAAGATATTTTAGCTCTCGATGTATCAAAAATCACCACTCTCTCAAAATATTTTGTTATTTGTTCTGCATCTAACCCCATTCAAGTAAAATCAATTACAGATAACATTAGAGATAATGTGAAAGAAGATGTTTGGAGGATTGAAGGCTATGAACACTTAAATTGGGTAATTATTGATTATATAGATGTTGTGGTTCATATTTTCTTTGATGAAATAAGACAATATTATAATCTTGAACGTATTTGGTTCGATGCAAAAAAAGTAGAAGTATAATGATTGAAAAAAAAATAGAAGAGTTTATTAGTTCATATTTACAGAAAAATGGAATTAAAAATAGCGATTGGATTATAACTACAAACAATAAAAAGGGTTTTGGAGATTATTCATCTAATATTGCACTAGTCCTTGCAAAAAAATTAAAAAAAGCTCCAATTGATTTAGCAAATGACATACTAAACTCTCATAAAGACGACAAATTGTTTTCTGTGTTTGTAACAAAACCAGGATTTATCAACTTTAATATTCAAAACAGTTATTATTCTAGTGTAATCGATGACATTTTATCTAATAAACAGTCTTTTGGAAAACCAAAAAGGAAAAAACAAACTGCAAATGTAGAATTTGTAAGCTGTAATCCAACAGGACCTCTAACTATAGGACATGGAAGACAAGCAGTATTGGGTGATATTGTATCAAATATATTATCATGGCATAATTATGAAGTAACAAGAGAATACTATTACAATGATGCAGGTAAACAAATGCGCATCTTAGGAGAATCATGTTATGCAAAGTATGCCAATAAGATTGGTAAAAAAGTTGAGGTACCAGAAAATGGATATGTTGGAGGATATCTTGATGATATTGCAGAAAAAATTATTCAAAAATATGGGAATGATTTAGATAAAAATGATGAAAAATTTAGAACATTTACAGAAGAAAAAATTTTCAACAGCATCCAGGATACATTAAATAGTTTGAATGTTGTTTTTGATGTTTTTTCTAAAGAAAAAAGTTTTTATGATAATGGATCGATTGATAAAGTTTTAAAAGATCTTGAAAAATTATCTCTTTCTTATAAAAAAGAGGGAGCAGTTTGGTTTAAAACCACTGCACTTGGCAAAGAAGAGGACAAAGTCTTGGTAAAAAGTACAGGTGAACCAACTTATCGATTGCCAGACATTGCTTATCATATCGATAAAGTAAAAAGAAATTTTGATCTTATTGTTGATGTATTTGGAGCAGATCATATTGATACATACCCAGATGTATTGCTTGCATTAGAATCACTTGGTCATGATATCAATCACATCAAAGTAGTTATACATCAATTTGTTACACTAAAACAAGATGGCAAAGTGGTAAAAATGTCTACTAGAAAAGCAAATTTTATCACACTTGATGAACTGATTGAAAAATTAAGTGCTGATATTATAAGATATTTCTTTATTATGCGTGGTGCTAATTCACATCTTGATTTTGATTTAGGTTTAGCAATGGATGAATCGGAAAAAAATCCTGTTTATTATCTTCAATATGCTCATGCACGTATTTCAAACCTTGGTAAACGATTTAAAAAAGAAATAGGTAAAAGCAGTACAGTAAATCTGTCTCTTTTAGAGGAAGAAGATGAAATTTCTTTAATGAAAAAATTATCTCAATTTCCCAAAAAAATGGAGCAACTGCATAACTCATTAGAACCAAGACAACTTGCAACTTATCTTGAAGAATTAGCAGCACAGTATCATAAATTTTATGGCAACCATAAAGTAATTGATCAAAATAACATTGAATTATCACATGCAAGAATGAGTTTGTGTGATGCAACACAAGTAATTTTCAAAATTGGATTATCCATTTTAGGTATTAGTGCACCAGAAAAAATGTAATTAAAGATATGTCTGACATTACAAGACGAGAATTTATTCGAAGAAGTATAATCATTGCAGCAGGTGCAACATTAATACCATCATGTGAAGATAATGAGGGAGGTTCAGGAGAAGAAAATACTACAATTAGTTATTCACCAGGAATGCTCAGTGGGAACAGGCCATCTAAAAAAATAATTATTATTGGAGCAGGCCTTTCAGGTCTTGTTGCTGCATATGAATTGAATAGAGCTGGACATGATGTAACAATTTTAGAAGCAAGAAATAGAATTGGTGGAAGAGTCTTTACAATTCGATCTCCATTTGTTGATAATCATTTTGGAGAAGGCGGTGCAGCAAGAATTAAACCTAGTCATGATTTAACATTAGGGTATGCAAATCATTTTAATTTAGAATTAGATCCTTTTTATGCCACATCAGGTTCTTATGTCAATTTTACTAATGGAACTCGAGAATTAATTTCAAATAGCAACTACTTAAATGAAACTTATGGTTCAGTTTTTCGTAAAGATTATGTAAAAATTCGTGGAGGTTCAGATCGTCTTCCATATGCATTTGCAGATTATTTAAATAATTATATATCGCTTGGTAATCCTGTAGAATCTGTATCACAAGATTCAAACGGAATTAGTGTTCGTACAACAAATGGGGTTGAATTTTCTGCAGATAGAGCATTATGCACTGTACCATTAACTGTTTTAAATAAAATTCAATTTACACCTTCATTATCAACAGAAAAACAAACAGCAATGAATGGTGGCTATCGTTATGCATCGTCCACTAGAATTTATATTCAATTTCAAAATCGATTTTGGGAAAATGAAGGATTAAATGGATGGGGCAATACCGATTTACCAGAAGAAATATGGCAACCTACATGGGATCTGAGTGGTCCTCGTGGTATTATTATGTCTTATTTGCGTTACAGTAGAGCAGAAGAAATGGATATTCTAACTGAACAACAGCGTATTGATACCGTATTGAATAGGTGGGAAAATATTTTTCCTGGGGCAACGAATAATTTAGAAAATGCTACTTCTCAATCATGGGCTCTTGAAGAATGGTCTAAAGGAGCATGGGCTTCCCCTACCTCATCTCAAGATTCAGCTCTTGCAGATTATATTGGAGCTGCAGAAGGCCGTATTCATTTTGCAGGAGAACATGCTTCAAATGATCATGGATGGATGCAAGGAGCATTATTTTCTGGCTTACGTGCAGCAGTAGAAATTCATGAAGGAAATTAATTTCATGAAAAAAATATGTGTTTTACTTTTCATTATTATGCTTAGCTCATGTGAAAATAAAGATATACTTAATATTGGCCATAGAGGTGCTAAAGGACATATCGCTGAAAACACCTTAGAGTCTATCCAAAAAGCAATTAATCTAGGAGTTGATGGTGTAGAAATAGATGTTTTTCGTTGTGCATCTGGTGAAATTGTTGTTTTCCATGATAAAAAATTAGATCGACTTACTAACAGTCCTGGTTTTATTGAAGAGATGACAATCGATGCACTCAATAATGTTTTAGTAGAAGGAAAATATAAAATACCAACCCTAGAAGAAGTATTAACACTCATTGATGGAAATATATTATTAAATGTTGAGCTTAAAGGTAAAAATACAGCTAAAAAAACAGCTTTAATTCTTAAAAAATTTGTTAATAACACTAAATGGGAATCAAACCAATTAATTGTTTCAAGTTTTGATTGGGATGAATTAACAATTTTTAAAAATGAGAATACAGATATCCCAATTGGAATATTAAACGATAAAAATACACTAAATGAAGTGCTTGATATGGGAATTAAATTGGATGCAGTTGCTATACACCCAAATTTTTCTTCTTTAAATCAAGAAATTGTTAATACAATTCATGATTCAGGTTTTAAAATATACTCTTGGACTATTAACAAGCCCGAAGAAATTGATAAAGCAATTACTTTTGGTATAGATGGTATTATTACAGATTTTCCTGATCGTATTCCTTAGTCTTATTTAATACATGGAAATAAAGCTTCGAAACCACCTGTGGTGGTATAAAAAGAAGATGGTAAATAAGGCCCCATAATTTCTTTTTCTTCCCCAATTTTATCGACATTCTGAATTGCATTGTCAAAATCAGGAGAAGCTAACATGTTTCTAATTTGGATCACAGTCGCGTCTTCATCTATAGCTCCATCTCCATCTTCAGCCATTGGCAACCATCCTATCCCACACTCAGGATAAGCATTTCGTGGACGATCCTCTTCTCTACTCACTACGATTGTATACTCACCGTTTTTATTAACAGGAACTTGT
>JAYZKH010000045.1:0-5626 GCA_036163585.1 Fidelibacterota bacterium
CATGAAAATGAATAATATTCTTTTTATTTGGAGGATTACATGCAGAAAGTGCAGCCATTGATCCTGTTACTGAACCAATTCCATTGATTTCGTCAAGCTCACATGCTAATCGATAACTCATAAAACCACCCAAGGACATTCCACATGAAAAAATCTTCTCAGAATTGATATTATAGTCTGTTTTGAAATATTCAATCAATGCTTTAAAGAAACCCACATCATCAACTCCAGCAAATGATGCTACAATATCTACATTCCATCCAGTATTCTGATAGATATCTGTAGTCCCTTGAACATAAACTGCAATAAAATTTTCTTGATCAGCAATGTCATCAAAACCTGAATAACTGTGAATCAAATTTGCATTACTAGTATAACCATGTAATACAAAAAGTAGCGGAATAGAATAGTTAGGATCAAAATTTGGTGGTACATGGACAATAAAGGTGCGTTGATAGCCACCAAACACTGTAGAAAATACTTTTGTCTGTTCATCAATTATATCGAGCTGTGTAACAACTAATGGGGATGTATCATTTCCTCCATTACCGTTATCACCAGTGTTATTATTATCAGAAGGCCCGGTAGGGGAAGAAGGATCACCATAACAGGATACCAGAATAAAGCACAATATGCTTAAAGATGTATTAATTATTTTTGTTTGTAATCTCATTAATCAAATTTTCAACTTTTGTTTCTAAACTGTCAATAGAAGAGTCATTTACAATGACATGGTCAGCATATTCTTTTTTCTTATCATCAGACCATTGCAAATTCATTCTATCTTGGATTGTATCGGGCGACAAATTTCCTCTGGACAAAGCACGTTCCATTCGTATATCTTCAGGTGCAGTAATCAAAATGATTAAAATTCCTTTTTCTTTATAGTTTTTATATGAACTTCCTTCAATAATGAGTGGTGCATCAATCACAAAAATAGAATGTTGACCTAACTCATTAATTTCTTCAATTCTTTTTAAGGCTTCTTTCCCAACTGCTGGATGAATAATACGATTTAATTTATCTTGGGAACTTTTATCTTTAAAAGCAATCTTGGCTAACAATTCTGAAGTAATAGTTTCTAATTCCGGGAATGTTTCCAAAACTAGATTGGAGATTTCTTCTGTAAAAAGAAGTTTCTTTGCTTCTTCATCTGCATTGAATATATATGCATTCTGTTTTTCTTTGAGAATATTGGATGTGACACTTTTCCCAGAAGCAATTCCTCCTGTAATACCTAGTAGAATCATTATTGTATTGCCGCTAAAATACGTTGAGTAACTTTCTCAATCGTCCCATCACCATCCACATTAATTACTTCATTTTTATAAAATTCAAGCAAGGGAGCTGTTAATTCTAAATATACATTCTGACGATTGACAATAACTTCTTTTGTGTCATCGCTTCTTCCAGAAGCTTCGGCTCTTTTGATTAATCTGTTAATTAAAATCTCTTTATCAACATAAATATTAATTACCATATCAATATTGAGGTCTAATTTTTTAAAAATCGCATCTAAACCTTCTGCTTGAGGAATAGTTCTAGGAAAACCATCTAAGATAATTCCCGATTCTTTTAAATTGGTTAAGGTATTTTCCATCATTGATAATAGCACTTCGTCTGGAACCAAAAGCCCTTGATCCATGTAATGTTTTGCATTAAGACCAACATTTGTTTTATTATCAATTTCACTTCTTAAAATATCTCCAGTAGAAAGGTGAACAAGATTATATTGATTAGACAAAATTTTGGCCTGTGTGCCTTTGCCTGCTCCTGGTGGACCCATGATAAGGAGTCTCATATTCCTTTTGGTTTATTTAATATTTCCTGCATTACAATAGCAAGTTGAAATGGGTTATTTTGATACTTTTTTTGTATTGATTTGATATTATTTTTTCTAAAAGAAATATCATATTTGGTTTTGTGATGTTTAATCTTAGTTGATAAATCTTCTAAATGACGTTCATCAACCTTACTAATATCATGGTCACTATCAAAATGCTCATCAAAGTTTGGTTCAATATCATGTGATGAATGCTTAATTGATTCTGAGTTAACTTGATCAAAAAATACTTGGGATGAAGCAATATTATCTTCATCAACAGTTTGTGCTTGATTTTCCATTTTTTCAAATGCATCATTCAAAAAATCAAGCATGTTTTTTGTTTCTGATTGAGGTAATTCAGGTTCTGGGGTGATATCTTTTTTATCTAAATTAGGAATTGATTTTTTAGCAATTGCTTTTTTCTTCCGTTCTCGATATCCAGAAATCAAATAAAACAATAACAGTAATATATAGAATAAAGTTTCCAAAAAAACTTATTCCTCAGTATTGTCTCTTTCATCAGAAGTGCCAGCAATTGAATGTCTCATACTGGTATCAGAAGATATATTTTCTAATTTATAGTAGTCTAGTACACCTAGATTACCTTTTCTGAATGCTTCTGCCATTGCTTTTGGTACCTCAGATTCTGCTTCAACAACTTTTGCTTTCATTTCTTGTTCAAGTGCAACAGCCATAGCTCTTCTTGTTTCTGCTTTAGCTTGTGCTACACGCAAATCTGCTTCTGCTTGGTCTGCTTGTAATTGTGCACCAATATTTTTACCAACATCAATGTCGGCAATATCAATTGATAATATTTCAAATGCAGTGCCTTGATTTAACCCTTTGTTTAATACATTTTTTGAAATTGAATCTGGATTCTCTAATACAGCTTCGTAATTTTCTTTCGAACCAATTGCACTCACAATTCCTTCACCAACTCTTGCAATAATAGTGTCTTCTGTTGCTCCACCAACCAAATTAGGAATATCAGTTCTTACAGTAACTCTTGCTCTTGCTCGTACTTCAATTCCATCTTTTGCGACAGCTGATAATTTTCCATCGACAGGGGCATCAATTACTTTTGGATATACACTTGTTTGAACAGCAGATAAAACATCTCGACCTGCTAAGTCAATCGCAGTTGCTATCTCAAATGTAAGATCAATACCAGCTTTCGATGCTGCAATCAATGCATCAACAACTTTGTCTACATTTCCTCCGGCCATATAATGGACTTCCAAATCTGAACTTGTGACCTGATCTATGCCAGCTTTTTTTGCAGCAATTAATCCATTAACAACAACACTAGGAGGTACTCGTCTAAACCTCATTCCCACTAAATTGAAAATTGTGACATGTCCTCCTCCAATACTAAAAATAGCTTGTAACCATAATCCTACTGGCACAATCCATAATAATATGACAATAAATAATACTAACGGTATGGCAACATAAAGTCCCATAACTCCTCCTTTTCACTATACTGTTTATTATAAAATTTATTCATAAATAACTACACCTTCGATCTTTTATCGTAGTTCTTTTTTAAAGTAGTTTTATTTGAATCTTGTGTAATCAATTTTTGAAATACTTTTGATTGTGATATTAGACGAATTAACATAATTAATATGATAATACCTCCAACAATTGCCCAAGCAAAACCATCTAATGCTGCTGAATATATTTCATCGCTTACTGGAACTTCAGGAATTAACAATAGATATAATCCATAGAATAATATCACTATTCCTGCTATACCAAAAACACCAAAACCAGGGATAGCTAAAAATTCAATCAATAATAAAGTGAGTCCTGAAAAAATTATTAATAAATCTGTTGCAGAAGCAAGTTTTGTTAAATATCCTGCTCCTAATGCTAATGTTAAACATATAATTCCTATGGTACCGCCAATGCCCCATCCAGCACTATATAATTCCGATATAATACCAATAGTTCCAAAAGTAGTTAACAAAGAAGAAATCACTGGATCTGTAAGAAAGCGCACCAAATCTTCAGACCAATTTTCATCCAAATCAATTATATCATAGTTTTCTATGTTGAGATTTGTAATAATGTCTTCAATTGATTCACTTTCGCCATCAGCAATCTTATATTTTAAAGCTAATTCAGTAGTAAGAGTTACTAACTTGCCTTCTTTTCGTCCCTCTATATCATCTACTTTAACAGAATCTCCTTCTACTACTAAATATTCAAAACTAAGCTCTTCATCAACCATAGCACGAGCGATAGTAACATTTTTTCCAGAACTTTCTGCGGTTGCACCCATTTCCTCTCTCATATAGCTTTGAGCTTTTTCGGATTGTTTTTCACCGCTCATATCAACTACACTAGTTGCCCCAATAGTAGCACCAGGGGTCATATAAATTTTATCACAAGAAAGGGATATTAATGAACCAGCAGATATAGCTCTTTTATTAATAAATGCTACTGTTGGAATATCTGTGCTAGAAATTGCATCTTTAATTTGTGTTGCTGCATCAACTCTTCCCCCAAAAGTATTTACTTCAAATATCATTAAGGCTGCATTATTATTTTCGGCAGCATCAATAGCACGATTAACAAAAGCAGGAATACCTAAATCAATAGTATTTTGAATTGGAACAACATATACCTTAGCATTATGGTTGTCAGCAAGTGTAATGCTAAAAATAACACATAAAATAAATATCCAGAGCCTGTTAAATTTTGTTTTCATTTCTTATACAAAGATTTACATTATAAAAAATGTATTGGTTTCTAAAATCTTATTCTTTTTGTTTGGAAAAACTGCCAAAATTCTTCCTTAAAATTAACTATAAAATACATTATTTTCTACTATTCCATATTCTAAAGATGAGAAAGAAAATGGCTTTAGAAAATCTTAGTATTGCATTTCCAGAAAAAGATGACAAATGGTATAGTCAAATTATTAAAAAATGTTATCAATTTTATGTTGAAGAAGTTGTCGATTTCCTTAGTAAATATGCACATCTTGATTTAAACAAAATTCGTCTCAATAATCTTTATGTTCTTGATAAAGCACTTAAAGAAGAAAAGGGAGTTATTTTAGTGGGAGGACATTTTGGATCATTCCATAAACTATTTGTTGCAATGGCAAAAAAAGGTTACAGGAATATTGCAGGAATATCCTATAAACAAAATAATGCTGAAGCTTCAAAATTCTTTTTAGAATTAAGAAAACCATATATAGCGAATGAAATGCATAAAGGAGGTCCCAGCAGTGAGGTCAGGAAATCATTACAAAATAATGAAATGCTTATACTTTTAAGCGATCAGGATGCAGGGAAAAAAGGTATTTTTGTGAATTTTTTTAATAAACCTTCTTCCACTCCTTCTGGTGCAGCAAATTATAATCAAACAATGGGTAGCCCACTTATCTTTTTTTCAATGGTAAAAACTACTGATGGTCATGAAGCTAATTTTGAAAGAATAGATACAAACAATATGGATACTGAAGATATAGTTCAAAAATATACTACAATGCTTGAACAAAGGATTAAAAAATATCCTGAACAATATTTTTGGGTTCATAAACGCTGGAAAACAAAACCGCAATGAAACGTATATCAATTAATGATAAAGATGTTATCAATGCAACCAGTATGTCTCTTTCAAACGGAGAGGTAATTTGTTATCCAACTGATACAATCTATGGTATTGGAACAGATGCAAATAATGAAAGTGGTATTACAAAAATTAATGCAATAAAAAAACGAAGTGGCCCAATGACAATCATTATTAATAGTTTTAATCAAATTTCCGAAAATATTTTATTAGATG
>JAYZKH010000046.1:0-28609 GCA_036163585.1 Fidelibacterota bacterium
AAGCTTAGAAACTATAAGTTAATGACACACCAAGCTCTCTTGGAGGTGCAAAAGACTTATATAGTTTTTCTTCAAATGGAGGTTCTAAAGCAAAAATAAATCCTCTATCTGCATAATCTTCATCAAGGATATTTTTTGCATAAAATCCTAAGTTAACTTTATTAAATGAATGAGAATAATATGCATTCAATAAGTGATATGGATCTGATTCATATTCATCGTGTGCAGAATCAAATACAAATCCATCTTTTCCTGAAAGCTCAATCATTAAAGAATTGTTTTTAGTGAAATTGTAGTTAAATGATAAACTGTAATTCCAGTTTGGAGAATGAGCTTTTTTACCGTGAGCATGACCTGCATGATCATCGTGGTCTCCGTGATCATCATGGTCATCTCCGTGATCATCATGATCATCATCGTGGTCATCGTCTCCATGATCATCATCATGATCATCTCCATGGTCGTCATCATGGTCATCTCCGTGATCATCATGGTCTGCATGATCTCCTAGCTCAATTTCAGAACTCAATAATCCTAAAGTAGCACTAATAGTGAATTTATCACTTAGTCTAAATTCACCAGTTGATTCAGAACCATATTCATAGCCTGATTCAGCATTTGTCTTAAAGAAAGCAAATGCATTAGGATTTGTTGGATCTAATTGCTCACTTGTTTCATAAATATGATCATCATGCTCTAAATAAAATAGAGAAGTTGATAATTTTATATTATCAGTATACCATCTCAATCCAGTGGTGATATCATAATATGTTTCTGCATCATATGTTTTTTCGTCATCATCTAAATATGGATTTTGATTTATACCTGCAGGATGATATCCTTCAGCATAGTAAGCAAACCAGTGAAGATTTGGAGCTGGATGTAATTCATAAGCAATTTTATATGAATTTTGAAAATCACCCATGATATCAAAGCTTGTATTTGGATTATCAAAATCATCATAAGTCATATCTCTAGCTTCTGTTCTAAAAGCCAAAGAAAGTGAAGAATCATTTTGAAAATTATATGCAACCTCACCATATACAGCTTTTGTGACAATATCATAGCCAGAAGATAAAGCTGTAGCAGAACCTCCAAAAAGGTATCCTGCAGCATTAGTTTTTTCTTCATAGTTAGACTGATATAATCCAATTACATATTCTATCTTATTATCATCAAGAGGATTTGATCTTAATCTGAAGTCTACAGTTCTTGTATCAATATCTCTGTTAAATGAATCAAAGAAATTATAAGTGCTAGCATCAAATTCGATGTGTTCATCGTGATGATCATCATCGTGGTCATCTCCGTGGTCATCTCCGTGGTCGTCATCATGGTCATCATCACCATGGTCATCATCACCATGGTCATCATGATCTTCATAGCCAAGCCAAAAATCATAATTTCCCCAGTCTCCATCATAACTATGCAATGTTTCATTTTTTGACATACCAACATTGAAGTCAAGAAGTCCCCCGCCAACATCATATGTATAATCAGCTATAAATATCTGTGATTTTTGGCTATCTTTTCCTGGATTGTCTGAGTATGTGATATGATCAGTATTATTATCTGGTGCCCAGTTATCATACCCATTGTCAAAATCAGAGTGAATCATTGTATATTTCTGAGTAATTTTATCACCGGTTTTTAATAGTTTAGCTCTAAATGATTTTTCATCTTTGCTTGCTGATCTATTACCTTTTAAAGTAACATTATCTTTATATCCATCTGAAAGATGTGAGTGACCTACCAGTCTTAAACTCCAACCGTTTGATAATGGAGTGTTATAAACAATCCCATTTGTAAAGCTATTGTATGAACCAAGCTGAGTGATAACATATCCTTCTTTTTCATCTGTTGGGTCATTGGTTTTAAAATTAATCAAACCAGAAGATGCTGCTGCACCAAATAAACTAGTTTGAACACCCATCAACACTTCTACTTGTTGCATATCAAAAAGAGGTGTAATCATACCAAGCTCAGATAAGTCCATACCATCTAAGACTAATCCAACATAAGTGCTTGGAGGTCCCTGGTCAGCATATCTACTTGTAGATCCTTCTCCTCTAATTTGAAAATATCTCGGCCTAGAAGTACCACCTGCATAATTCAGATTTGGAACCTTCTGTATTAAATCACTGAAATGCTGTCCTTGTCTAGTTTTCAATTCATCATTAAAAATGATTGCTGAATTAGCTAAATCACCTTCATTTACTTTCCTTAATGACGAATACACTTCAACGCCTTCGAGAGATATGGCTTGTTTAGCAAGTTCAAATCTAATTGGTTGTGTAAATCCTTCTTTCAAAGTTACATTCGTTGATAAATCTTCATATCCTATTACAGATACTTCTAACGAATACTCACCTTCATCTAGATTTAAAAATGTAAACTTTCCATCATCTCCTGATGATGTTCCACTATCAAAACTATCTGATTTAATCAATATATTAGCATCAGCTAATGGAAGATTAGTTTTCTTATCAACGACTAAACCTGAAATCGTTGATTGAGCATATGTAAAGCTCGTAATTAGTAATAATAAAATAAAATTTTTCATTTTTTCTCCTTAAAAAAATTAGTTTAACAAAATATAATACAACTATTAGGTTGCTAGACTAAAGGTGGAGATTTATTCGGAATTCCATGAACAGATTTATAAGAAACAAAACTTAAATTATTTAAATAAAAATAATTTGAAGAAGCATCATGATTTACAAACCTGTCTGCATTAGGAACATACTTGGTAAAACCAAACTTACAGAAATCACAATCATGTGAATCTTTATTGCTTACAATATCTACACATTCTTGACTGCAAATATATTGATTAGTAGAATTAACTTCGTGTTGATGATAGACTTGGAAATTTATCATCATCAAAGCAAATAAAGTAATGATTGAAATTAATTTGTTTTTCATATTGTCTATAAAAATTAAAAATTTGTAAGTTGATATTATGAATAATGAAATAACTGTCAAAGCAATTTTTCTAAGTATTGGTCTTTCTATTGTTCTTTCTGCTGCCATGGCTTATCTAGGATTATATGCAGGTATGACTATTTCTGCATCTATTCCAGCAGCAATTATGTCAATGGGAATTCTACGTTTATTCAAAAACTCAAATATTTTAGAGAATAATATTGTTCAAACTGCAGCATCTGCAGGAGAATCACTTGCTGCTGGGGTTATTTTTACTATTCCTGCTTTATTGCTTATTGGATATTGGGAAAGTGTTGATTATTGGGAAGTGACAAAAATTGCAATGGTTGGTGGTGTACTTGGTGCACTGTTTACTGTACCATTGAGACGTGCTTTAATCTTGAAGGCAAAATTAAAATTTCCAGAAGGAGTTGCAACAGCAAAAGTATTAGAAACAGGACATGAATCTGATCCAGAAAAGTCAAAAGATAGCTTAAAAATGATTGGATTGTCTGCTCTAGTTGGTGGATTCGTTAAACTGGGAGATCTTGCATTTGGAATTTGGTCCAGTGCAATTGGTGGTGCAAAAGTGATTGGTGGTGCAATCTTTGGAATGGGATCCAGTCTATCTCCTTCACTTATTAGTGTCGGATATATTGTAGGGAGAAATATTGGTATACTAGCTTTCTCTGGAGGATTGATTTCTTGGGCAGTGGCAATCCCAATTTATTCATATATAAATGGATATGAAGGATTAGCTTGGGATGCTGCTGGGACAATCTGGAATAGCAAGATTCGTTATTTAGGTGTAGGAGCTATGGTAGTTGGAGGTATTTGGTCTATTATACAGCTTGCAAAACCACTCATTGAAAGCATTAGACTAAGCTTCAAGACATTACAAGAAGATTCTGATAATATTGCACTTGAAGAAAGAGATTTACCAATTAATTATGTTGGCATAGGAATACTTGCACTGTTGGTTCCTATGTGTCTTACCTACTTTAATATTATTCCATCTTGGGGATCAGCTATTATTCTATCATTGGTTATGTGCATTTTTGGCTTTCTATTCTCAGCAGTTGCAGCATATATGGCTGGAGTGGTGGGTTCATCGAATAATCCTATATCCGGTGTAACAATTGCAACCATTTTATTTAGTTCTTTATTAATTGTTACCTTCTTTAATACAGAATCTTCTCAAGGAGCAGCAGCAGCTATTTTAATTGGTTCTGTTGTATGTTGTGCTGCAGCAATTGGAGGAGATAACTTACAAGATCTAAAAACAGGTAATATCGTAGGAGCAACACCTTGGAAACAACAATTAATGCAACTTGTTGGTGTAATTAGTGCAGCACTTAGTTTAGGAATAGTCTTAATTCTTTTACATGAAGCATATGGTATTGGTGGCCCTGATTTACCTGCACCGCAAGCTGTTCTTATGACAAATGTTGCTAAAGGAGTTTTTGCTGGAGATTTAGAATGGGCAATGATTTATGCGGGTGCAGTTATTGGAGTTTTAATTATTTTGTTAGATCAATATCAACTTAAAAGAGGGTCAGATTTTAGAATTCCAATTTTAGCAGTTGCTATTGGTATTTATCTTCCAATTGAATTGACATTTCCAATTTTTATTGGTGGCATGCTTAACCACTATGCGAACAAGATTTCTTCTCAAAAAGGGAAAGATAATGGACTGCTTATTGCTTCTGGATTGATTACAGGAGAAGCATTAATGGCAATCTTCATTGCTATTCCATTATTTTTTGATAAAAACTATTGGCCAAATTATGGATTACCAACTCCATACAATGATATAGCTGGAATTGCTATTTTAGGATGTATACTTATTTGGTTATATAGAACTGCTAGTAAGTAATACTAGTATCCTACTATTGCAAATGTAAAATCATCATACTTTCTTAGCTGAGCTGCTTTTTTACTTGCAGATGTATAAGAAGTAAATGCTTTACTGCGAACATAATAAGTTGTTTTTCCGCGATTAAATACCTGGTTTACTTGTATATCTGATATTCCAGTCTCATTTAATGTTTCTTTTAGAATTGTAGCATTCTCTTTGTTTTGGAATGCACCAAATTGTATAAACCAAACATTGTTTTCTTTTATTTTTTTAGATACAACGGGTTTACTGAGTTTCTTTTTGTATTCTTTTGCAGTTTTGTTATCTCCGCTTGCAGTTAATGCTTGATATAGCAACGATTTTGATATATCTGTGACAAGATGACCAGGAGCATTAAGATTAAATTCTTTGAGCAAGTTAGAAGATGTAATATAAGATCCTATAGCATAGTTCAATTCTGCTTTTTTTAAGACAGACAACCAATAATAATCAGATTTATCATTCATTTGAATTATCTGATCATAAAGAGCTAAAGCTTTATCTCCATCAACTGTATTAATTGCTTTCTGATAAAGTACACTTGAATTCAAATTTTGACCAAAACAAAGATGTATAAACAAAAAGGAAAAAAATATTTTCTTATTGATTTTCATCGCTATTGAACAACAATACTATTGCAAACTTCAGATAAAGATTTCCTTAAATCAATATCATCAGTATCAAGTTTCATTTGATTTAACTTAATAATATAAGATTTTTCATTCTTATACTTTTCTATCAAATCTGTCACATCATCTTTATCATTTTTTTCAAGATAAATGTCAATTAAACGATTAAACACATATGCATTGAAGGAATCAGAAAGTATTTCTTGATATAATTTTTCCATTTCATTGAATCTATTCTGATCAAACAACATATTTTCAACTTCTTTAAATGTTTCGATACTCGTTTTTGGCTCTGCTTGTGCATATAGAATAAAATTCTTGGCAGCTAGATTCACAAAATTGATTCCTCCTTTTTCATAATAAGCTCTAGCAAGTTCTAGATATGAAGAAGAGTATGGCTTATCAGATTTAATACTCTTTTCAAGAAAAGAAATATATTGTTCTGTATTTTTTTTCTCTTTGTGATCCATTGCAATAAGATAATTGAGTCTTGATTCCTCATCTTGTGATTTTGACTGATACTTAATTAGCTTTTTTTCTAATTCTAATGCTTTATTCCACAATTTATTATCAATAGCAATGTTCTTTAACATAGTAAGTGCCCATATATTTTTAGAATCTAAACTAATAATATTCTTACATTCATCTTCCGCCCTAATTGTATTCCCCATCTCTATATAATCTAAGCCTAGTGCTTGGTGAACTTGGATTTTAATTTGTTTTGAGAGCCCAGGTCTAACAATAATGCTCTGATGAATCTTAAGTGCTTTTTCAATGTTCCTATCTCTTAAAAGATTTCCTAATAATAAATAAGCTTCGCTATTATTAGAGTCTTTTTGAATCAAATCTTTGAGGATTTGAAATGCTCGTTCTTGATTATTATCAATAATAGCTTTTAATGCTTTGTTATAGACTTCAACATTGGTAGGCTGCTTTGATTTTCTCGTATTAACTAGAAAAATAATAACTAAGGTAACTACTATTAAGGGAAGAAGATACGTTATCTCCAAGATAACTATTCCTTATCATTAAAATTAAATTCTTCGCCAACTGCTACATTTCTTAAGCCGTCAAGTTCATCAGAAATTTCTTTATTCTTTTTGATTAAAGAAGACATTTCAGATCGATATGAAATTAGATTACGTAAAGAAATGATATATCCTAATAATACTCCAATCATAACAAAAACTATTATTACTAGATATCCTGGAGCTACTATAGGATCGCCTTTAAAGAAATAAATATTGATTGGCTCACTATTTTTATCAAATAAGAAGAATGTTCCAGCAAGGAATGCGAGAAAAAATAAAATCTTTAACAATCTAAGCATTAAGCACCAACCATTTCTTTACCATGTAAAATTACTCCAGTTGCATTTACAATTTCCACTGGAACTATATCCTTGATATTACTTGATTTCTTTTCAAAAATCACCCATTCATTAGAATCTGTTCTTCCTGCCCAATGATTAGAAGATTTTTTGCTTTCTTTTTCTATCAACACATGTTCAATGTTGCCAACTTTTTTTGAATTTAATTCAAGAGTATGTTTCTTTTGCAGAGTAATAAGTGTATCAAGTCTACTCTTTTTTACATCTTCATCAATCTGATCAGTAAACTGTTCTGCTTTTGTATAAGGTCTAGGAGAATATTTAAATGTAAATGCAGAGTTAAATTTTATTTTATTCATTAAATCTAATGTTTCTTCAAAGTGTTTATCAGTTTCACCTGGAAATCCTACAATGATATCCGTTGATAAACCACAGTTGGGCATTATTTCTCTTATTTTATCAGCCATATAGTGAAAATGTTCCTTAGTATATGTTCGATTCATTCGTTTTAAGACATCATTAGAACCTGACTGCATAGGAAAGTGTACATAGTTACAAATATTTTTTCTTGAAGCCATTACTTCTAATAATTCAATATTAATGTCCTGAGGATGAGGAGATGTATAACGTATACGTTGAACTCCATTGATATCAGAAACCGCCAATAATAACTCAGCGAATGAATGATTTTCATGTTTGTATGAATTAACATTTTGTCCTAATAAGGTTATTTCAACAAAACCTTCATCAACAGCTTTATTTACTTCCGTCACGATGCTTTCAACACTTCTACTTCTTTCTCTTCCTCTAGTAAATGGTACAATGCAAAAAGAGCAGAATTTATCGCATCCTCTCATTATAGAAACCCATGCATTGATACCCTTATTTCTCTTTGGAAAGACATCTTCATATACTTCATATCTTGATAGTTTTGTATCAACAATGCTGTCTTTTTGTATCATATGACGATTCATAAGTTTAGGAAGATTTCTGTAAGAATCCGGCCCAAGAATAATATCAACATATGGTTTATTCTTTAATATATCATTTTTCAAATTTTGAGCCATACATCCTAAAACACCAATGATTAGATGTGGTTTTTCTTGTTTTAACTTGTAAAAATTTCCCAAACGAGAATGAATTTTCTTTTCTGCATTTTCTCTGATGGCACATGTATTGACAAAGATAGCATCTGCATTACTCAAATCTTCAGTTTTCTTTAGTCCAATATCTTTTAGAATTCCATCTACTAGTTCTGAATCTGCTACATTCATTTGACACCCATAAGTTTCAAGGGCATAGGATTTAATTTTTGGATGAGATTGAAGCATTATTTAATATAGCCGAGGAAAAAATACTTTTTAGGATCATCTACTTTTTTATTTTTGTGTACTTCGTAATGAAGATGAAAGCCTGCAGCTCTACCGCTATTTCCTGATTTTCCTACGACATCTCCACGCTTAATTTTCTGTCCTTTTTTGACATTAATCTTATAGAGATGAGCATATATAGTTTCATATCCATAACCATGATCAATTTTTACATAACGTCCCCAACCAGAATCGTATTGAGCTTTTGTTACAACACCATCTCCTGTTGCAAGCACAGGAGTATTTAGATTTACAGCAAAATCTTGTCCGCGATGCATTCTTCTTTTTCCATCTATAGGATCAGTCCTATAACCATAGTTTGAACCTAAATATGCTCCTTCAACAGGCATGATAGATGGAACATGACGATACATTTCTTCATTTGATTTGATTTTGTTAAAAATAATGTCATAACTATTCTTCTGCGAATCTAAGGTATAAGAAAGAGAATCGATTGTATTCTTTAACTTATCTAATATTGTTGAAGAATCTTCTTTATTCAATTCTTCAGTTTCAGAACCTCCCGTGCCCATTTGCTTAATGTCTTCATCAAGCGGAGGCAAAGCAGCATAGGTTCTCATTTCACTGTCTTTTTCTTCTAACAGTGCCAATTCTTTTTCCATTTTATCAACTTTATCTAACAATTCTTGGGAAATATCAGAATATTCCTGTTCTGCTTGTTCTATTTTTTCTTTATAGTAATCAGTTGAAAATTTGACAGAGAAATAATAATTAATTCCTACAGAAAGAATTAATAGTAAAACAAATAATAAAACAAAATCATTAAGTGAAAAATTAATCTGATGTAATCTTTGGGAAGAAAGATAATGAAATGAAAATGGTTTCTTATTTTTCATAATTATTCTTTCTCCTCATCAGAAATATTTTCTGTTGATTCAAATGTTTCATGATCTGGATTGTCAATTTCATCTTTCTTTTCTTTGATTCTTTCTTTAATAGCAACAATATCGTCAATTAACGATATATAACGTTTATCACCGACAAAATTTAAAACATTTTTATCTTTGGTTTTGTTAAATACATAAAGTCCTAGCTTTACATACATACTAGAGAGTTTTCTTTCCAATTGCAGAATATCAAGACGAAGTTTACTGTTGTGAGTAAATTCCTCTGCCTTTTCAGAAGCAACTACACTCCATTCAGAAACAGTTTTTTTTACATCTTCCCAAAGATTATTCATAAAAGCGAATTTATAGATGAAAACATATATAGCAAAAGAATTTAAAGAAGGGGCTCCCAACTAATATAGTTAAGAGCCCCTTTCCCTTTTATCGGTAGCCAACCAAATTTATTGATCTTGTCTTCTTATAAATGCAGGGACTTCATCAGGATCTGATTCAGTATTATTTTCTTGACTATAACTATGATCATACTTCTCTTCTCCAAAAACAAGAGTTGGTGCATCATCCACATTTTCCGAATCACTTTCTTCTTCATTTAATGTTGGAGTTGATCCTGTATTTTGATTTTCAAATAATGGAGTGTCCATACTATCCATTATCTCTTCACTCTCTCTATTATAATTTCTATGTATAACTTCTCTCGAATCATTTGTTTGTTCAATTGGCCTGGAATCAAAACCAGTTACAATGACTGTAACTTTTAATTCATCTCCCATAACTGGATCAATTACATATCCAAAATTAAGATTGACATCTTTTCCTGCTTCTTCATATATAATTTCTGTAGCAGCACGAAGTTCATCCAGTGTCATCTCTTTTCCACCTCTGATACTAACAATTGCCCCTCTTGCTCCACGTATTGATTGAGCTTCCAAAAGAGGACTGCATATTGCTTGTTGTGCAGCTAATACAGCTCTTTCTTCTCCGCTTGCAGTACCTGAACCCATCAATGCATCACCCATTCCTCTCATTACTGTATTGACATCAGCAAAATCTAGATTAATCTGTCCGCGTTCGTTAATCAGGTCTGATATTCCTTGTGCAGCATTTAATAATATTGAATCAGCCATTTTAAATGAATCCTCTGCAGGAGTATTTTTTTCAATCACTGATAAGAGTTTTTCATTTGGAATCACAATAAGTGTATCACAAAAATTTCTTATTGAAGTAACTCCCTTTAATGCTTTTGACATTCTTTTTGCACCTTCAAATTTAAAAGGCAGTGTAACGATGGCAACTGTAAGGATACCTAAATCTTTACACATCTTTGCAACAACAGGAGCAGCACCTGTACCTGTACCACCTCCCATACCTGCAGTTACAAATACCATATCAGAACCAGCAACCAATGATTGAACACGTTCTTGATCATCTAACATTGCCTTCTTTCCAATCTCTGGCTTTGCTCCAGCTCCCAACCCTTTGGTCAAATCTTTCCCAATCTGCATCTTTGTTTCAGCATGATTGCTATCTAGGTCCTGTATATCAGTATTTATTGCAATAAATTCTACACCTTCCATACCTGATGTAATCATTCGATTGACCGCATTACCTCCAGCACCACCGACTCCTAGCACTTTAATTCTAGCTTTTTGATCTTTTATATCTTCAAATTCAAATAACATATTTTCTCCTTTTTATTACTCAAAAAAACCTTTCCATATATTGGAAAAGTTCTCTGTAAATGATTTTTTAATACCAATAAGAGGATTATCATTTTCAACATTCAATATAGGCCACTTTAATAAACCTACAAGTGTTGCATATTCTCTTTTATCCTCTAAATTTTCTTTAAAAGTGATATCTTTTATTGGAAGATATTCACATTTTATACTGACATCTTTTTTTTCTGGATTTTCTGATTCTATATCTTTGAGATATTCTTGAAAAAGTAAATCAAGATTCTTTACATTAGAACCTCCGCCTGTAATCTTGATACCTGAACCAAATTCAGAAATTTCTTCACCAGAAATTCTAATTTCATTTTTTACCTTATCTATGATGTCTTTAAATCTTGCCTCTGCAACCTCGGAAACCTCTTTTTGATTCAGTTGTTTTTTTAAACTATCTCCGTTAACCGATAATTCAAAATTTGATGCTATATCTGCTAACTTTGACAGTGCAGATACATGATTTCTTTTAACTTCTTCTGCAGCATCAATTGAAGTATTAAACATTGTTGCTAAATCTTTAGTAACAGAATGAGATCCCAAAGGAATTACTTTGGAATGCATGATATATCTATTTTTATATATGACAACATTGGTCTTGTCTGCACCTATATCTACAAATACAACACCAAGATCTTTATCGTCTTCTGGTATATTTGCATGGGCTGATGCCAATCCATCAAAAACTGCATCAACTTCAATTGAAAAATCATCATCAAAACAAGTTTTAATCTGATTAAGATTAAAATCTTGAACATGAATGACATGAGATCTTGCTTGAATAATTTCACCAACACAACCAATAGCATTACGAATTAACGGAGAGTCATCTATAATATATCCTCTTGGTATGTTATGAACAACATGCCTACCTGCAGAAATCTGTAAATCAGAACATTGTGATAAAAGTTTACTTATTGTCTCCTCATCAATCTTAAGATCAGTACTATCTTTTATCCTACTTCGAGTAGATGAATTGATAGATCTAACTGTATTGCCTGAAACTGAAACAATAGCTTCCTTAACATTGTGACCTGACTCATCTTCAATAAACTTGATCAATAATTCTAAATCATTTATTAACTGTTCCTTATCTACAATAGTTCCACATTCTATGGCTCTACTTTTAATAGATTTTATAGATAAAATTTCTATTTCTTTGTCTTGATTAACCTTTGCTACAGCTCCCTTAATACTAAAAGAACCTAAATCAAAAGCTATATATATTTGTCCGTTCATACTCTTCTCTCTTTTACTACTATCTGATCTTTATATCTAAGATCTATATACTTATAAATATTAAAATTCTTATCAGCTGGCAAAGCACTATCAAATGCTTTCAAATAATCTATTTTTTTAAGAATATTATTTGAGCCAAGCAAAATTTTTGTTTTTCCATTTTTTAAAATGATTTCATATTCATTGCTATCATTAAAAACAAATTCAGATATGTCTTCATATAAACGATTAAAATTTCTTTTGGAGTATTTAATAATATCAATAGATCTAGCAACATTAGAAGATTTTGTTTTTTGTCCTGTTGGATATAATTCTTCAT
Source organism: Fidelibacterota bacterium (assembly GCA_036163585.1). Lineage (GTDB taxonomy): Bacteria > Fidelibacterota > Marinisomatia > Marinisomatales > Marinisomataceae > Marinisoma. The sequence goes on from JAYZKH010000046.1 coordinate 12,303, forward strand.
TAGTTTTAAAGTTTGATAGTATTGGTAAAGATATAGCATCATATTCTTCAACTGGTAGACATATGCCGTCTACATCTAGCATAATTAAATCAGTTGAATTAATCATAACAAGTGGTTCTCTTTCATATATGACAATATTAATCGTTTCAGGAAATGTTCTAGATATTTTACAATCCTTAACATATATCAAAGACTCAATTCTATCTTTATGAGACTGTAAATCAAGGAACATAATATGATTATCTTTAATTTCACTTTTGTATGAAGCCAAAGAGCTATCATCAAAATATTGTACACCATTTATTTCAACATTCTTAATGGTAAACATATCATTGAATGCTGCCCATTTAATGGCTAAGAAAATTATTATTCCCATTCTTAGAATAAAGAAAGGGATCTCTATATAAATTTTGTTAATATTCATAACGATTCAATTTCTCTTTTTTCAAACCCCATTAGCTTAACTTCCAAATTCATATCTACATTAAATTTTTCTTTAACTGTATTTTTTGCTTTTTTTATCAACATAAGCATGTCATTAGCTTTTGCATTTTCTTTATTTATAAAAAAATTTGCATGTTTTTCAGAAATTTGAGCTCCACCGATTGTTAAACCTTTTAAACCAGCTTTATCAATCAACATTCCAGCAGGTTTTTCTTTAGATGGATTTTTAAAAACACTGCCTGCAGAACGATAGTTAAGAGGTTGAGTATCTTTTCTCCCAAATTGAGCTATTTTTGAACTATCTTCTATTATTCCCTTATCTGAATAATCCATGTCAAATAATGCTGACAAAAGAATACTTCCATTTTTGAAAGAAGAACTTCTGTATGAAAAATCAATTTCAGATTTAGACAATGTTATTACTTCATCTTTATCTGGATCAATTAATTCTACACTTTCAAGGCAATTAGAAATTTCACCACCCCAGGCACCAGCATTCATAATTAATGCACCTCCTAAAGTTCCTGGTACACCGATAAGATTTTCTAATCCTTTTAAATTATTTTTAATAGAATGTTTTACAAGTTTTCCCAACATTACACCACACTCTGCATAGATTTTATTATCTTTTACATTCAAATTGTTTAAACAGTTTTTAATACAAAGAATTACTCCTCTCACACCATCATCACTAACCAATAGGTTGGATCCAGATCCAACAATATTTATTTCTTGATTATATTCTTTGCTTACTTCAAAAACTTTAATCAAGTCTTCTTTATTCGATGGTAAAACAAACAAATCTGCAGGTCCACCAATACCATATGTTGTATGATTTTTCATCAACTCATCAACTAACACTGTTGATTTTGTATTATTTTCTATATAGTCTTTTATACTCTCTATCATACTAATCTTTCTTTAATCAAATCTGAATATCTCCATATATTCCCTGCACCAATTGTTAGAATTATATCACCTTCTTGATAAATTGATTCTACATCATCAATTAAAGTTTCTAATGTAGTAGGAGTAACAGATTTATGTCCTAATTGTAACATTTCATCTACAATTATTTGTGAATTAATAGAATCATTATTTAATTCTCTCGATGCAAAAATTTCAGTAATTAGTACAGAGTCAGCTAATAAAAGCGATTCTGCAAATTCTTTGAAGAACTGCTCTGTTCTTGAATAAAGATGTGGCTGAAATGCTACCACCAATCTTCTATCCCAATTATCTTTTATAGCTTTTACTACACTATGTACTTCAACAGGATGATGACCATAATCATCAATAATCATTAGAGACTCATCATTATTTTTGATATCAAATCTTCTTTTTACCCCATCAAATTTTTCTAAACTGCTAATAATTTTTTCTATTGGAACATTCATTATTCTTGCAACAGAGATTGCAGCAAGAGCATTCCAAACATTATATACTCCTGGTAGTTTCATAGAAACTGGATATTTTTGATTCTTTTCAACTAGAGTAAATGTAGTATTACCATCATTTTGAACAATATTCTCTGCCCTAAAATCAACATCCTTTGAATAAATCCCATAGGTAAAGATTGGTTTATCAATATCATTAATAAGAGATGCAGCATTCTCTGAATCTTTACATATACTTACAGCACCATAGAATGGAATAGAATTTGCAAATTGTAGAAAAGTTTCTTTTAAGTCATTTATATCTTTGTAGCAATCTGTATGTTCTAAATCAATATTATTTATTACTGCAATTGTAGGATTTAATTCTAGAAGACTTCTATTATATTCATCTGCTTCCACAACAAAAACATCACCTTCTCCTAAAGCTGAATTGCTATTTATTGATTTAACAACACCTCCAACTACAATTGTTGGATCCAAATCAGAATCTTTTAACATAGAACCAATAATTGATGTTGTTGTCGTTTTTCCATGAGTACCGGAAATAGCAACTGTAGAACTTTTGAGTTTTGCAATTTGTGAAATCATTTTTGCTCTGGAATAACATAGAATATCTTGTTTTCTTGCCTCTACCAATTCGCAATTGTCTTCTGGAATAGCATCAGAATAAACAACTAAGTCTAATTCATTTATATTGTCTGAATTGTGACCAATAGATATTTGAATACCAAATTTTTCAAGCCTTTCTACATTAGAAGATTTTGATAAGTCAGATCCAGTAATATTAAAATCTTGATTGTGAAGAAGCTCTGCAATTCCGCTCATACCAATGCCTCCAATACCAATGAAATGTATATTTTTTATACTAGCTAGCATATAGATGCTCCAAAATATTTTCTTTGATTATCGTTAAGGAATTCGGTTTATTGATATTTCTTATATTATTCATCATAGAAGAATAAACTCTTTCGTTGTTTAATATTTCATCAACTTTCTTAAATAATAAATCACTGGTAATATCTTTTTCTTCTATAATAATAGATGATAAACTATCTGTTAATGCTTTGGCATTATGATATTGGTGATTATCTGCAGCAAACTTGAATGGAATAAAAATTGCAGGTCTGTTGAATTGTAATAATTCAGAAACAGTCATTGCTCCGGATCTTGAAACAACTAGATGAGCTGTCTCATATAGATAAGGCATATTATCGACAAAGGAAAACACCTTAACTGAATCTGAATTGTATTGTTCATATTTATCAAAGTTATTTTCTCCAACAAGCCAAATAATATTAATGTTAGGTATGATATTTTTTTCAATACCATCAGATATTAGATTATTTAAAAATTCAGAACCCTGGCTACCCCCTACGATTAATAATGTTTTTCTGCTAATATCAGTATTTATATTCATTTCAATAAAAGGCTTTATATGTATAGGATTTCCAGTAAAGATTGTATTAACACCTTTTAAATGATTTTTAGCATTATCAAATCCAAGAAATACAATTTTTGCTTTTTTGCCAAATATTCTTGTTACAATGCCTGGAAATGAATTTTGTTCATGTATAAAATATGGTATGTTAAACATTCTTGCCATTTGAAGAGGTAGAAAAGAAGAATATCCTCCACTTGCAATAACTAAACTTGGTTTATTCATTATGAAAAAAATTAAAACCCTTACAAAGCCGAATAATAATTGAAATATTAAAAGAAAATTTCTTATATAGTTCTTAATACTAAAAGATCGATTAAAACCTCTAATCGGAATCAATAAATTTTTTATATTTTCAAGAGATATTTTCTTTGATTCTATACCATATTTTGATCCAATATAATACATCTTCTTATTGTTAAGGCTTTTATCAAGTTCTTGCTTAATTGCCATTAAGGGATAATAATGACCACCTGTTCCTCCACCGCAAAAAAGTATATTCTGATTAGTTGACACGAAGCCTCCAATCTCTCACACGAAGCTTCCTTTGAGCTCTACTTATATTAAGAAGGATACCTACCATTAATAAATTGGTTATTAAAGATGAGCCTCCGTAACTAATAAAAGGCAATGTAACTCCAGTTACAGGTATTACCCCAATAACAACTCCGATATTGACAAAAGCATAATATGTAATACTTAATCCAAATCCAATTGATAGGATTATTCCAAAAATATCATTTGAATTTTTTGCAATTTGTATAATTCGATAAAAGATAATTATATATGCAAACATAACGATTATGCCAGCTAAAAATCCAAGTTCTTCACCAATAACAGCAAAAATAAAATCTGTGTGAGGTTCTGGTAGGTATTGATGTTTTTGCACACTATCACCCCATCCTCTTCCTAAGAATCCACCTTGTTGTAATGCAAGCAATGATTGTGTTGATTGATATCCCATTGCTTCCGAACTGTTTGGATCAATAAAAGATATTATTCTCTTCAAAACATAGCTCTTTTGATTAATAATAAAAATCAACATAGAGCTTGCTCCTAATAAAATCGTAGTGAAGAATTGCATTAATCTTGCACCACCGATAAAAAGCATTGAAAAAACAATTCCCATTAATATAATGGTTGTTGAATTGTCAGGTTGAATCATTATTAATAAAGCAATTGGTAATACAACAAGGACAGGAAAAACAATTCCAGTAAAAAACTGATCCATGTGTTTATAGTTTCTATCAATATAGTCAGCTAAAAAGATAATTATAGAGAATCTTGCAAAATCAGATGTTTGAAATGATATTGGACCGATAGAAATCCACCTACAAGCATCTCCACCGCAACCTTGAAATTTTGTATATAATAGCAAAGAGAAAGATATTCCTATTAATATCCATGGCAATTTTAATTTTTGAAAATTTCTATAGTTGAAATGAGACATAAATAAAAACAATATTACAGCAGGAACTACCTTTAGAAACTGTCTAAAGAAATAATAAAAAGCCGAATCTCCATTAGTTAACTTTAGTGATTCGACAGAACTTGCACTAAATAATACTGCCAAACCAAAACCAACAAGAAAAGCAACGGTCCACAATAACCATTTATCTTGTTTTTTTTCTTTGATATTTATTTTCATGAGTAGTATGTCTCAATTATATCTTTAAAAACATTACCTCTATGTTCAAAACTATTGAATTGATCAAAACTTGAACAGCCTGGCGATAACAAAACACCATCTGCACTGCATTCTTCAGATACTTTTATAGCATGATGAACTGCATCAGTAAAATCTATCTTGATATCAACATTATATTCAGGAAGCTTATTCCTTATTTCATCAGCAGCTTCACCATAAGCAATAATTTTAAGATCTATAGATGAAGAATGAATGTAACTTGAATAATCAATTCCTTTAGACTTGCCGCCTAAAATAAGTACAATGCTATTAATCTTTAAATCAATACAGTTTGATAATGCTGACTTGATTGATAATCCATTTGTAGATTTTGAATCATTTATAAAAGTAATATCATTGATTTTTTTAAAAATTTCAAATCTATGCTCCAATCCTTTAAAATCTTTTAAAAAATTGGAAGTTGTTTTTTCGTCAATACCTAATAAGGATGCAACTTTAGCAACTGCAATATGATTTAAGTTTTGATAGGATTTATTCTGATGATCAGCATGTGAAAATGTTAATACATTGGTTTTTTTAGCTATATCTTTAAAAGAATTTTTTAGATCCTTATCATCGCAATTATATATTGCGAAATCTTGTTTATCCATATTCTTAAACAGATTTAATTTTGCACTTTTATAGTTATCATATGTGTTGTGGATATCTAAATGGTCCTCAGACAAATTCAAAATCATAGCGATATTTGGTTTAAACGATATAATGTCTTCAGTTTGAAAACTTGATACTTCTAATACTATGTAGTCATAATCATGATCTTGAATTAAACTATTTTCCCAAACTAATTGAGAAAATGGCATACCAATATTACCGCCTTTTAAAACATTTAGATTTTGACTTAAAACACCATGGAGAGCTGTTACGACTGTTGTTTTTCCATTGGTTCCAGTCACAGCAATTATCTTTATGTTTGACAACTGATAAGCAAATTCAATCTCACTTATTACTTGAAGATCATTTTCCAATGCATCTTGAATTATTTTTATATTATTTGGCACACCAGGTGATTTTATAATTAAATCTGAATTGAGAATTTTATTAGAATGAGTACCTAATTCTATATCAATGCCCATATCTATTAATTCTTTAGTATATGATTTATTAACATCTGATTTACTGTCTGATATAAAAACATTAGCACCACTAGAACTAGCTAGTTTTGCAGCCCAATACCCACTAAGCCCCAATCCTAGGATACCAATATTTTTATTGTCTAGATTCATATATGTGCTTCCAATTTACAGATCGAATTTTTTGGTACTTTTGTGCCAGGTTCTAAAGATTGAGATATTATCTTACCGGAACCTTTAATTTGAGGCTTAATTCCTCTTTTCTTGAATAATTCTATTGCTTCTCTAACACTTTTATCTTTTACATTAGGAACAACTACTAATTCTACATTTTTCTGAATTAGTACTTGGTCTGATTTTTTTAATTTTTCAACAATATTCTTTCTTTCACCTTTATTAACAACTTTAATATCTGAATCAATATTAATAATTCGATTCATAACTGATTTAAATACAGGTGCTGCTGAAACTGAACCCCAAAATTGATTATTCACCATTGTTGGTTCATCTATTATAATTAAAGCGAGAAGTTGTGGATTATCCTTTGGAAAAAATCCAATAAAACTTGATAAATGTTTAGAATCTGAATATTCACCTTCTATAAGTTTTTTTGCAGTTCCTGTTTTTCCTGCAACATTCCAACCTTCTAGATAAGCTTTTTTACCAGAACCAGTATTCACTGTCTCAAACAGCATATTTCTTAAAATTTCAGAATCATTTTGAGATAGAACACGTTTTTTAACTTTTCTTTTTCCATAAATAATTTTTTCATCATTTCTTATAACTTTATCAAGCACATATGGTTTCAACAAAAAACCTCCATTTGCAATTGAAGCATATGCCATTGCTATATGAACTGGTGTTACAGCAATCTCATACCCTATTGGAATACTATGCATAGAAGATGCGGTCCAATCTTTCGTGTTCCTTAAGATAACACCACCTTCTCCATAAAGATCTAAACCAGTTTTTGAACTAAACCCAAGTTCTTTTGCTTTTTGGTAAATATTTTCTTTTCCTAGTTCTTGAGCAAGTTTTACAGTTCCAATATTACTTGAAAATGCTAAAATTTCTTCTAGTGTTAAAACCGTATGGGGTTCATGGTCTTCAACCATTTTGGTACCATCACCATAAAAATCATACGGTCCTTGAACATTATACTCATCAAGCCTGCTAATTCCTTCTTCTAGAGCAGAAGCAATTGTAACAATTTTAAATGTGGAACCTGGCTCAATTGAATCAGATACAATTCTATTCCTTTTATAGGCATCCTCAAAATCTCTTTGAAGATTTGGATTAAAATCTGGAACACTTACCATTGACAATACTCTACCATCTTGAGGATTGATAATTATACCCATTCCGCCGATAGCATTTGTCTCTTCTACTTGCTTTAATAATTCTTCTCTTAAGATTGCTTGATATTCTTTGTTAAGTGTTAAGTAAATATCATAACCGTCCTCAGGTCCTTCATTTTTTAAGGTAGGGTCATATATTCTCTCTTGTAATCCGTTTATTTTGAATGGCACATAGGCAGATTTTCCTTTTAGGTATTCATTATACTGATATTCTAAACCAGCTATACCCTTGTCATCGGTGTCAGTAAATCCAACAATTTGACCAAACAATTCCTGTTGAGGATAATATCTTTTGTAATCTTTTTTTATTTCTAACGATTTTGGATATTTACTTTTTAGATATTCACAATCTTTTCTAGTCTTTTTTTCTAAAATAACATAGGATCTATCATTCATCTTTTTTGAATATGTATCGACATCAACCCCTGTACATTTCGATATATCTTTAATAAATGTTTCTTTATTAGTTAACTCTTCTGATCGGACAGCAATCTGATAAAATGTCAAATTTTGAGTAATACTTATATTATTAACATCAAAGATATTCCCTCTATTGCCTTCAATCTTTTCTTGTCTCAGTCCTTGAGTTTTTTCTGTAGCATTTACAATTTGTATCTGACTTAACCTAAATACAAATAAAGACCATACAATCAAAATTCCACCCGTTAAAAAATTTATCCTATTTTTAAAATTTAAATAACTCTTAGTCATTCTCTACATCCAGCTTAATTATTATTGTCTCAGGAGCACTATCAAGAAGACCAATTTTTCTAGCTCTCTTTGATAATTGATCAGATCGTTTCAATTCTTCAACTTTATTAGATGCTAAAATCAATTCTTCTTTTAGTAACACTCTAGTTTCTTTTTGAATTACAATGTGAGATTGGGTCTTATCCATTTCAGCAAAAATGGCCAAGTAGGTAATAATTGTCGTCAATGTTGCAAAAAACATTATTCCCCACTTATAATTTTCTCTTTTTTCAATTTGTGCTATTGTTAATTTTTTTCTTCTTGATTTAGCCAATTTTCTCTCCTACTCTCATTTTCGCACTTCTAGATCTTCTATTTGATGAAATTTCATCATCTGTTGGGATAAATGGTTTTTTTGATAATACTTGAAGAATGTTCTTTTTCTTTAATTCCCTAAATTTATTTTTAACCATTCTATCTTCCATTGAATGATAACTGATAATTACAATTCTTCCTTTTGGTTCAAGGAAATCAATGAAAATATCCAAAAATGTATTTAAGTGATCGAGTTCATCATTTGTTTTTATTCTTAAAGCTTGAAATATTCTTGCACAAGTCTTAATACGATATTTATAGGGAGTAATTCTGTTAATAACATCTGTCAGTGAATCAGTATTTATTGAATGATTTAACTGCTTAATAGCTTTTGCAATTCTAAATGAATTTCTTTCCTCTCCAAATTCTCTGAAAATCTTAGCTAGTTCTTCATCAGAAGAATTTATTATAATGTCTTTTGCTGTTTCAGAACTGTCTAAATCAAATCTCATGTCGAGCTCTGAACTGTATCTATAAGAGAAACCTCTAGAAGGATTGTCTAATTGGAATGAAGACAATCCAAGATCTAACAAAATACCGTTTACTTTTTTTCTATCAAACTTAGACAGTATATTTTTGAGATCTTTATAGCTCGAATGGAATAATTCAAAATTTTTGAAACTTTCTAATCTCTGTCTTGCAATCTCAATTGAATTAGAATCTCTATCAAAACCAATTAGAAATCCTGTTTTAAGGTTTTGTAAAATTTCATATGAATGCCCACCAAGACCAATAGTGCCATCTATATAAAATCCGCTATCTGATATATTTAAGTTATTAATTGTTTCCGACAACATTACAGGAGAGTGATCATAACCTTCTGTCGAAAACACATTCATCAGACTGTTACTTTCCTAGAAAGCTCTTCATAATAATCATCATTGACTGAGCTAGTTTTGTCATGGGATATAAGAGTTTTTTTATCCCAAATTTCAATCTTATTTAAAACACCTATAATTGTTAAATCTTTAGAAATATTTGCATAGTCTATCAATTGTTTCGAAAGTATAATCCTTCCTTGATCGTCATATGAAACAATATTTGCATGCCTTAAATGATTTCTGAGGAAAGTACGACTGGCAGAAGACAATGAAGATAAATTACTTAATTCTTTTTCAATTTTCTTCCACTCACCTAGAGGATAAATCCATACACAAGAATCAACACCTCTAGTAACGACAAATGTTTTCTTATCAGATTTCTTAAGCTGCTTTCTGAAAACAGAGGGAATATTGATTCTATTCTTTGAATCAATAACAAAATTATACTCTCCTATAAATGTATATTGGCTACTCATAATAAAAAGGGAAAACTACCCACAATTAACCACTATATTATTAAGGAGAGATATCTTAGTCAATAAATTTATTATAAAAATGTTATTGTTTTAGACAATAATGATTATATATAGATAGAAAGTGGGTAATATTTATCTTTTAGGTATATATTTTGTAATAGATACTATGACAGGATCATCTTCTAGATTAATCAAAACTGGAAAATTGTTAGATATTCTATAAGATAAATCTACCATTTGAGAAAATTCAGATTCAGAAAATAGAACTAATTCTATATCTATAGTGCTTGCTATAATAATACTTTTATCTTCTCCATCCCATTTTTCTAATATTATATCAGACTGATTGTCTTGAAGAATAAAATGTTCTGAAGAGATGATACCATTATCCATAAAAGAAATATAATTTTCATTTAATGAATTAAAACGAATATTAATAGGTGTTTGTAAGTCTTCAGAGAATGATTCAGTGGAATTGACTGTATATATTGATTCAATATCATTTTTAGTTAATCTAAGCAATGCTTTTTTATCTTCTATAGAACTGTCTGGTCTATTTTGAAGCAGAATTGTTGAAAACACAAGACTTAGGAATATGATGCCAACCAATATATTTGATTTTTGTAAATGAGAAAAGCTTATGTTAAATATGTTTTTATCTTCGATTGAAGTATCATCTTTATCATAAGAATTTGTATTACCTTTTTTATTTAAAAAATTTTCTAAATTTTCAAGAGCTTCATCAACATCACATCCAATCTCATTTATATAAGCTTTGAAAAACAGTTTCGTATAAACACCTGGAATTTCAGAAAATTTTCCTGATTCAAGAAGTTTGATATATTTAATATCAACCTTTGTTCTTCTGCTTATATCTTCAAGAGAAATCTTGCGTTCTCTTCTTATTTTTTTATAATGTGAATAAAAAATCATAAATTATTTAAATATTTTTCAATAATGCTATTTTTAAACTTTTTTACTGGAAAACCTACAATATTATGGTAACATCCGTCAATCTTTTTAATCAAAAGATCTTCACACTCTTCTATGTTGTATGCTCCCGCTTTATCTAAAACATTAAACGATGATACATATTCGTGAATATCAATATCTTTCAAATCATTGAATATAACAGAAGATTTATCCATGATAGTATTAATATTTCCATCAATAATTAGGCTTAATCCACTTATTACATAGTGTTTTTTTCCTGATAATTCTTTAATCATATTAAAAGCTTCTCTATCTGATTTAGGTTTACCGATAATAGTGTTATGAAAATCAATAATAGTATCACCTGAAATAACAGCACAATCTTTATGGTTTTTCCAAACAGAAAATGCCTTTTCTTTGCAAATATCAATAACATATTCATCAGGTAAAAGATTTCTTTTGTTTTGTTCATCAATTCGAGAAGGAATAACAATAAATTTATATCCTAATTCTGATAAGATTTTTTTTCTTCTTGGAGAGTCAGATGCTAATATTATTTCCATTTTTTTTTGATTAAATTTAGTTATTTTCAGTTGTACTAAGCGAGCATGAATAATTTAAAAACAGTAACAAATATATATTCAAAATATATCAATTCTATTCCTGAAGCGAGAAAATTCTTTGGTAGACCCTTAACATATACTGAAAAAATACTTTTTTCCCATTTAAATGAACCGCTTAAATCAATTCCTGAAAGGTCAAAATCTTTTTGTTCTATAAAACCTGACAGAGTAGCTATGCAAGATGCAACGGCACAGATGGCTTTACTTCAATTTATGAACTCTGGTATGCAAACTACAGCTGTTCCAACAACTGTTCATTGCGATCATTTGATTACGGCAATCAATGGTGCAAAAGATGACTTAGATAATGCAATTATTAAGAATAAAGAAGTCTATGATTTTCTATTATCTGTATGTGAAAAATATGGAATTGGCTTTTGGAAACCTGGTGCAGGCATTATACATCAAATTGTTTTAGAAAATTATGCTTTTCCAGCATCTTTAATGATTGGAACTGATTCCCACACTCCAAATGCAGGAGGGTTGGGAATGATTGCGATTGGTGTAGGTGGAGCAGATGCAGTAGATGTAATGACTGATTCTTTATGGGAAATAAATTGGCCTGGAATCATTGGAGTTAAACTAACTGGCAAATTAAGCAATTGGGCATCTCCAAAAGATGTAATACTGAAACTTGCAGGAATTCTAACAGTTAAAGGTGGAACAGGTAAAATTATAGAATATTTTGGTGAAGGAACTGAAAGTATCAGTTGCACTGGAAAAGGAACAATTACAAATATGGGTGCAGAAGTTGGAGCAACTACATCTATCTTCCCATATGATCAAAAGATGTATGATTATCTTGCTGCAACATCAAGAAAAGAAATTGGAGATGAGGCAGAAAAAATTAAAAATGAATTAAAGGCTGATGATGGGGTTGTTAATGAACCTGAGAAATATTATGATGAAGTAATCGAGATTAATTTATCTGAATTAGAACCTCATATAGTAGGTCCTTATAGCCCAGATTTATCACGAAAGATATCAGAAATGCCCGTTGCAATCAAAGAAAATAATTACCAAGATAATTTAAAAGTTGGTTTAATTGGTAGTTGTACAAATTCATCCTATGAAGACATTGAAAGAGCAGCTCATATTGCAAAACAAGCTCTAAATAAAGGCTTAAAAGCAAAATCAAGCTTTTATATCACTCCAGGTTCAAATCAAATAAAAGCAACAATGGAACGAGATGGATATACAAAGATATTTGAAGATCTTGGTGGTGAAGTACTGGCAAATGCTTGTGGTCCATGCATAGGCCAATGGCAAAGATCAGATGTAGATAGCGGTGAAAAGAACACAATTATTAATTCATTTAACAGAAATTTTGCAAAACGCAATGATGGAAATGCTGCAACAGAATCATTTGTTGCTAGTCCTGAAATTGTTACTGCATTGACTATTGCGGGTAAACTAAGTTTCAATCCTATTTCCGATAAAATTTCCCTTGATAATGGCGAAGAATTTATATTCGATGCCCCTCAAGGTTCAGAATTGCCAAGTGAAGGATTTGCAAAAATAGAAACATCAGATTTTGACTCTTTTGAAATCCCTAATTCTGAAAAAGAAATAACTATACATCCGGATAGCAAGAGATTACAATTATTAGAACCATTTGAAAAGTGGAACAATGAACAAATAAAAGATTTAAGAATTCTTATCAAAGCTAAAGGGAAATGTACAACAGATCATGTCTCTCCAGCTGGACCATGGCTTAGATTCAGAGGTCACTTGGAAAATATATCACAGAATATGTACTCTGGTGCATTGAATGCATTTACAGATAGCACTGGAGAAACAATAAACACAGATAATAAAAATACTGAAAATATCTATGAAGTTGCCAAATACTATAAATCAAAAAGTATTGATTGGATAGCTGTAGCAGATGAAAATTATGGAGAAGGATCAAGTAGAGAACATGCAGCGATGGAACCAAGATTCATGGGTTGTAAAATAATTCTTGCAAAGAGTTTTGCAAGAATTGCACAAACTAATCTGAAAAAACAAGGAATTATACCTTTAATGTTTGAAAACAAATCAGACTATGACTTAATTGAAGCTTTTGATACAATTTCAACTATAAATCTAGAAGAATTTTCATCGAATAATAATATTAAACTAAGTTTGAAAAAACCAGATGGTTCAACACATACTATTAACACGATACATACATTTTCTGATAATCAAATTTCATGGTTCAAAGCAGGATCAGCATTAAACCTTATAGCAAAACAGTTAAATTGAATAATATAGATCAAATAAATAAAGATTGGGATTTCATTATTGGATTAGAGATTCATGTACAACTCGAAACAAATTCAAAAATGTTTAGTACATGTGAATATTCTTATGATAAATCACCGAATTCATTAACATGTCCCACTTCTTTAGGTTTGCCTGGAGCTTTACCAACTATTAATGAAAAAGCGATTGATTTTGCAATTAAATTTGGATTAGCAACAAAAGGAAATGTTCATTCTTCTTTTTCTTTTTCAAGAAAACATTATTTTTATCCTGATTTACCTAAAGGATATCAAATATCCCAGTATGATGAACCTATTATAACAGGAGGATCTATTCCAATTTGGTGGAATAATGAACGATATAATATTGATCTAACAAGAGCTCACCTCGAAGAAGATGCAGGAAAATCAACACATGATGTTCCAAACAAAAAGAGTAAAGTTGATTTCAATAGAAGTGGTGCACCTTTAATAGAGATAGTTACAGAACCAGTAATGTCTCATCCAGAACAAGCACGTGCCTTTGTTCAAAGGATAAAACAAATTGTTAATTATATTCTTATATCAAATGCAGAAATGGAACAAGGAAAATTGCGATGTGATGCAAATATTTCTATAAAAAAGAAAAACACAAAAACATTTGGTACAAAAACAGAAATTAAAAACATTAACTCCTTCAGAAATGTTCAAAAAGCAATTGAATCTGAAATTAAAAGACAACATAAACTATTATCAGAAGGAGATTCTGTAAAACAAGCAACACTTACTTGGAATAATGAAAAAAATATAGCAGAGATAATGCGAATCAAAGAAAATGCTGATGATTACCGATATTTTCCTGAGCCTGATCTTCCTCCGGTAGAAATTGATAAAAAACATATTGAATCAGTAAGGAAACTTCTGCCTACTCTTCCTTTCGAATTGGAAGATAAATGGATAAAGGATTATAATTTTACATCTGAAGAAGCAACTATATTATCAAGTACAATTGAAATTGCATCTTATTTTGAAAAAATGACATCCAATACAAATGCTAAGGATGCAAATAAATGGATAACAGGAGAATTATTTAGATTATTTAATGAAGAAAACAAAGAATTTAATAATCAAAAAATAAATCCTAATGATTTATCAAAAATTATATCACTAGTCAATGATGAAAAAATAACTGCATCTTCTGGAAAAGAAATTTTAAGAAAATTATTTCACTCTAATTCACCGATTGATACAATTATTAAAGATGGAAATTATATAGGAAGCTCAGAAAAAATAGATATTCATAAAATAATACAAATGGTTATTAAAGATAACCCAAAAGAAGTTGAAAGATTTAAAAATGGAGAAGAGAAGCTTCTTGGTTATTTTATTGGAAATATTATGAAAGCTTCCGATGGAAAAGTTAGCCATAAAAAAATAGTAGAAGTTTTAAATAAAGAATTAGAAAAAAATTAGAATTTTTTTCCTTGAGACATCAGCTCTCTTATAACAACATCAATCCCTTTTTTATCAATAATTTTTAGGCCTTTTGTAGATACTGTCAATGTAACAGATTTTTTTAGGCTTTCTACCCAGAAAGTCTTCTTCTGTAGATTAACATCGAATCTTCTACGAGTTTTATTATGAGCATGACTAACATTGTTGCCATACATAACTCTTTTTCCTGTTACTTCACAAACTCTTGACATTTTTTAACCTTTTTTTATTTAATTTAAGGTTTGGGAATATAAATCATTTATGACTCATTTCAAAAAAAAATTAAAAATTGGGGACATCGACATAGACTTCCCTTTCTTTTTAGCTCCTATGGCTGGAGTCACAGATTATGCTTTTAGAGTCATAGCAAAAGAATTTGGTGCTGCTATAGTATATTCAGAATTTGTTTCTGCTCATGGAATTATAAGAAAAAATGAAAAAACACTTAAAATGATTGAATTCTCTGATTTTGAAAGGCCAATTGGAATTCAAATATTTGGAGACACTCCGGAAGTAATGCAAGATGCAGCAAGGGTTGTATATGAAAAATTTAAACCAGATCTTATAGACATTAATTATGGATGTCCAGTACCCAAAGTCACTAAAAAAGGAGCTGGGTCTGCTGCATTAAAAGACCTATGTCTTATGGAAGATATCACCGAAGCAGTAGTAAAATCTGTACCAGAAATCCCAGTAACTGTAAAAATGAGAGCTGGATGGAATTCAGAAAATATAGTTAGCACCGATGCAGGAATAAAACTTGAAAAAATTGGAGTAAAAGCTATTACCCTTCATCCAAGAACCACAGTTCAAATGTATAAATCCAAAGCAAATTGGGATCTAATAAAAGAATTAAAAGAGAATGTTGATATCCCAGTAATTGGAAATGGTGATATAACTAGCATTGATGATATCAAAACAATGTTTCAGACAACAAATTGTGATGGAATTATGATTGGAAGAGCAGCATTAGGAAATCCGTGGTTTTTTACTGAAATAAAAAAATATATGAATAATGAAGATCCAGCAGATATCAGCATGGAAGAAAGACTTGATGTTTGTGAGAAACATTTAGAATTACTTGTACGAAACCATGGTGAAATAGTTGGATCAAATAATATGCGAAAACATTTTGCATGGTATTTTAAAGGTTTCAAAGGAGCATCATCTCTAAGAAAAAAATTGGTTTTAGTAAAGAATTATTCTGAAATGAAAGATATTTTATCTAATATTAGGCACTAAAAACAAAAGGATA
>JAYZKH010000047.1:0-3125 GCA_036163585.1 Fidelibacterota bacterium
GAATTAGATGATTGGGTTCCTGCAGCTGCTTGCACTGAATTGTTAGATAAAATAGATGCAAGTGGATTGCCAGTCAATATTGATATAACTATTTATGAAAATGCACACCATTCTTTTGATAGGACTACAGAAGTTGCAGTGAAAGAAAAAGGATATACACTGGGAGATTGTCGTTTTCCAATGAATGAGGAAGGGACTTTATTTCTAAGCGAATATTGGAAAATTCCTATCAATACACCAATCAGACAAAAGTTAGCATTACTAACATGTGCTGGAAGGGGACCAAGTTTTGGAGGCAATGCTGAAGCCCGTAAACAGTCTTTTGAATTTTCAGCAGAATTTTTCACGAATCATTTGTTAAATAAGTAATTTTTTCTAGATTTATTTATGAATAAAACAGCTATTATCGCTCTTGGAGGAAATGCTTTGTCTCAGAAAAAACAGGCAGGGACTATTGGTGAGCAATTCAACAATACACGTCATTCTTTCGCTCAAATTATGGAATTTGTTCGTAGAGATTATAATGTATGTCTTACTCATGGTAACGGACCTCAAGTAGGCGATGAATTGCTAAGAATGGATTTAACACGAGATACTGTTCCTCCTATTCCGCTTGGTATTTGTGTAGCAGGCACACAAGGCACAATGGGATATATGATTCAACAAACATTTCAAAATGCACTTCGCGATGAGAATATTGACAAGGAAGTTGTAACACTTGTAACTCAAGTTATTGTACATGCAGATGATCCTTCATTTCAAGATCCATTAAAATTTGTAGGAAAACGATACTCGTTAGATGAAGCAACAGCACTAGCTGAAGAATTAGGATGGGATATCAAAGAACAAGAACCTGGCAAGTGGAGAAGAGTTGTTCCTTCTCCAGATCCAGATTTTGTAATGCATGGCCTTAGCATTCGTACTTTAGTTGAATCTGGAACCATTGTCATTGCAGCTGGAGGTGGAGGAATTCCAGTATATAACACTGAAGAAAATCGATTAAAAGGAATTGATGCTGTAGTGGATAAAGATTTAAGTGCAGCAAAACTTGGGAGAGTAATTCGTGCACAAGAATATTATATCATTACAGATGTAGACCAAGTATACAGAGATTATAATACACCACAACAAACTCCAATTCGTCAAATGACAGATATCGAAGCAAAACAATTACAAGAAGAAGGACATTTTCAACAAGGAAGCATGTGGCCAAAAATTCGATCTGCTATCCATTTTTTGAAACATCATGGGAAAAAAGCTATCATTACAAATATTGAAAATATCCAAGATGCCATTGATGGAAAAGCTGGTACAACTATTGTAAAGAATAATTAATTTTTCTTGCCAACTGTCCTATCTATTCCGTAATATTGTTCAGTATGAAAAGTAACAACAATTTTTACTATTATTTTAATGGAAGGGGTTATGTAGGAACCTAAGGATAGGACTATATCAGAAACTACATACACCCCAGTGAACCCCGCTGGGGTTTTTTGTTATATAAAGGGATAAAAATGAATAAAGACATAGAAACAATACGAGAAAAAATTGATACGATTGATAAAGAAGTTTTCCAATTATTAATCGATCGATTAAATGCAGTAACAGATATTGGAGAAATCAAAAAACAAGAAGGATTACCAATTTTAGATCAAAGTAGAGAACAAGTAATTTATGATAAAATTGATTCTTTGTTTTCTGAAAAAGAAGCCATGTTTTTAAAAAATATTTATCAATCTATTATTACCGAATCAAAAAAGGCGGAGGAATAACATGAAAGATTGGAAAAGAGATTCTTGGCGTAATTGTGAGATTAAACATATTCCTCACTATAATGATCAAGACAAATTAGATGAAGTCATTACACGACTTAATGCCTTTCCACCATTGGTATTCGCTGGAGAGTGTAACAATTTAAAAGCAGAGCTAGCCAAGGCAACAGAACGCAAAGCATTCTTAGTACAAGGAGGAGATTGTGCTGAAAGTTTTAAAGAATTTTCTGCAAATAATATCCGTGACACATTCCGTGTGATTTTACAAATGAGTGCTGTTATTACATCGGAATTAAAGGTACCGGTCATCAAATTAGGTCGCATTGCAGGTCAATTTGCTAAACCACGTTCTTCTGATACAGAAACAGTCAATGGGACGACTTTAAATAGTTATTATGGTGATTCAATCAATGGAATGGATTTTACCAAAGAATCACGTGAACCAAACCCAGAACGTTTGTTGCATGCTTATTCTCAATCTGCATCAACACTAAACTTATTACGTTCATTTGCACAAGGAGGATTTGCAAATCTTCGTAAAGTGAATTCATGGAATATGGGATTTGTCAAAAGCAGTAAAGAAGGCAAACAATATGAAAAAATTGCAAACCAAATTACAGACCACCTTGATTTCATGGATGCGGTAGGAGTTAATACTGATCAAGTTATTGATTTAAATACCGTAGAGTTTTATACGAGCCATGAAGGATTGCATCTTCCATATGAAGAAGCATTAACACGTGTTGATTCCTTATCAAATAAAGTGTACTGTACTTCTGCACATTTTATCTGGATTGGAGACCGTACTCGATTTGTTAATAGTGCCCATGTAGAATTTTGTCGTGGCATTAGCAATCCAATTGGAATTAAATGTGGTCCATCTTTAGATCCAGATGAATTAATTAAAATAATTGATGTGATTAACCCTAGCAATGAAGCTGGCAAAATTTCACTTATTTTCCGATATGGAGAAGATAGTATTGAAAAACATTTACCAGCACTTGTAGATGCTATTCATAAGCATAATAAGACTGTATTATGGATATCAGATCCAATGCATGGGAATACAATTAAATCTTCTGAAGGACTTAAAACAAGAGACTTTTCAGCTCTATTAAATGAAACTACGAAAGCCATTAATATTCTGAAATCTAAAGGAGCTCATTTAGGAGGAATTCATCTTGAAATGACAGGACAAAATGTTACTGAATGTACCGGTGGATTATATAAACTTAGTGACAAAGATTTAAATTCACGATACCATACACATTGCGATCCAAGATTGAATGCAAATCAAGCATTAGAACTTTCTTTTAATATTGCAACTGAGATGGAGAAAAATGGCCATTAATA
>JAYZKH010000048.1:0-7500 GCA_036163585.1 Fidelibacterota bacterium
TAGGACCATCCCAATGATCTTCAGGAAGTGGATCAGATAGTGCTACTTGATAAGTAAAGTTATCAAATTCTTCAGCTAGAGCTTTAAACTCTTCATCATAAAACATCTCTTTTACAGATCGTGCACCATACCAGAAAGATATTTTTCTTTTTGTCTTTTCTGTTTTCAATAAATGGAAAATATGAGATCTGAGTGGAGCCATTCCAGCACCACCACCAATGTATACCATTTCACGATCTGTTTCTTTGATATAAAATTCACCATAAGGACCTGATACGGTTACTTTATCACCAGCTTTTAAATTAAAAGTATAAGATGAAGCAATTCCTGGAGGAACATTTGGATTATCTGGAGGCGGACTTGCAATACGAATGTTCAACATAATCATATTACCTTCAGCTGGATGATTTGCCATTGAATATGCCCTAAAAACTGGTTCAGGATTGTCTGCCTTATATTGCCAAACATCAAATTTATCCCAATCATCTCTATACTCTTCACCAATATCAAAATTTTTATAATCTAGATCTTTGTACTTGGGAACATCAATTTGAATATAACCACCAGATTCAAAGAAAATAGGATCATCTGCAGGTAATTCAAGAATTAATTCTTTAATAAAAGTTGCAACATTATCATTAGACTTAACTACTGCATCCCATTTTCGAATGCTAAAAATTTCATCAGGAACTTTAATTTTCATATTATCTCTAATTTTAACCTGACATCCTAATCTCCAATGATCTTTCTGGTCTTTTCTACTAATATAAGCTTTCTCGGTTGTTAATATTTCTCCTCCTCCTTCTATGACTTGACATTTACATTGAGAACAAGTTCCTTGCCCTCCACATGCAGATGGAAGATATACATTCTGAGAAGACAGTGCTGATAACACAGTAGATCCTGTTTGAACTTTTAATGATTTACTTGGATCATCATTAATAATTATATCAACTTCTCCTTGAGGCAGTAGAAAATTCGAAAGAACATTAAGAACAATTACTAATAATAATATTACTGATGTAAAAACTGTAATAGCTAGCAATACTGTAATAGCAAAATCGCTCATAAATCAATCCCAGAAAAAGCCATAAAAGCCATAGATAATAAACCTGTTAAAATCATTGCCATACCAACTCCTCTTAATCTTGGCGGTATATTCGAATAACGAAGTCTATATCTAACAGATGCGAGAGCTAAAATTGCTAATAAAAACCCGACCCCAGAACCAAAACCGTAAACCATTGTTTCTAATAGAAAATATTCTCTTTCCACCATAAACATAGAGCCTCCAAGAATAGAACAGTTTACAGCAATCAATGGAAGAAATATTCCTAAACTATTATAAAGCGATTGCGAAAATTTTTCTAAAAACATTTCAGTCAACTGAACTGCTGCTGCAATAACGGAGATAAATACAATAAGTTTCAAAAAACTTAAATCAATCTCAGCAAATTTAGGGTTATCAGGATTAATCCATTGCAAAGCTCCTTTCCCTAATAAGAATTCATAAATGAACCAATTAATTGGAGCTGTGATAGTCAAAACAACTACTACTGCCATTCCAATTCCAGCTGCAGCATCAATTTTTTTAGATATAGCCAAAAATGAACATAGCCCTAAAAAATATGCTAAAACCATATTTTCAATAAAAACAGCTTTTGTAAAAATACTAAGATAATGTTCAAGACCCACTATTCTTCCTCCTCAAGTCCAACTATTTCTCTTTGCATCCAGATCACAAAACCTAGTATAAAAAATGCTCCTGGCGATAATACTAATAATCCAATATTTTCATAACCAGCAGCATATAACCAATCTGGCATTTGAAATAATACATAGCCTGCTCCACCATCTGGTAAAGTAAGAGTACCTGACCCAAATAATTCTCTAAAGAATGATACAATGATGATAATCATTCCATAGCCTAATCCATTTCCTAGGCCATCTAAAAATGCTTTTGAAGGACCGTGTTTTATAGCAAATGCTTCAGCACGACCCATAATAATACAATTAGTAACAATAAGACCAACAAAGACTGATAATTGTTTGCTCATGTTGTACATATATGCTTGCAGTACTTCATCAACAAATGAAACTAATGAAGCAATTACTGAAAGCATTATAACAATTCTAACTCGAGCAGGTATATATTTTCTTAACAAAGAAATGACTACATTAGATGAACATAAAACAAATATTACAGCAAATGTCATAATAATTGCTTGATCCAATCTTATTGTGACTGCTAAAGCAGAACAAATACCTAAAACTTGTAAAGAAATAGGATTGTTTACATTTAACGGATCGCTAACAATTTTCTTAGATTCTGAATCAAATAATTCCATTTTCTTTAACCTTGTTTAAATATGCTTCATATCTTTTTAAATCATCTTTCAAAAATATAGTAACTCCTTTAGAAGTAACGGTTGCTCCAGAAATTCCATCTACTTGATGTATTGCATCTCTCTTGCTATTATCTACCTTACCTTTAAGAACTTCTATTCCAATAATTTCATCACTATCATTTCTAATTTTTTTACCAGTAAAATTATTCGTAAACCACTTCTTTTCGACTTCACCACCTAAACCAGGAGTTTCACCATGTTTATAAAATTGAATACCCAAAACTGTATCTAAATCTGGTTCTAAAGCAATATAACCAAAGACTGTGGACCATAATCCCTTTCCTGCAACTGGTAATGCAATTCCTTGAAATTCACCATCAACAACTCTTAGATAAACTGGTAATTGTTCAATATTTTTTTCAATATCAATCTCTTCTAATACAATATTATCAATGACATTACCTTGAGGGTCAACACATAGGCCTATAACATTAGTAGTAAATATTTCTTCAACATCTTCATTAGACCAAGAACTTCCTTCTTTTTCTGAAAAACCAAGTGAACGAAGAATAGTCTTATTTACATCAGCTTTAAGGTTGTTTTCTTGGCTTTCTCTTAAATTTTCTTTGGTAAAAGAAAGTATAGTTCCTAAAACAACAGTTACGATAAAAACAAAAATTAATGTATATCGATTACTATGCATTTCTAGCAAGCCTCATATTTATATTAGATTTCACAACATAATAATCTATTAATGGAGCAAACATATTCATAATTAGAATAGCAAGCATTACACCTTCTGGATAAGCTGGATTTATTGATCGAATAAGAACAGTTAAAACTCCTATCATAAAACCATATATCCATTTTCCTTTTTCTGTATGAGCAGATGTAACTGGTTCAGTCGCCATAAACACCACACCAAACAAAAAACTACCAATTAAAAGATGTTCTAATGGTGTAATTGTTAACATTGCATTGGTAGAATAACCAGAAAGCAGATTAAAGATTGATGCAGTAAATACTAATCCTATAACTGATGCTAACATTGTTCTCCAAGATGCAATTCCTATATAGATTAAAAAAGCTGCACCAATTAAAATTATTAATTTATTTGTTTCCCCTATCGAACCAGGTATTAAACCCCAAAACATATTCCATAAAGAAAAATCAAACTGTGTTGATTGGTTAAATAGATTTGAAGCAGTATCATATTCAGCAGGATTAGCTGGTATAGCTAATGCAGTTGCTCCAGTGTAACCATCAGGTCCTACAGCCCATATTTTATCTCCGGACATTTTGGTAGGAAAAGCAAAATACATAAAAGCCCTAGCTGTTAGTGCTGGATTGAAAATATTAGTACCTACTCCACCAAAGATTTCTTTACCAATAATAATACCAAATGCAGTACCAATAAATAATTGCCATAAAGGAACATCTGGTGGCATTGTTAGTGGAATTAATGCACAAGTAACAAGAAATCCTTCATTTACTTCATGTTTTCGGATAATTGAAAAAGATAGTTCACAGATTGCACCTGAAACAAATGTCACAATTAATACTGGCAATACATAAGACATACCAAATATAAAATTTTCAATTAAAGATCTTGGGATATCATTTGCTAAGGCATTCAAATAACCAATATTGTAGGCTCCAAACAAATAACAAGGAATTAAAGCAATCACCACAGAAAACATAACTCTTTTAATATCCATATTATCTCTTATATGAGGGCCTGAACTTGTTTGTTTATCTGTAGAAAATAAAATAGTATCAGTTGCTTCCCATACTGTATATGCCCATGATAAAGGTTTCCCTTCTTCAAATAATTTCCCTGATTGTTTTAATATGTTTCTTAAAAAATTCATTTATGCATCAATCAAAATATATTAAATCCAAACCTTTTCTAATTATAGCACCAACATCTGTCTTGCTTGGACAAACAAATGAACAAAGTGCTACATCGTCTTCATCACATTCATAAATACCTAGTTGTTCCATTTCATCAATATCATTTGCTTCAATACTTCTAGCAAGAGAATTAATGTATATATTCATTGGAAAAACCTTTTCCCATGCATCCACAGGAACAAAAGCTCTATTGCTTCCATTCTGTAAAGTAGTAAAATTATATGGTTTCTTATTATTGCCAAGATATGAATTAAATATACTATATCTTGATGAACCTCCTGGATGAAGCCAACCCATAAATGGTCTATCAAATGATTCTTTAATAATTGATATAGATGAATCATAAAAACCTAGATAACCTTCAATACTAATTTTACTTCCCGTAAGAATGTTACCAGATATAATTCGAACATCTTTATCAGTAAGATTATCTTTGCAATAAATATCTACAGGAGATCCTAATCTTGTTTTGATATAACTTGGTTTTTTTACAACAGGACCTGCTATATTAATGGTAACAGAAGGGTCAAAAATACCTTTACTGAACATCTTTCCGATAATCGGTAGATGATGACCTTCTATTGTCCAAATAACATCTTTATTATTAATTGGTTCAAGATGATTCAATACAACTCCAACATTCCCAGCAGGATGAGGTCCTTCAATTTCAACAAGGTTTATATAGTCAAGTTCAGACAAATATTCAAATTCACCTGGTCGAATAACTACAAATAATTTACCACTAATTAATTGTTTCAAATGTTTAAGAGCACTAATAATATATTCTTTTTGTTCCGATAAAGTAAAATTATGATTAATTGCTAACGGTGCTGTATTTGCAAGACTAACAATTAATGATTTAGGTTTATCAGATGGATTTGCAACTTTATTAAATGGTCGTTGTTTAATAAATGGCCAAATATTCTTTTCAAGCATATAATTAGTTATATCTTCTTTTGATGACAAATTTGTTGTTGAAACTTCTTGTAAGGATTGTTCTTTTTGTTGATCAATATCAAAAATAATCTCTTGAATGGATCTTCTTTCACCATAAATAATTTTAGATATCTTTCCAGAAGCGATTGCTGGCCATTTTATTTCTGGATTTAGCTTATCATAAAAAATAGGATCTCCCAAATTGACTATATCGCCTTCTTTTACTAACAGCTTTGGCTTGATATAACGAAAACTTTGAGGAGATAAGGAAACAGAATTGCAATTTTGGGTAGGTAAAAATTCTTTAGCTGATCTTCCAGCTATATTTATATCATGTCCTTTTTTGATTTTAAGCCGAAACATTAGTTTACTTACCCTCGTTTATTATAAAAATCAATTGACGATGAGAAAATAATAAAAAAGATGATTGAGTTCTATATAATTAACAAAAATTATTTCTTAGACTTCCATTCAAAATAATTTCCATTATAAGATGAACGTTCTTGCCATTCTTTAACTTTATTATTGATGGAGTCTACTGAATCAGAATCAATGTCTTTAATTAAGTCAATTGTCAAATCTCCAACGGTTTTAGCACTAATACGAGAGGCTTTAATATTGCCCTTACCAGTAACCGCATTTCCCATGCCATGTACTTTATCAAGATTATTAAATTTTCCAGAATCTTCATCTATGATGTCATAAGTAGAACCGTCCATAGGAATACCATCAATTGGTTCTGGTAAACTCCCAATAGAACTAATTATTGTATTAGCTTTTAAAATTTGGTTTGAATCTTCAACTGGTTTGGGTTTATTATCTACAATCTCATTCTTAATAACTTCTAACCCTTCTAACTTACCATCTATAATATCTAAATTAACTGGTTGAGTACATTCCAACATATTAAATAAAAATTTTTCCTGAGTATTATTTAAAATTTTTCTTCGTGCTTGTTTTCGTTTTTCAGCCAACTCAGGCTTAGCATCGGGTGCTATTGTTGTTAATGGCATGTTTTCAACATCTCTTCTATATATAAGTGTTGTTCCTTGAATATCAAGGTCTTCATATTTAATATTATTTTCTTCTAAATATTTAGGAATTCCTTGATGTTCCATTTTTACAACATCAACATCCTTTACTTGCGATTGTATTTTTTGTTTGACTAATTCCATTTGAGTGATTTTACAAACATCAATTGAAGCAAGACCTCCCCCCACAACAAGAACATTGTCTTGAATGTTCATTTCTGGACCATTATAGTCGTTTTCATGGTAATGATTAAACCAATACACAAAAGGGTTTTGATAATAAAAATTAGAGAAATTATCAATTCCATCGATTGGGAAATTTCTATCTTTCCAAGCACCATTTGCAAAATAAATACAACTCCAACTCATGTTGTATATATCTTCAAAAGAAATATCCGAACCTATTTTTGTGCATGGAACAAAATCTACGAGCTCATGATCCATAATTTCATCAATTTTGGAATATTCATTGATACGTTGTTTTTCATGCCATCTTGGAAGTCCATCTTCAATTTTACCATAGGGAAGACGATTTTGATCAATAATTATACAACGGATGCCATTTTCTGTTAATTTCTTAGCTGCAGTAGATCCCGATACTGCACCCCCTATAATTAATACTACTTTCATTCTTTTTTTTATTTGTTAAATTTATTCGGTATGAAGTTAATAAATAATTTACTAATTAGAGTCATTCCTTTTTTCCCAAAAAGTTTCATTAAAATTTTTGCATCTCCATATATTGCAGGTATTACTGATGATGAAATGTTGTCTGTAGTAGCAAATTTAAATCAAGAAGGGTATGATGTTGCTATTGATATTTTAGGAGAACATGTTACTACAGAACAAGAAGCTACTGAAATTACAAATCGATATTCAAAACTGTATGATGAAATATCTTCTAGATCATTAAGTGCAAATTTATCAATTAAATTAACTCATATAGGTCAAGACCTTGGATATCATGTTGTAAAAAACAACCTGATGATATTAACTGAAAAAGCAAAAGAACATAAAAATTTCTTAAGACTTGACATGGAAAATTCACCATATACATCTGAAACAATTAAACTTTACAAAGAAGCATTAGAAATTTATGACAATATAGGAATTGTACTTCAAGCATATATGCATCGTTCAATAAATGATATGGATAGCCTATCAAATGGAAATTTTAATTGTAGAGTATGTAAAGGCATTTATATAGAAAATAAAGATATTGTTTATGATGACTATCAAAAAATAAGAGAGAATTATATTGAACTAGTAAA
>JAYZKH010000049.1:0-15524 GCA_036163585.1 Fidelibacterota bacterium
GGATGAATACATTGCGAAGAGATGAATCAAGCAATATTGGTTATGCTATCCCAATTAATAAGATAAAAAATATTGTTGAAGAATTAAAAATAAGAGGATCTATAGATAGAGGAATAGATTTTGGATTGCTTTTTATTAATCTTTATACCAATCAATTAATGGTTAAATATGTTCATCCAAGAGTAGTTTTAGAGAACGATTTGTCAGTTTATGATATAGTTGTATCAGTTAATGATACAAAAGTATCGAGCATAAAAGACTTCTCTGATGTTATTAAAAGAAATGATGTCAGACCTGGTGATATCATTAAGTTAAAAATTTTAAGGGATGATAAGATTAAAATTGTTAATTTAAAAACCCAATAACTATGGCTAGACGTGACTTTAAATTAATTGTTCTTGGAATATTATGTGGTGCTATGATTGGTACACTTTTAGGCAATGTTTTAATGTTTTTACTTCCTGAGAGTGCAGTTAGAGATTTTTTCTTAACTTCTATTTTTGAGTTTGGATTTGGTTCTTTAGACGGTAAACCCATAATAGATTTGAATATGTTTGCAATTAATTTTGGTGTTTTTTTAAGATTTAATGTTTGCAGCATTATTGGTTTTTCTGTTGCATATTATTTATTAAAATACTTTAGATAAAATAAGTGAGGATTTTTTATGTTTAATTTAGGTACAGGTGAATTAGTAATAATTTTTCTTATTCTTTTACTTCTTTTTGGAGGGAAAAGACTTCCTGGTTTAGCAAGAGGGTTTGCTAAGTCATTAAGAGAGTTCCGCGGTGCATTAGATGATACCAAGGAAGAGATAAGAAAATCTGAAAATTCCGAAGAATAACTACAGATGTCTTCATCTGATTCTTTAAAGGAGAAACTTTCTTCTGAAAAGAAGAAAATTGCTGCTAGTAAAACAAATTCTGTAATAAGAACTAGGTTTGAAAAGCTTTCATCTCAAGAATTTTCCTCTGATGGTTCTTTGTATGGAAAGAGCATTCTAATAAAAGATAATATTGCAATTAAAGGCGAAGAATTAACATGTGCATCTAGTTTGTTGCAATCTTATAAATCTCCTTATAGTGCAACAGTTGTGGATCGATTAAATAATGCTAGTGCTGCTATTACCGGTCAAACAAATATGGATGAATTTGCAATGGGTTCATCGTCAGAACATTCATACTACGGAAGTGTCAAAAATCCCCACAATTTAGAAAGAGTTGCAGGTGGATCAAGTGGAGGTTCAGCTGCTGCTGTAGCTGAAGGGTTGTGTGATATTGCTTTAGGTTCTGATACGGGAGGTTCTGTCAGACAGCCAGCTGCTTTTTGCGGTATATATGGACTCAAACCAACATATGGTAGAATTTCAAGATATGGACTAGTTGCTCATGCATCATCATTTGATACTATCGGTATCTTATCAAAAAATGTTGATGACTTAATTAATACATTTAGTGTTATTTCAGGTTTTGATCCAAAAGATGCTACATCATCAAGAGAAAAAGTATTAGATCAAAAGAAATACAACAAAAATACTATTCCAAAAAATGTAGGAATATTAAAAAAAGATGCTTTGTCTAAAATTGATAAAGATATAGTCAAAAATTATGATATTGTTATAAACTTTTTAAAGAAAAAACAAGTAAATCTTGTTGAAATTGATTTACCGCATCTTAAATATTGTATCCCTACTTATTATATATTAACAATGGCAGAAGCTTCTTCAAATTTATCTCGTTTTGATGGTATAAGATATGGTTCAAGAGAAGAATCTACGAATCTAGATGATACATATATTAAATCAAGGTCAAAAGGATTTGGACCTGAAGTAAAGAGAAGAATAATGACTGGAACCTATATTTTGTCTTCTGGATACTATGATGCATATTATTCTAAAGCATTAAAAGTTAGAAGATTAATTAAGAATGAATACAACAAACTGTTTTCAAAACTAGACTGTTTATTTATTCCTACGACTGTTAAACCTGCATTCAATCTCAATGACAATCTAGATGACCCAATGGATATGTATCTTTCTGACTTATTTACTGTTACCTATAATTTAATTGGTTCTCCATCTCTTAATATTCCTGGAGGAAAAACGAAGGAAGGTCTTCCTGTAGGTTTTCAAATTGTTGGCGATTCTTTTCAAGAGGAAACTTTGTTCCATTTTGCGCATTCACTATCTAAAGCAAAATTATTTGAATAATATAAATGGAATTTTTAAATCCGAACTTTTTATATCTATTAGCTGTCTTATTTGTTCTGATAGTAATGAGAATAGTATTTCTCTCTAAGAGAAATGCTTCTTTACAAGTCTCTAATGTAGAATCTTTAAAAACTTTTTTTAATAAAGGTGCTACATATAAAATATTTTTATTAAACAGCCTTTTTATTATAGCACTCATTCTTTTTATTGTGTCACTAGCTAGACCAAGAATATCTAGCTCTGATAAATTGATTAAAGTGGATGTAGTAGATATTATACTCGTTTTGGATACAAGTAGCAGTATGTTGGCAGAAGATTTTAAGCCAAATCGCTTAGAAGCTGTAAAAAAAGCAGCACAAGATTTCATCGAGAATAGAAATGGAGATAGAATAGGACTCCTTGTGTTTGGAAAAGAGACATTTATACAATGTCCATTAACTATAGATTATAGTGTATTAAATAATTTGTTAACGGAAGTAACGGTTATCGATAGAAAATATGATGGAACAGCAATTGGAATAGCAATTGCAAATGGTATTAATAGGTTGCGTGCAAATGAATCTAAAAGCAAAGTAATGATATTATTATCAGATGGAAGTAACAATTCTGGTGCTATTGATCCAATATCTGCAGCTAAGATGGCAAAAGAATATAACATTAAGATTTATACTATAGGTGCAGGAACCAGACAAGCTGTTACATATATTCCTGATAGAGGATATATAAGGAACGAAATTGATGAAGACACTCTTAAAAAGATTGCTGCAGAAACAGGAGGCAAATATTTTAGAGCAACTGACAAAGAGAGTTTATCGAATGTTTATGAAGAAATTAATGAATTAGAAAAATCTGAGATTACAGTGAGTTATTTTACTCAATATAAAGAAATTTATTTATACTTTCTCTGTGCAGGTTTTGTAATTCTGATATTATATCAACTATTAAATATAATTTATTTCAGAAGAATAATATGATTTTTGATAATATAGCACTTTCCATCATCTCTATATCGATGATTTTTGTTTTATTAGTTTTTAGCTACTATAAAAACAGATCAAATTCAATTTTTAGTGAAGGTAATTTTAATCCCAAGTTTTTGAATAACTTATTTAAGTCTGGTAATTTTCAATTTATAAGATTTAAGAAGGGGCTAATCTATTTATCTCTTTTTATGATAGCATTTTCAATTTCTGGATTAAAAATGGGAACTACAGTTAAGCCTGTTGAGAGGAAGGGTATTGATATAATATTTTGTGTAGATGTGTCAAAGAGCATGGATGCTGAAGATATTAAACCTTCAAGAATTAGCAAAGTAAAATTTGAAATCAATAAAATTATTAATGAATTATCAGGAGATAGAATTGGTATCGTTGTTTTTTCTGGTTCAAATTTTCTTTATTTGCCTTTAACAATGGATTATGATGCAGCTCAATTATTTGTAAAGAGCATTGATACAGATATGATTTCTCTTAATGGTACAGCTATTGCACAAGCTTTGGATACTTCAATATCTTCTCTATCTAAGGATGATAAACAAGAAAAAATGATATTTCTTTTTTCAGATGGA
Organism: Fidelibacterota bacterium; assembly: GCA_036163585.1. Taxonomy (GTDB): domain Bacteria; phylum Fidelibacterota; class Marinisomatia; order Marinisomatales; family Marinisomataceae; genus Marinisoma. The sequence continues at coordinate 3,774 of JAYZKH010000049.1, forward strand.
GAAGATCATACCAATGATTCAATTGAGACTATAAAATCTCAATTAACTGATGATGTAACAATCCATGTAATTGGAGTTGGAAGTGTTGCTGGATCTTTAATTCCAATTACAACGAATGAAAGCGGTGGATTTTTAAAAGACAGTTCTGGTGAATTGGTAATGACAAAATTGGATGAAAAATTTTTAATTAATATATCAGAAATTGGAAAAGGAAATTTTTTGAGAGTTTCAGGAAATGAATCTATTAGTGATCCTATTATCAACATTATTAATACTGGAGAAGAATCATTAATTAGTTCTTATGAATTTTCTGAGTATGATTATAAATATCAATACCCCCTATTTTTTGCTATTCTTTTTCTTTTTGTTAGTTATATTTTACCAACAGGTAACAGGAGAATATGAAGATATTTTTAATAACAATATTATTTTTTCACACCTACCTTAATTCTCAAGATTCTGGATATGAAATGTATAAGGATGGAGACATTGATTCTGCATTAAAATATTATAATACATTACTAGATATGGATAATGAAGATATATCTAAAGAGGATCTCATTTACAACATAGGAACTATTTATTCGAGTATGAATAATATTACTGCAGCAAATTCTATATTTCAAAGTGCATATAATGATTCACTGAAGAATTTTTCATCTGATCTTAGCTACAATTATGGAAATGCACTTTATAGATCTAAAAATCTTGAAAAAAGTTTGAATGCTTATAAAGATGCATTGTTGAGAAATCCAAATGATTCTGATGCTAGAAAAAATTATGAATTTGTAAAGAATGAGATTAAAAAAAATAAGAATATGAATAAACAACAAGATCAAAAGCAAGATTCTAAAGATAATCAAGAGAATAAAAATGATAAAAAAGATCAAAATTCTAATGAAAATGAAAATCAAAATCAAAATGATGATAAAAAAGATAATTCAAAGAATGACAATAATCCTAGTCAGAGTGAATCTCCACAAGTTGATAATAACGAGAGTAATCAAAATAGAGAAATGCAATCAAATCAAAGTGCTGAAAACATATTAAATGCATTAAAAGAGAATGAAAAAGTAAATAAGAAGAGAAAACAGAAAAAATCTTCTCAACAATTAAATAAGGATTGGTAGTGAAAAAAGCATTGTCCTTTTTATTTCTCTTCTCTTCTTTGTTTTCACAGAATCTTGAGACAATAGTAAGTGATCGAGAGATTAGTTTAAATGAATCTATAGATTTTACTATAAAATTGGATAACATTAATACTAATCCAGAAGTGAATTTTGATCCAGTATTAAACTATTTTTCTATCATATCAGGGCCAAATATTGGCAGTGAATATAAATTTATCAATGGAAAAAAATCTAGTTCTCGATCCATATCATGGAGAATTATTCCAAAGAGGACAGGTGAAATAAATATTCCTAGTTTGGAAGTAAAAGTTGGAAAGAAGATTTATTTTACAAATGAGATGAAAGTTACTGTTTCCGAAAAAATATCTAATTCAACAAACAATGATATGTTTCTAAAGATAGAAGTAAGTAATGAAAATGTAAAAGTAGGTGAACAGATAAATATTAAATACACTTTCTTTACTAGAATAGCATCAAAAGTCATAGAGACAGAGTTCCCAAGTTATGAAGGTTTCTATGAGGAAAAACTTTATGATCCTTCTGGTAGCAAAATTACACCTGATAGCTGGAATGATGTAGAGATTGATAATTATAAATATAAATCCATAAAACTTTACGAGGTGGCATTATTCCCAATGTTTGATGGTTCATTTGATTTGGAACCAATGATAATGAAAGTTGAAACAAAAGAGAAAGATCCTGGTTTTAATAGATTATTTTGGGATGATCCTTTTTTTGATACTTTTGGCCAAAAAACAAAAGCACGCATTCTTGTTTCAGATAAAAAAACTATCAATGTAAGCTCTTTGAAGGATAAGCCTGACAATTTTACTGGTGCTGTAGGTATATTTGATATCTCTTCTTATTTGTCTTCTTCAGATATAGAAAATGGCACTCCTATTACATTTTATATAAAATTGAAAGGTGAAGGTAATTTAGATAATATTGGTCGACCTTTAGTAGACTTTCCAAATAACATTGATGTATTTGAAGGAGAAATCACGAAAGAAAGAGATATATCTGATAGAGTTTCAGGATCAATTGTGTGGGAATACAACTTAATTCCAAGGAAATCTGGTAAGTATAGTCTTCCATCTGTAAAGTTTTCTTTTTTTAATACAAATACAGATTCATGGAAAAACATTAGAACAAAACCACTTAAGTTAGATGTCACTAAAAGCATTAAGAAGAACTACGATAGTAGCAATAATGATATTTTAACGGGAAAGAAAATTAGATATATAAAATTGGATACTCCTAATTGGAATAAACACAATTCAAATAGATTTTATGCTATATCTCTATCTATTATATTTATTTCTTTATTATTATTTCTATCTCCAATTTTCAGCATAAAAATATCTTCATTTATTGAGGAGAAGGCATCAGAGTTTAGAAACAAATCTGCACTTTCAAATTCTCTAGATTCGATATCTTCATCTGAAGATATTCATAAAGACTGTTTAAAGATTATCAGTGCATTTTTCTATGATAAGAATATGATTAGTTCCATCAATGTTGATTCTATTGTTCTTGATGATGAATTAAGAAATAAAATAGAAATAAAACATCTGAAGAAGTTAAAATCAATTTTAGAACACTGTAATCAGTATAAATATACTGATATATCTTCTAGTAAAGATACAGCAATAAAACAGAAGACTATCAAATTATTAACGGAGATTAATGAATATGTTTAGAAGTTTTTTATTAGTTGTTTCTATTCTAAGCTCATTGAGTTTTTCTCAAAATGCTGATTCTCTTTTTGTGATGGGAAACAACTATTACAATGATAAAGATTTCTCTAATTCTGTAAAATATTATGAAAATATTGTTAATCAAGATCTATATCATCAAAGTTTATACTTTAATCTTGGGAATGCATACTTTAATCTTGAGGATTATGGTAATGCAAGATGGGCATATGAAATGGCATTAAATTTGTCACCCCGTGATGAAGATATTATATATAATTTAGAGATTACAAAAAACAAAATACCAAACCTGATTGAACCTCCACAATCTTTGATTATAGACTCTATTAATATGATTCTTAACAACTTTACTTATCGAAATTTTGTTTTTTTTACATCTATATCAATTCTATTATCTTCAATTTTATTTATTATTTATAAAATTAGATCGACTAAAATAAACAAAAGATTATATCATTCTTTACTATTTCTATCTTTTATTGCTCTTGCCCTATCGGTTGATCGATTTATTTGGATGAAAAATAATAAGTTCGGAATTATTATCTCAGAGAATGCAGATGCTTATTCTGCTCCTTATCTAAATGAGAATATAAAAATTTTCACTCTTTTTTCAGGTAATAAAGTCCAAGTTTCTCAAGATACAAACGAATGGATAGAGATATCTGTGATTGACGGAAGAAAAGGTTGGATTAGAGTCCAAGATGTTAGAACTTTAGACTAATATGAAAGCAATATTTATTTTATTATTATTTGGACTAGTTTATAGTCAAGATAACTCCGATTTTATCTTACCGTCAGATTTTAGTGATAGGAAACCAGATTTGCCTGAGATTGTTCTTCCAAATTTTAATGATAATGAAGATTCTGAATATTCTGGTACTATAAATATGGATGGAATGATAAAAGGATATAGAGTGCAAGTAATGATATCAGAAAATCAAGAAGATTTAATTGAAGTAAAAGACAAACTTGAAAAGACTATTAAGGAAAAAATCTATATACAATTTGAATTACCAAACTACAAACTAAGAGTTGGAAATTTTTCTAGTAGGAAAAAAGCTGAATTATATCGAAACAAAATTGCTCGCCTTGGTTATAGGTCTGCATGGGTTATTCCAACATCAATTGAGTCGGATTCTTAATGTCCGGACATAGTAAATGGTCAACAATTAAGAGAAAAAAAGGTGCTCTTGATCAAAAAAGAGGAAAGTTATTTTCCTCGATGGGAAGAGAGATTACAATATCTGCAAGATTATTTGGAAACGATATTGATACTAATCCAAGATTAAGACAAGCAATTAAAAAAGCTAAATCTATTAATATGCCAAATGCAAATATTGATAAAGCAATCAAAAAAGGTGCTGGTGAATTAGAAAATGTTGTTTATGAAGAAGTATCTTATGAGGGTTATGGTCCTAATGGAGTTGCAGTATTTATTGAAACGATTACTGACAATAAAAACAGAACTGTGGCTGAGATAAGGCATGTTCTATCTAAGTTTGGTGGATCATTAGGTCAAAATGGTAGTGTTGCATGGAATTTTAATAAGATGGGTATTGTGTTTTTAGAGGATTCTCATATATCAGAAGAAGATGCATTAGATATTTCTGTAGAAATGGATGCAAATGATTTTAAATTGGAAGATAAATTTTTCAAAATATTTTTTGATCACAATGCTCTTTATGAAAAAATTGAATTAATAGAAAAGAAAGGCATTGATATTGACTCTTCATTTATTGAATTAATACCAAAGAATTTTGTAGATATATCTGATGAAGATTTTTTAACAATTGAAAAACTTGTAAATACTTTAGATGATCTAGAGGATGTTCAAAATGTTTATTCAAATTATAAAGTTGAGAAGAATTAATGATTATTATAGGTTTTGATCCTGGTTTAGGCCATACGGGCTATGCAGTTCTGAATAAAGCTGGAAATGACATTAGTCTTGTTGAATGTGGTTTAGTTAGCCCAAAAAAAAACAAACCAATATCTGAAAGATTATTTACTATTTTTTCAGAATCAAATAAGTTGATAGAAAAATTTTCTCCTGACTTAATAGTCATTGAAAATGTTTTTTATGGTAAAAATGTACAATCTGCAATTAAACTTGGTCAGGCAAAAGCTTCAATTATGCTTTCATCGCAGAAATATGAAGTTGATATGGTAGATTATACTCCAAGAGAGGTTAAACAATCTATAGTTGGAAATGGATCTGCTTCGAAGGAACAAGTTGAATTTATGGTGAAAAAAATTTTTAAATTAGATGGTAAAATATTAAAACGTAATGATATATCAGATGCCATAGCTGTTGCTTGGTGTGGTGCAAATAAAAAATAGAATATGATTGAATCAATACATGGTGTAATACAAAGAAAAGAACCTACTAGGCTTTTTATTCAGGCAAATGGTTTTGTATTTACTCTTTCAATATGCATAAGAGAATATGAAAAATTACCACCAATAGAAAACGAGATAACTATTTTGACTTACTTAAATGTTAGAGAAGATTTGATGGAGTTATATGGTTTTATAGATGAAGAGAGAAGAGACTTGTTTATTAATCTTATTTCAGTATCTGGTATTGGTCCAAGAACAGCTATTAATTTGTTATCAAATGCTTCAGTCGCAACTTTTAAAGAGAATATTGTAAATGAAGATATTAAATCTCTTAGTCTTATTCCTGGCATTGGACCTAAAACAGCAAAAAGAATTGTAATTGATATCAAAGAAAAAATTGTTGTTACTGGTATTGTTAATCAAGACATAGATAATTCAAAATTGAATTTCAATGTAGATGATATTTATACTGCTTTATCATCATTGGGATATAAAAAGTCTCAAATTGATAAAGCAATAAAGAAGTTGAATCAGGATGGTGATTTTGAAGGCAATATTGAAGATGTAATAAAGAAAATTTTGAGTATCATAAGATGACAGATTCTCGTAAGACATCTCTTTACGAAAACCACAAAAAGCTAGGGGCAAAATTAATTCCGTTTTCTGGATTTCTTATGCCATTGCAATATTCTAGCATCATAGATGAACATAAGCATGTAAGGTCGATGGCTGGCATATTTGATGTGAGTCATATGGGTGAATTTATTGTAAAAGGAAAGAATGCTAGACAGTTTTTACAGAAGGTTACTACAAATGATATTGATTTATTGGAGGTTGGAAAAGCACAATACAGTGCAATTTGCAATGAAGATGGTGGCATCATAGATGATTTATTGATATATAATCTATCTGATTATTACATGTTAGTTGTTAATGCTGCAAATATTGATAAAGATTTTAACTGGTTACAAAGCAACTTAATGAATGATGTAAAATTGGAGAATGTATCTGATAATATGGGTCTACTAGCAGTGCAAGGACCTATTTCTAAAGACATTTTACTTCCATTATATCCTGATATTGATTCTCTCAATTATTATGAAACCTTATTGCCTGATAGCAACGGAATTATAGTTGCAAGGACAGGTTATTCTGGAGAATTAGGATATGAAATATATTGTCCAAATGACAAAATAGTTGCTTTGTGGGAAGAGCTATTGTTCTTAAAAGATTTGATGCCAGTAGGTTTAGGCTGTAGAGATTCATTAAGGCTTGAAATGGGGTATTCGTTATATGGTCATGAATTAGATGAATCTACAAATCCTATAGAAGCTGGTCTTTCATGGATTACCAAATTAAAAACTAACTTTATTGGTTCAGCTAGAATGAATAGTGCTATTGAAAGAAAATTAGTGCCTTTACTATTGAAAGATCGTGCAATTCCAAGGTCAGGATATAAAATATTTAATGATAAAGATAAAGAAATTGGATTTGTCACAAGCGGAGGAATGTCACCATCTCTTAGTTGTGGTATTGCTCTAGCATATATTGATTTACCTTTTGCTGAACAATTAGAGTGTTTCAAAATAAAAATTCGTGATAATTTCTTTGATATTTACAAAACGAAACTTCCATTTTATAAAAAAGGGACATATTTAGCATAATGAGTAAAAAATCTGATATTCAAATGAAACTACAAACAATCGGATGGTTGCTTGGCTTTTTCTCTCTACTTGTCCTAGGGTCTCTTGTTGGTTATGATTCTTCTGAAGAGCCATCATTGGTGCCTGAAAGCATCAATAATCCTTTTAATATTGTTGGGGTTTATGTTGGTTACTATTTTGTAAAGTTGGGTTTTGGTTATGCATCTTATATTATTCCGTTAATTGGTTTGATATTTTCATTTTATTTGATTTCAAATTTAAAATTTCAAGCCTATCGCATTATTAGATATTTAATAGCATTGCTTTTTTTGAGTTCATTAACTCTTGGTTTAATTGAGAATTATCCATCTTTTTCTAGTTATACCTATTCAGGCTTGTTAGGTGGATTGATTTTAAAACTGCTATATGATTGGATTAGCATTGTTGGAGTGGTAGGATTAATTGTTTTATTATGGATTTTATTAATCGGAGGTTTCTTTCGCTTAGATTCTTATGAAATTTTTACCTCATTTACTTCATTTCTTAAAGAAAGATTTAATTCTATATCTTTTAAAGATTTATTACCAAAAAAAGAAACATCAGAATCTTCAAAAATTATTCAAGATGAATCTTTTTTAGAAGATGTACCTGAAAATATAGAAGATGAAAATCAAGACAATGAATCCATCACGGAAGAATCTTTCGATGATAGCGATGAAACTTTAGAAGAAGAATTAGATACGGAAGATTTGTCTATAGAGAAAGCTGTAATTGAGAAAGAAATAGATATTGACAAGAATAGAGAAAAATCAATTATTAAAAAAGATTGGAAGTTTCCATCTGTTGATTTATTAGAATCTGTTATAGATGACTCTGAAGATTTAAGTAATGATTATTTAAAAGAAAGAGCTGAATTTTTAAGAAACTCTATATCAACATTTGGGGTGGAAGGAAAAACAGGATCTATAAAAACTGGTCCTATTATTACTTTGTTTGAGATAGAGCCATCAGAAGGTGTAAGAGTAAATAAATTTGTACAACTTTCTGATGATATTGCAAGAGTTATGGAAGCAGATAGAGTAAGGGTTATAGCTCCTATTCCTGGAACTTCTCTTGTTGGTGTTGAAATTCCAAACAATAATCCACAAACAATCTATCTTAAGTCAGTGATCAATTCTGAAAAATATGATAAATCAGATGCGAAATTAAAATTGGCTATAGGAAAGGGCACATTAGGAGACATTGCAATTCTTGATTTAGGAGAAATGCCTCATTTATTAATAGCAGGGACAACAGGATCTGGTAAATCTGTTTCTCTTAATACAATAATTATCAGCTTATTATATCAGTTGAAACCTGAAGAGTTAAAATTTGTTATTATTGATCCAAAAAAAGTAGAAATGAGCCTTTACAAAGGACTTGAAGAACATTATTTATTAAAGTTTGATGGAATTGATGAATCAATTATTACGAAAAAAGATAATGCTATTCTTGCACTTAGATCTCTTGAAAAAGAAATGGATTCTAGATATGACTTGTTAGCAAATGAAGGAAAAAGAAATATTGCTGAATACAATGAAGATATGAAGAAAAAAGGTAATGACTTAATGCCTTACCTTGTTCTAGTTGTAGATGAGTTAGCAGATTTAATGATGTATAGCCCAAGAGATGTGGAAGCACCTATTGCAAGATTAGCTCAATTAGCAAGGGCAGTTGGTATTCACCTTGTTATTGCAACACAAAGGCCTTCTGTAGATGTTATTACAGGTGTTATTAAAGCAAATTTTGCTGCTAGAATAGCATTTCAAGTTGCTTCGAAAATTGATTCAAGAACAATCATCGATGCAATTGGAGCAGATAAGCTTATTGGTAAGGGTGATATGCTTTACCAAAAACCAGGATCTTCATCTCCAGTTAGATTGCATGGTGCATTTATAACACTTAAAGAGATTGAAGATGTTGTCCGATATATATCTGAACAATCTAAGCCAACTGAACTTATTCTTGAAACAGTCAAAGAAACTTCAAGTGTTTTAAATGATAATGAAAATGGTTTAAATGATGAATTGCTAACCAAAGCAATTGAAATTATTGTAGTAAGCAAACAAGCCTCAATTTCATTACTACAAAGAAGACTTTCTATCGGATATTCAAGGGCAGCTCGTTTGATTGATGAAATGGAAAGGTTAGGAATAGTAGGTCCATTCTCTGGAAGTAAAGCTCGTGAAATATTAGTCGATGAATCTTATTTAGAGACGATTAAAGATGACGATGAAGAAATATAATATTGTAATATTTCTATTTAGCCTTTTATATCCACAGAATACAATTTCAGACGACATAGTTTCTTTCATAGACAACTTAAATAATAAAACTATGACTTTATCAATAGACTCATCACAAAATGAAACTAAACTTTCAATCTTAGATGAAAGAATTTATTTTGATACTTTTTCTGCCAATAATGATATAGTTATAATCGATAAAAATGAAATCAAAACATACGATTTTGATAGCCAATTAATTATAATAGAGTCTGCTGATGAAACTTTTTTAGATTTATTTTATAAACAAGGTTTATTAAAGTATAAAATAACAAATATAGATATTAAAGAATCGCTTTCATTGGTAACATACAGCTTAGATTCAAGGGTATTAGTGATTGAATTTGATAATACATTGAAACAAATTGTATCTATTGAAATACAAGATGAAGGTGTTTCATTATTAAATGCTAAAGTAATGGATGTAATTAATTTTGATGTTCCATTTCTTGCAAATAATTTCGATTCTTGGCAGATATTAGATTGGAGAGATTAGTTAGACATGTTTGATACAATATTTTTAGATAGAGATGGTACAATTAATGATGTTGGATATGGTTATATTAATAGTTTGTCCGATTTTCATTTTTATGATTATGCATTTAAAGCATTAGATATATTAAGAATGCATGCTAAAAATTTTATTATTGTTACCAATCAATCTGGTTTATCAACTGGAAGAGTTAGCATTGATCCTTTGAATGAAATTCATCAATTCATTACTGAAGAATTTGAGAAAAGAGATTTACCATTAAGAAAAATTTATTTTGCTGATGATTATAATGAAGGTTTTAATGCAATAAGAAAACCGGGTATTGGTATGTTTTTACAAGCCAAAGAAGATTTTAATGTTGATCTAAATAATAGTGTAATGATTGGTGATTCAATAGTAGATGTACAAGCTGGAGAAAGAGCAGAAATGAAAACTATTTTCTTGCTATCAGGATATGGAAAATCTCACTTAGAAGATGTTAAAAAAGAATGTAAACCTAATCTGATTGCAAAAGATTTGTTACATGCAGCAGAGGATATAACATCAATATAGGGGTCATATACGGAGGAAGTTCTTCTGAAAGAGAAGTGTCTATTAATTCTGGTAGAGCAATTATCAATGCTTGTGATGAATTAGGATATAATGTTCAAGGCTTTGATGGTTTTGATGAATCAATTCTTAATCAGAAATTTGATTTTATCTTTTTAGCACTTCATGGAACATTTGGAGAAGATGGATCTGTACAAAAAATTTTAGAAAATCATAAAACATATTATAATGGCTCTAATTCACTCTCTTCAGAACATTGTTTTGATAAAAATTTTACAAAAATTATTACAAAAGAAAATGATATTCTAACACCAGAATGGCTGTTAGTTGATAGCAAAGAAGATTCAAGGATTTCAGATATTAGCTTTAAGCCTATAGTTAAGCCTAACAAAGAAGGTAGCACTATAGGATTTAGTTTAATTGATGATTTAAATGATCTTGGTGTTGCAATAGATAAATCTTTAAAGCATGGACAGTATGCTTTAATAGAAGAATATATTGAAGGTAGAGAAATTACAGTTTCTGTTTTAGGGAATAAATCTTTACCAGTAATCGAAATTAAACCTCATTCAAATGTTTATGATTACAAATCTAAGTATACTAAAGGTGGATCTGACTATGTATGTCCTGCAGAAATTGATAATTCATTATCAGAACAAATTAAAGAGACTGCATTAAAAGTTCATAATTTATTAGGTTGTCAAGTATACTCAAGAGTTGATTTTCGATTAGATAAAAACGACAAATTTTGGTTGTTAGAGATAAATACTCTGCCAGGAATGACTGAAACAAGTTTATTTCCTATGGCAGCAAAAGCTGTTGGATTAAGTTTTGAAAATTTGATTGATAAAATCATTAAATTATCGCTAGAAAAATGACATTAAAACTTTACAATTCAACTACATCACAAAAAGAAGAATTTAAATCACTATCACCAAATAGAGTGTCGATGTATTGTTGTGGTCCAACCGTATATGATGCTCCTCATTTAGGCAATTTTAGAACATTTGTTTTTTACGATTTGGTAAAACGTGTATTAGTTCAAAATGGATTTGAAGTCAATCAAGTAATTAATATCACAGATATCGATGATAAGATAATTGATAAAGTAAATAGCGGAGAGACATATAAGGAGTTGACTAACAAGTTTAATGATGTATTCTTAGAGCATTCGTTATCTTTAAACATTCAAGAGGCCAATCAATATCCAAAAACATCTGATCATGTTGAAGCAATGATTGATTTTATCAAACAATTAATTGATAAAGGGTATGCATATAATGCCAATGGAAACATTTTTTTTGATACAGAAGGCTATAGTCGGTATGGAAAATTTATAAACATAGAAAACACAGAAGCCTTAGATGATGAAGATAACGCTTTAGGGAAGAAAAATCAGAAAGACTTTACATTATGGAAAGCTTGGAAAGAAGAAGATGGTGATATTACATGGGAATCAGAATGGGGGAACGGTAGACCTGCTTGGCACACAGAATGTGCTGTGTTAGCAACAAAATCTTTAGGAAATGCTATTGATATTCATTGTGGAGGAATTGA
>JAYZKH010000050.1:0-13932 GCA_036163585.1 Fidelibacterota bacterium
AACCTGTAGAGGAAGAAGTTGTTGAAGAAGCTCCAGCTGAAGAACCTGTAGAGGAAGAAGTTGTTGAAGAAGCTCCAGCTGAAGAACCTGTAGAGGAAGAAGTTGTTGAAGAAGCTCCAGCTGAGGAAAATAATTAATGAGTGATTCGAAAAGAGTTTTTGATTTAGCTAAAGAGCTTAATATATCACATACTGATATTTTAGATTTTCTAAAATCAAAAAATATATCAGCAACAAGCCCTATGTCTCCAATCGATGGTAAGACCCAACAATTAGTTTATACTGAATTTGCAAAAGATAGACAATCTGCTGAAAGAGATAGAAAAGAGCAGGTACGTAAAGAAATCCATGATTCTAAAGTAAAAATGGAGACTAAAACAGTTAAGAAATTTAAAATTCTATCTGTTAAAGATGAAAAGAAAGAATCTGTAGAAGCTAAAGAAACAGAGAAACCTAAAGCAAAAGATAAAAAAGAGACAAAGAAATCTGAGCCTAAGAAAAAATTAAGAAAAATTACTTTAACAGAACTTGCTCCTAAAAAAGGAAAAAAGAGCAAAAAAACATCTGAAGTAAAAACTGATGCATCTGCAGAAAAGAGATTAAAACAAACTTTAGCAGAAATTGACTCAAGTCGAAAGAAAAAGGTCTACAAGAAATCAAAAAAAGAAACTGAAACAGACCTAAATGGTGAAAAAAGAATTATTGAATTAGCAGAATATGCTAGTGTAGATGAGATTGCAAAAGTATTTGATGTTAACCCAAGTGAAATTATTGCAAAATGTTTACAAATAGGTTATTTAGCAACTGTTAATCAAAGATTAGAATGGGAAATTATCTCATTGATTGCAGAAGAATATGGAGTTGAAATAAATAAAGCTGAAGAAGTTGTAGATGATTTATTTGTAACCTCACATTCAGAAGAAGAATTGAAAAATGCTTCTAGTCGTCCTCCAGTTGTTACGATTATGGGGCATGTAGATCATGGTAAAACATCTATCCTTGATTATATAAGAGAAACAAATGTTGTAGCAGGTGAATCTGGTGGAATTACCCAAACAATTGGTGCATATCAGGTTGATTATAATGGTAATAAGATTACATTTTTAGATACTCCAGGTCACGAAGCTTTTACAGCAATGAGAGCACGAGGGGCTAAATCTACAGATATTGTTATTCTTGTTGTTGCAGCAGATGACAGTGTTATGCCACAGACCATAGAAGCAATTAACCATGCTAAAGCAGCTGAAGTGCCTATTGTTGTTGCTGTTAATAAAATTGACAAGCCAGAAGCAGATATAGATAAGGTTAAAAGAGAACTATCGGAAAAAGATGTGTTAGTAGAAGACTGGGGAGGAAAAGTACAATGTGTTCATACTTCTGCTAAATCAGGAGAAGGAATTGACGGTTTAATGGAAGCAATTCTTCTTGAGTCTGAAGTTCTTGATTTAAAAGCAAATTCAGAAATTTTATCTAAGGGAGTTGTTATTGATTCAAGGTTGGATAAAGGATTAGGTCCTGTTGCTACTGTCTTGGTTCAAAAAGGTACAGTTAAAGTAGGAACTCCATTCATGTGTAATAATTTTCCAGGGAAAGTTAGAGCGATTATGAATGAAAGAAATGATCGTATTGAAACTGCGAGTCCTTCATCTGCTGTTCAGATTCTTGGTTTTGATCAAGTTCCTCAATCCGGTGATATTTTTGCAGAAGTTGAAAATGAATCTGATTTAAAGAAAATTGCAAGTGAAAGACAAAGAATTAAGAGAGAAATAGACCTTTCAACTGTCAAAAAGAATACTTTAGACTCTATTTCAGCTCAAATTAAAGAAGGCGGTATTAATAATCTGCATATCATTATTAAAGCAGACTCTGATGGATCTATTGAGGCATTAACTGAAAGTTTAGAAAAAATAAAAAATGATGAAGTAGGAATTGACATTGTTCATAAAGGAGTTGGAAATGTTACAGAATCTGATGTATTGCTCGCAGAAGCTTCCAATGCTGTTGTATTAGGTTTTAATGTTCAAATACCTTCTAATACTCGATTACAAGCAAATCAAAGCAATATAGAAATAAGATCTTATAACATTATTTATCAAGCAGTAGAAGATGTTAAACTAGCAGTTGAAGGGTTGTTAAAACCAGATATCGTTGAAGAGGTAGTTGGGGAAGCAATTGTTAAAGAAGCATTCAAAATTCCAAAAATTGGTTTTATTGCAGGGTCTCAAGTAGAAAGTGGTAGTATTACCCGCGATTCTCTTGTAAAAATCATTAGAGAAGAAGAAGAGATCCTTAATGAAGGGAAGATATCATCACTAAAACGTTTTAAAGACGATGTTAATACTGTAGAAGCAGGATTAGAATGTGGTATTGGTGTTGAAGGCATAAAGAAATATCTGCCTGGAGATAGAATTGTTGCATATAAGATTAATGAGATTAAAAGAAAACTGTCCTAAAAGTGAATACAAAACCATTCTCTAGAGTAGAAAGAGTTGAACAAGAACTCTTGAAAATTATTAATCAAATTTTATCAAAAGATATTGATTTGAGAAAATATGGATTTCTTACATTTTCTTCTATTAAAATGACCGCAGATTTAAAGCATGCAAATATATTTTATAGCATTATTAATCCAACTAGAGATATTGAATTAATTGATAAAGAATTAAATGATATGGTTCCTGTTTTCCGAAAACATATTGCAACTCAAATTAAGTTAAAATTTATGCCAACATTAAAATTTATATATGACAATTCTTTCGAAGAATTTGAAAAGATAAATAAGCTAATAAATAAAATTAAATGATTTATAATCTATATAAACCAAAAACTTGTACCTCATTTAGTGTTGTAAAACAGGTTAAGAAAATTACATCTGAGAAAGTGGGACATTCTGGAACTTTAGATCCATTTGCAGATGGTGTTTTAGTGTTAGGGGTTGGTAGATCAACCAAAAAATTATCAGAAATTATAGAGTATGATAAAAGATATACAGGAATCATAAAAATGGGTGAAAAAACTGATACAAAAGACCTTACAGGCTCTATAATAGAAACAAAAGATATTCCGAACATGGAAGAAATTGATTTAAAAAAGATAGCTAACTCTTTTATTGGAAAACACATGCAAAAACCACCTATGTATTCAGCTAGAAAAGTAAACGGTGTAAGATTGTATAAACTAGCTAGAAAAAATATTTCTGTAGAGAGAAAACCAAAAGAAATTGAAATTAAACACCTTTCATGTTTGTTTAATGGAGGTAATGAATTATCAATTGAAGTTGAATGTTCTTCAGGAACATACATAAGGGTTTTAGCTGAAGAAATTTGTCAAAAAATTGGTACTGTAGGACACTTGACTGAATTGACAAGAACAAAGGTTGGCCCTTTTGATATTGATGAATCGTTGACAGTAGAAAAGTTTGAGGAAAAATGGAAATCATAACATCATTAAAAGATATTCAACCAATTAAAGAATCTGTTCTTACTGTTGGAAACTATGATGGAATTCATTTAGGGCATCAAGATGTTATCAATTATATCGTTGAATTTGGTAGAAAACATAATATTCCATCATGTGTTATCACATTTGATCCAAATCCATATTATGTTCTTAGAAATGAAAATAAACCAATCAATATCCAAAGTACTGAATCAAAATTGGATGTGTTAGAGAAGATGGGTGTTGATAAAGTTTTTGTTATTCCTTTTACAAAAGAATTTTCTAAGGTAACTGCTATGGATTTTGCGAATAAGATTATTAAAGAAATATTTAATCCAAAACTAATTGCGGTAGGCACGAATCATCATTTCGGATTTAATAAAGAAGGAGATATAGAGTTTATTAGAGAATTTTGTGAAAAAAATAGTATAGAACTCTTTGTTCCAGAAGTAAGGAAAATTGGAGAAAAAGCAATTTCAAGTACAATAATGAGGCAATTGATTGAAAATGGAAAATTAGATAATATTCCACCATTGCTTGGAAGATTTTATGGGTTTGAAGCAAAGATTGTTCATGGTTCACATCGAGGGAGATTATTGAGTTATCCGACTGCAAATTTTATTCCTTTCAACCAACATCAAGTGCTTCCAGAACAGGGAGTATATCTTTCCAAAGTAATGTTAGAAGGAGAATCCTTCTTTGGAATGTGTAATATTGGATTTAGACCTACTTTTAATGAAAAAAAATTTGTTATGGAAGTTCACATATTATCTAATAAATTCAGCGACTTATATGATAAAAGTTTTTATATAGAGTTTTTATTGAAAATTAGAAATGAAGAAAGGTTTGACAGCGAAAAAGAGCTAGTTAAACAAATTGAAAAAGATAAGGAAGTATGTACTAAATTGATAGATTCTTCCAAGGAGAAATATGAAATATAGTAAAGAAACAAGTAAGCTTCTTCAAGACATTGGTCTTGATGAAAACAATACAGGGAGCAGTGAAGCTCAAATTGCGCTTCTTACTGACCGTATTAGATTACTAACGGATCATGTTAAAAATAACAAAAAAGATGTTCATTCTAAACATGGTTTGGTTAAGTTAGTATCTCAGAGAAAAAAACATCTGAAATATCTAAGAAAAAGAAATAGTGATAACTATAAAGAATTAATAGAAAAATTATCCATAAGAGGATTATAAAAAGAAAGAAAGAAGAAGAAAAATAATGATAAAAGTAGAAAAAGAAATAGCTGGTAAAAAGCTAACAATAGAATCCGGTCAGATTGCAAGACAATCTGGAGGTGCCGTATTAGTAACTTATGGCGAGACAACATTATTAGCATGTGCTAATTGTTCAAAAGAACCTAGAGAAGGAATAGATTTCTTGCCAATGCAAGTAGAATATAGAGAAAAACACTATGCTGGAGGAAAGATTCCTGGAGGCTTCTTTAAAAGAGAAGCAAAACCAACTGATAATGAAGTTTTAATTTCTAGGCTCACAGATAGGCCATTAAGACCTTTAATGCCAAAGAATTATAGAAATGAATTACAAATTATGTTAACCACACTATCAAGTGATGGCATAAATAACCCAGATACAATCGCAGCAATTGGTGCTTCAGCAGCATTGTTGTTGTCTCCTGTACCATTTGATGGTCCAGTAGCATCAGTTCGAGTTGGACTTATTGATGGAAAACATGTTTTAAATCCGACTAAAGAAGAAATGGAAGTATCTGAATTAGATCTCATGGTTTCAGGTAAAAAAGATAAAATTTGTATGATTGAAGGTGGATCAAATTTCGTTCCTGAACAAGTTATTTTAGATGCATTAGATTTTGCAATTGCTGGAATTAATGATATTGTTGATTTGCAATTAGAGTTTGAAGATCAATTTGATAATTCTTATGAAATTGATGACTCAAAAGTATTAAGTGATGAGATTGAAAAATCTCTTAATGATACTTATTTATCTAAAATGGACAAACTTTTTGATATTTCATCTAAGCAAGAAAGAGATGATGCTTATAATGAAATAGAAAAAGAAGCATTAGAGCCATACTTAGAAGATGAAGTCCTATATCCAGAAGTAAAAACTTTTGTGAAAAATATGTTTAAAAATGCTGTCAGAAAAACAGTATTAGATAAAAAAGTAAGAATTGATGGAAGAGGTCCTGAAGATATTAGGCAAATTACTATTGTACCTAATATTCTTCCTAGAGTTCATGGTTCAGTATTGTTTACTAGAGGAGAAACACAAGCAATTGCTACAACAACATTAGGAACAAGCAGAGATCAACAAATTATTGATTCAATGGATAGTGATTATAAAAAATCATTTATGCTGCACTATAATTTCCCACCATATTGTGTAGGAGAAACTGGAAGAATTGGATTCACAAGCAGAAGAGAAGTGGGACATGGTCATTTAGCTGAGAGATCATTAAAGCCAATTCTGCCTTCTGATGAAGAATTTCCTTATACAATAAGGATTGTATCTGAAATCACAGAATCAAACGGATCTTCTTCTATGGCATCTGTTTGTGGTGGATCTTTAGCATTAATGTGTGCTGGTGTTCCAATTAAAGAACATGTAGCAGGAATTGCTATGGGATTAATTAAAGAAGGTGACCAATATGCTGTTTTAAGTGATATATTGGGCACAGAAGACTTTTTAGGAGATATGGATTTTAAAGTTGCTGGCACAAAAGATGGTATTAGTGCTATTCAACTAGACTTAAAAGTGCCTGGATTATCTATGGAAGTGTTATCAAATGCTTTAACACAAGCAAACAAAGGCAGATTACATATATTAGAAGAAATGAATAAAGCATTAGAAACTCCATCTGAACTGTCACCATATGCACCTCAGATTGTATCTTTCTCAGTTGATAAAGAGAAGATTGGTGGAATCATTGGTCCTGGAGGAAAGAATATTAAAGCAATTCAAGAACAGAATGAATGTGTTGTTAATATTGATGACGATGGCATAGTAAGTGTATCTTCTTCTGACAAAGAAAAACTAGATGCTGCAGTAACACAAATTAAAGCGATCGTTGAAGATCCCAAAGTTGGATCTGTATTTGACGGTAAAGTAACTAAAATACTTGATTTTGGTGCTTTTGTTGAATTTGCACCTGGTAGAGAAGGACTAGTACATATTTCACACTTAGATTGGAAAAGAGTAAATAAAGTAGAAGATGTTGTTTCAGTAGGGGACGAAGTTAAAATAAAACTGTTCGAAATTGACAAACAAGGTCGTCTAAATTTTAGTATAAAACTCCTTAAAGACAAACCTGAGTAAAAGAAAAGATAAATCTTTATGAAAATTGGTGTGCCAAAAGAAATTATTCCACAAGAATATCGTGTTGGCATCAATCCTGAAACTGCTCAACTTCTTATCGAAAATGGCCACGAATTGTTTATTCAAGATAGTGCAGGATCAGATAGTGGATATGAAAATGCTGATTATGAAGAAATAGGCTGTTCTATACTAGATAATGCTGAAGATGTGTTCGGTGTGTCAGATTTAATTGTTAAAGTGAAAGAACCTTCATTCCAAGAAGTAGAACTTCTCGAAAATAAAATTATTTTCACCTATCTCCATTTAAGTTCTTCAAAAGAATTAACCGAAAAACTTCTTGAGCATAATGTTACGGGAATTGCTTATGAAACAGTCGATGTAAATGGAGAATTGCCAATGTTAAAGCCTATGAGTGAAATTGCAGGAAGATTGTCTCTTTTAGATTGTATTTCGCTCTTGAAAAAGAACAATCAAGGCAAGGGAAAGCTTATCTCAGGAACCTCGCTTGCTGACCCAGCAAATGTACTAATTCTAGGAGCGGGAATTGTTGGAGTTAATGCATTGCAGATGAGCATTGGTTTAGGAGCAAATACTACTATTCTTGATATCAATGAATCGCGTTTAAATGAGATAAAAACACAATATCCTCAAGCAAATACTTTGATATCAACACCTGAAACAATTAATAACCTTCTTCCTAAAATGGATATTGTAATAGGAGCAGTATTAACTGCAGGAGCAAAACCTCCAACTCTTATTACAAAAGAAATGTTAAAATTGATGCAATCAAAGAGCATTTTATCAGATGTTTCTATTGACCAGGGAGGATGTTTTGAAACCTCAAAACCAACTACACATGATAGCCCTACTTATGAGGTAGAAGACATTATTCACTATTGTGTCAAAAATATTCCTTCTGCAGTGCCATTTACTGCAACAAATGCATTAAATGAAGCAACGAGATCATTTATATTACGTTTAGCCAATAATGGTGTGAAAGATGATGAGTTAAAAATGGGTCTAAATACCCATAAAGGATGCCTTACAAACAAGGAAGTTGCAGTGGCTCATGAACTCGATTATACCGATTCTAATAAAATTCTTTAAATTATATTGTTAAAGTATTACTTTAATATTTAATTTATATCACAAAGTTAAAGTAACAATTTAAGTGGTTAAAGTAATGCATGAATCAGATTCAAAGCTATATTATAGTATTAAAGAAGTAAGTGAACTGACTGAACTTAAACCTTATGTTTTAAGATATTGGGAGACTGAATTTCCATCTTTAAACCCCTCAAAGAACAGAGCAGGGAATCGTATTTACAAAAAGAATGATATTTCAATGATTTTGAATATTAAAGAATTGCTTTATAAGAAAAAATTTACCATAAAAGGTGCAATTGAAGAATTAAAACGATCTTCGAATGAAGATATGAGGGCAAGAAAAGTTCAAGATGGAGATAAGTCCATTCTTGAAGAAGTTCGAAATGAACTAAGAAGTATACTCAATGAACTAAATAGGCATTGACAATTATTTGTCTCTGTGTATAAGTTTAGAGGTAGTCAACCAAGAGTCTCTTCAAGTGAGTAGATATATTCACTGAGAGACTTTTTGGTTTCTATGATAAAAAAAATTATTAAATTATCTTAATATGTTTGGTCAAGACAGTTCACCATTGATTACTTATGCAATTCCTTTCTTTATGCTTTTAGTTGGCATTGAGTTTATTTATGGTCTTATCAAAAGAGAAAATAATTATAGAATCAATGATGCATTAGCGAGCATGTCATTAGGGTTGATCAGTCGATTTATCCCTTTGCTTGGATTAGGTTTTCAATATGTTGTATATACCTATGTTGCCGAAGAGTTTAATCTTAGTTTATTAAATTCAACAGAAACTTGGGTTTGGGTAACTGCTTTCTTCATGTATGATTTATGTTACTACTGGATGCATCGTTTACACCATGAAATAAAGGTTTTTTGGGCAACACATGTAGTTCATCATCATGGAGAAGAATTTAACTTGTCAACAGCTATGAGACAGACGAGTACAGGGTTTCTTTGGAAGTGGGTATTTTTTCTACCAATGTTCATTATAGGAATTCCACCAAATGTATTTGTCACAGTGGCTGGAATAAATTTAATCTATCAATTCTGGGTACATACTGAACATATTGGAAGGTTAGGGGTTTTAGAATATATATTTATAACCCCATCTAATCATAGAATTCATCATGCACAAAACGATGATTATTTAGATGCTAACTACGGAGGAGTGTTTATTATCTGGGATCGCATTTTTGGAACTTATATTGATGAAAGAGAGGACTTAAAACCTGTTTATGGTACAGTGAAGCCATTAAAAACATTTAACCCTTTATGGGCAAATATTGAGGTTTTTTATCAAATGGTTCTAGATTCTTATCGAACAAAAAAGTTTAAAGATAAGATACGTGTATGGTTTTCTCCACCTGCATGGAGACCAGATGATGTGAAAGAGAAATATCCTGTTCAAAAGAATGATTTGAACAATTTTGAAAAATATGATCCAGAGATTACAACCATGGAAAAAGTTTTTGCATTTTTCCAATTCAGTATGATTAATGGACTAACAATATTAATGTTATTTAATGTTGACAAGTTTACTTACCAAGAAATGGCAGGGGTGGCAATATTAGTATCAACATTAGCAATATCAAACTCGCTATTACTTGATGGAAGAAATTATGCTAACAATATAGAAGTGATACGAGCATGTGCTGTTCTCGTGTCTGTATATCTAGGATTTTTTACCAATTTTGTATACTTAATTTTAGCTCATACTGTTATAGCATTAATTGTGGCATCAATTTTTTCATTAGGCTTTAATCAACGAAGGATAGCAAGATGAAGAAAATGTTGATATATGCAAGTATCTTTTTCTTTGTTTTGTCATGTGATGAAGATGTGAAAACTATTATTTCTGCACCAACATCAACATATGACATGCTACCACCAGAGATTGTAATTAATGCTCCTGAAACAGACTCGATTTATGCATCAGGGCAATCAATTAGCTTTGATATAAGTGCCACAGATGATTTTGCTATCGAAGGTATTTTCCTTGAAATTGGTGACACAGAAATACTTTCTGAATATTTCTTTGATAGTCCTATTGGTGGTTTGATGCCTACTGAATATGATATTGATCATACATTTGATTTTACAGACTTTTGTAGTGAACATTGTAGCGAATCATCTGATAATATCTTTATTGTTAGAGCATGGGTAAGCGACTCTGAGGGAAGAACTTCTTTAGATTGGATTAGAGTCCAATTTAATTACGAAGAACCAGATAATGATGATTCTCAATGAGAATATTAAATTCATTGCTAGTAGGAATAGGTATTTTTTTTGCATCATTTTTAATTCCAGTTATTGGTGGAATCATATCAATTCCTATGGGACTAATTGGAGCATGGATATATTATGATTACAAGAAATAGTAGTTTGTATCTTTTTTTATTATTTTCAGTTAGTTTATTTAATACAATTATGGCACAAGAAAATAACAATCACGATAGAGCATTTTTTGCTGCTGGATGTTTTTGGGGTGTAGAATCTACCTTTCAAAGTTTAGACGGAGTAGTATCAACAACTGTTGGATATGCAGGTGGAAAAGTTAAGAATCCTTCTTATGAGCTTGTATGTACAGGCATTACAGGTCATGCAGAAGCAGTTGAAGTTGTTTATGATTCTAAACTAGTGTCCTACAAGGATCTTTTAGATGCTTTCTTTAAGTTACACGACCCTACAACATTAAACAGGCAAGGGCCCGATGTTGGAACCCAATATCGTTCTGCAATATTTTATAATAATGCAGAGGAGAAAGAGTTAGCAGAAGAGGCAATTAATCAAATTAATGAATCTGGAAAATTCTCAAATAAAATAGTGACAGAAGTCGAATCAGCAAGTAATTTTTATAGCGCAGAAGAATATCATCAAGATTATTATAAAAAGAGGGGATTAACCGGTTGTGCCATATAAGGCATTAGAATAGGAGAGTAAAATGAAATCAAGAAGATTTACATATTTATTAGCATTTTTGTTGTTAATTGTTTTTACTTCTGACCTACAAGGGCAGTTTAGAAGAAAGAAAACTAAACTCAGTGAAAATAATAAGATTGAAGAGTTTATTAATGATTATGTGCAGGATCCGTTTATGGTTGAACATATTCAAGCTATACAATCAGAGTTGGTAGCTATCGGATTTGAAATTTTACCACCAGAAACTGATGGGAATTGTGAGATAGAAATTCAATTTGAAGGTTTCAATTTTGATCCCTACTATGGATCTGTTGCAAACCCGAAAGAATCTTATATTATATTTCGAGATCCAACGACTAAAAGAGTCTATGCGAAAATCCAGACTAGGTCAATATTACAAGATGATGAAGTAGGAGGTCCTATGACAGACTCATTTGCAAGTGGATCAACATTTTCTTCTACAACAGGTGTTAGCTCTGCTGGATATGGAAGCGATTCTTATGGATCAAGCGAAGATATGCCTATTGATGTGAATGCAATCATTTTAGATTGGGTAAAACAAATTAAACTTTTCTATTAATCTTGAGTTACAACCATAAAGAAATTGAAGCAAAATGGCAGCAATATTGGTCAGAAAATAACACGTTTCAAACCTTAGAAAACGATAAACCAAAATATTATGTTCTAGATATGTTTCCATACCCGTCGGGTTCAGGCCTTCATGTGGGGCATGCACTTGGGTATGTTGCAACAGATATCGTTGCTCGCTTTAAACGTATGAATGGATTTAATGTATTGCATCCAATGGGATGGGATGCATTTGGGCTCCCAGCAGAACAATATGCTATTAAAACAGGTACCCATCCTAAGACAAAAACAGAAGAAAATATTAATAATTTTAAGCGACAAATTAATCAGCTTGGATTCTCTTATGATTGGGAAAGAGAAATTAACACCACAGATCCAAATTATTATAAATGGACTCAGTGGATTTTCCTTCAATTATACAATAAAGGGCTTGCCTATCAAGAAGAAGTAGCAGTGAATTGGTGTCCTGAGCTTCGTACAGTATTAGCTAATGAAGAAGTAGTGGATGGAAAATCAGAAATTGGAGGACATCCTGTATATCGCACACCAATGAAACAATGGATGCTAAGAATTACGAAATATGCTGAATCACTTCTTGAAGGGCTTGATGACTTAGACTGGCCAGACAATATTAAAGAATTGCAACGTAATTGGATTGGAAGATCAGAGGGGGTAGAAATCAATTTTTCTATTAAAGATTCCTCGGAAGATCCTATCAAAGTGTATACAACAAGGTCAGATACATTATTTGGGGCGACTTATATGGTGATTGCACCCGAACACCCACTTGTTGATAAAATTGTCTCTGATGAGCAAAAAACGGCCGTAAAAGACTATGTTCAAGCAACACAAAAGAAGTCTGATTTTGATAGAACGGAAATAAATAAAGATAAAACAGGAGTATTTACTGGATCTTATGCAATTAATCCATTAAGCAAAGAAGAAATGGAGATATGGGTTGCTGATTATGTGCTTATTAGTTACGGAACAGGGGCAATTATGGCTGTTCCTGGGCATGATGAACGTGACTGGGATTTTGCAACAAAATATAAATTACCAATCAAAGAAGTTGTAGAAGGGGGAGACATTACAAAAGGAGCATTTACTGATAAGGGAAATGCACTTATTGTTAACTCTGAACATCCTGAAACCTTATCTATCAATGGTCTTACGGTAGAAGAAGCCATTGCAAAAACTATTGAATATATTGAAAAAGAAGGATTGGGAGCAGGAGCAACCAATTATAAGTTAAGAGATTGGCTGTTTTCTAGACAACGTTATTGGGGAGAACCATTCCCAATTATCCATACTGATAATGGTCCAGAAACTATCAAAGAAGAAAATCTACCAGTAATCCTACCAGAAGTAGAAAATTATAAGCCATCAGACTCTGGAAAATCGCCACTTTCTAATGTTAATGATTGGGTTGAAGTAAAAGACGAAAATGATAATATTGTTGGACTTAGAGAAACAAATACTATGCCTCAATGGGCAGGTTCTTGTTGGTATTATCTACGTTTTACTGATCCAAATAACCATGATGCTTCATGGGAAAAAGATAAAGAAAAATATTGGATGCCAGTTGATTTATATATCGGAGGACAGGAACATGCCGTATTACATTTGTTGTATTCAAGATTTTGGCATCATGTTTTACATGATTTAGGACTTGTATCGACGAAGGAACCATTTAAAAAATTATATAATCAAGGAATGATTTTAGGAGACGATGGTACAAAGATGAGTAAATCAAGAGGGAATGTGGTAAACCCTGACGATATCATCAGTGAATATGGTGCAGATTCTATGCGACTATATGAAATGTTTATGGGTCCATTAAATAAATCAAAACCATGGAATACTAAAGGACTACAAGGGTGTTATCGATTTATTAACAAATTATGGGCTATTATCGTCGATGAAGAAGGGAATTTATCCTCAAAAATAACAGAAGATGTTACTCCAGATAAAGAAACATTACACCTTCACCATACTACTGTTAAAAAAGTAGGAAATGATATTGAACATTTGCATTTTAATACTGCTGTTTCTCAGCTGATGATTTATTGTAATCATTTACAAAAATGTGAAAAAATATCAAGAGATTTAATCATAGATCTTGTGAAGATAGCAGCACCATTTATACCGCATCTTTCAGAGGAATTCTGGTCATTATTAGGGAATAAAAATACTCTTACATATGAAAATTGGCCTCAGTATGATGAAGCATTAACTCAAAGCGATGAGGTAACTGTTGCTGTACAGGTAAACGGAAAATTAAGAGCCAATATTACTTTAGCGAAAGATTCGGACGAAACAACAGCTGTAGATACAGCATTATCCGTCGAGAAAGTATCAAATTATACAAGTGCAGGATCAATTATTAAAACTGTATATGTACCAAATCGACTATTAAACTTTGTTGTCAAGTAAGCCGATTGCCTTAATAGTCATCCAATTTGTAAAGAATCCTATTAAAAAGATTGCCTTTTGTGCAGAAGCTTGTACAGTTAAACCATAGACAGATTCCCATGGTTTTGGTCCGAAAAACATTATATAAATATAAATAGCTGCAC
>JAYZKH010000051.1:0-5189 GCA_036163585.1 Fidelibacterota bacterium
CCTCTTCTTCTGGATGTAATCCTTCCTTTATTGTTTCTTCCACCTGTTTTACTAAGTTTCCTTACTAAAGACTTCTCAGGTTTAGCAGTTGTAATCTCACTGAAATCAGGTCTAGAAGCAAATCTAGAAGCAGGAGTAGTTGGTTTTAATTGTCTTGTTGCCATAATAAATTTTAAACACTAAATAAGTCTATGTTATAACCTTCCATTAATGTCACTATAGCTCTCTTTTTAAGCTTAGTATATCCATTTGTTCTAATAGTTCTTCCTCCGCTTTTAACGGTCATTTGTTTAGCTTTACCTTTTCTGTTCGTAATAGCTACTTTTAAAACTTTAACTTTAAATTTTTCTTCAACAGCTTTCTTTACTTCAATCTTGTTTACATGCAAAGGCACTTCAAATGCATATTTATTACCCTCTTCTTGTAAAAGAGTCATCTTTTCAGTAACAATTGGACGAATTAATATTTCAGAAAAATCATTCATATTATTTGTCTCCTTCAAACCTAGATGAAATTACTTCAAGTCCCTTTGAATCTATTAAAATCATTTCTGCATCAAACAAATCAACCACAGAACAAGAAGAAGCTTTAACAAGATTAACATATTTAACATTGCGAGAAGCTAACAACAAATTATTGTCTATTTCAGATGTAACAATGGTTAATTTCTTGTCTGATAAATCATTATCGATTAAAAATTGTACTAACTCTTTTGTCTTATTGCTTGTAACAGATATAGAATCTATTACCTTGAAAGAATTGTTCTCTATTTTTTCAGATAAAATACATTTGAAAGCTAATTCCTTTGTTTTAGCATTAACTTTTTTAAAATAGTATTTTGGAGTAGGTCCAAAAATAACACCTCCTCCTCTCATTAAAGGAGATCTTATTGTACCAGCTCTAGCATTACCTGTTCCTTTCTGTCTAAATGGTTTTTTACCGCCGCCAGATACCAATGATCTATTTTTAGTAGAACTTGTACCTTGTCTGGCATTATTTAATTCTGCCAATACACACTGATATACTACTTGGTCATTCATTGGAACCTTAAAGACAGAATCGCTGACCGTATAATCTTTGCTGCTATTTATTGATTTTATCTTCATTTCTTTAAAATAAAAACTATACCGTTATTCGCACCTGCAACAGATCCTTTAACATATAATAAGTTTTTCTCCTCGTCTATATCTACAATTTCAAGATTTTCACTAGTGACATATGAGCTACCTGATTGTCCAGCCATTCTTAATCCTTTGAATACTCTTGAAGGCCAGGAAGCCTGTCCAATTGAACCAGGTGCTCTCTCAGTATGTTTTGTACCATGAGTAGCAGGCTGTCTTGAAAAATTATGCCTCTTTATTACACCAGTAAAACCTTTTCCTTTTGATCTTGATCTAATATTTATAACCTCTCCAATTTTAAATATTGAAGAATCAAATTTTTGTCCCAATTCATAATTAAATCCATCTACAGATTTAAATTCTGCTATCATTTTTGCAGATTCAATTCCAGCTTTTTTTAGATGACCTGCTGTTGGTTTGTTAGTATTTCTTTTTGATTTTTTACCAAAAGCCAATTGCACAGAATCATAACCATCAGAATCAGCTGTTTTTATCTGTGAAACAGTGCATGGGCCAGCTTGTATTAGTGTTACTGGAATCACATTACCATTCTCACTAAATATTTGAGACATTTTTACTTTTTTACCAATAAGACCGTACATAACCCTTAACCTCTAATCTCTATATCTACACCAGAAGGCAAATCTAATTTCATTAAAGATTCGACAGTTTTTGGTGTTGAGTTAACAATATCTACTATTCTTTTGTGAATTTTTGTCTGAAACTGTTCACGAGATTTTTTATCAATAAAAGGGGATCTTAATACTGTATAGATAGTTCTTTTTGTTGGCAGAGGTATTGGTCCAGATATAATCGCACCAGTAGATTTAGCAGTTCTTATAATCTTTTCTGCAGATTTATCTAGAAGCTTATGATCATAAGCTTTCAATGAAATTCTTATTAAATCTTTACTCATTTTCGCCTACTCCGTTATTAGAAGATCTTGTCTTCATTAATTTCTCTTCAACTTGAGCTGGAACTTTATCATAATGAGAAAAATCCATATAAAAACTAGCTCTACCTTGAGACAATGATCGTAAGTCGGTAGCATAACCGAACATTTCACTTAGAGGAACGGTTGCTTTAATGTTTTGGTTTGAACCTTGTTGATCAATTGTATCAACTTTACCTCTTCTTGAGTTAATATCACCTATTACATCACCCATATAGTCATCTGGAGTTGCTGCTTCAACTCGCATTATAGGTTCCATCAATACAGCATTTGCTTGTTTGCAAGCTGTGACAATTGCTCTAGATCCTGCAACCTTAAATGCAATTTCTGATGAATCAACATCGTGATAAGAACCAAAAACAAGCTCAACTTCTACATCTGGTATTGGATATCCATATAATACACCATTTTTAAGAGATTCTTGAATACCTTGATCGACAGCAGGTATATATTCTTTAGGAATAACTCCTCCTACAATTTTGTTGATAAAGTTATAACCAGATCCTTGTTCTGTAGGTCTAACATTTATAACTACATGACCATATTGTCCTCTACCACCAGATTGACGTACAAATTTTTCATCAATTTTTTCAACAGATTTTTGTATAGCTTCTCTAAATGAAACTTGAGGTTTTCCAACATTTGCATTGACATTAAATTCTCTTTTAAGTCTATCAATAATAATTTCCAAATGAACTTCACCCATACCAGATATTAATGTCTGAGCAGTTTCATTGTCGACTTTAACCTTAAATGTAGGGTCTTCTTCAGTTAATTTATTTAATCCTTTGGCTAATTGATCTTGATCGCTCTTAGAAACAGGTTCAATTGAAACAGAAACAACAGGTTCTGGGAATTCCATTGATTCTAAAATTAAATCACCTTTCTCGCATAATGTATGTCCAGTTTTAGTGTCTTTCAGACCAATAACTGCAACAATTTCTCCTGCTTTAACTTCTTCAAGTTCTTCTCTTTTATTAGCATGCATTTGTAAAATTCTTGATATACGTTCCTTCTTTCCTGTATTAGAATTAATACAGAAAGAACCTTTTTTCAAAGATCCAGAATATACTCTGATGTATGTTAATTTACCGACAAATGGATCTGTAGCAATCTTGAAAGCAAGTGCCGTAAATGGTTCACTCTCAGAATTCTTAATATTTACTTTTTCATCAGAATTGTCTACCAAAGACCCTTCAGTACTGTCAATATCTGTAGGAGAAGGAAGAAAATCAATAACAGCATCTAATACTCTTTGTACTCCTTTATTCTTGAAAGCTGATCCACATAATGTTGGAACAAAAGCACTCTCTAAACAACCTTTCTTTAATGCATTTTTAATCTCTTCTGATGAAATTTCTTCTTCATTGACATATTTCTCCATCAATCCTTCATCATAAGTAGCGACTTCTTCTACTAAAAAATTTCTCCATTTATCTGCTTCGCTAGCTAGATCTGATGGAATATCAATATGTTCAAATTCGGCACCTTTTGAATCCTCGTTATATTGAATAGCTTTCATTGTTGTTAAATCAATAATCCCTTTAAAATCTTCACCTGCACCAATTGGTAAAGCGATAGGAAGAGGTTTAGCATCTAATCTATCTTCCATACTTTTTACAGCAGCATAAAAATCAGCACCAATTCTATCCATTTTATTAATAAAAGCAATTCTTGGAACATCATACTTTGTTGCTTGTCTCCAAACTGTTTCACTCTGGGGTTCAACTCCAGCAACAGCACAAAATACAGCAACAGCACCATCAAGCACTCTTAAAGATCTTTCAACTTCCATAGTGAAATCTACGTGTCCAGGAGTGTCAATTAGATTAACACGATTATCGTTCCAATAAAATGTTGTAGCAGCTGAAGTAATAGTAATCCCTCTTTCTTGCTCTTGAGCCATCCAATCCATAGTGGCTGCACCATCATGTACTTCTCCAATCTTGTGAGTTTTTCCAGAATAATACAACATTCTCTCAGTAAGAGTTGTTTTCCCTGCATCAACATGTGCCATAATTCCAATATTTCTTACAATTTTTAAATCAGTAGACATTATCTTCCCCCTCTACCAAAATGAGCAAATGCCTTGTTTGCTTCAGCCATACGATGAGTATCTTCTTTCTTTTTTATTGCATTTCCTTCATTATTTGATGCTGCAATAATCTCACTAGCTAGACGATTTGACATGTTGCTTCCAGATTTATTTTTTGCACTCTCAATAATCCAATGAGATGATAGATAAAATTGTCTACTTGATGGAACTTCAATCGGAACCTGGTATGTTGCTCCACCAATTCTTCGTGATTTGACTTCTACATGTGGAGCAGCATTATTTAAAGCTTTTTTGAAGATATCTACAGGATCTTTTTTGGTTTTCTCTTGAACAATATCTAGTGAGTTATAAAATATTTTTTCAGCAGTGCCTTTTTTACCTTCTTTTAATAGATAGTTAATGAACTTAGATATTTCTAGATCATTGAATTTTGGGTCAGGATTGATAGATCTTCTTTCTGGTCTTCTTCTTCTCATCTTTAACTCTTAGGTTTTTTAGCTCCATAACGTGATCTACTAGTTTTTCTATCATTTACTCCAGCAGTATCTAACGAGCCACGAACAATATGGTAACGAACACCTGGAAGGTCTTTCACTCTACCTCCCTCAATCAAAACTATTGAGTGTTCTTGTAGATTGTGACCTTCTCCTGGTATATATGCTGTAGCTTCAATACCATTAGTCAATCTAACTCTTGCAACTTTTCTTAGTGCAGAATTAGGTTTTTTAGGTGTAGTAGTATATACACGAGTACACACACCCCTCTTTTGAGGACTATTATCAAGTGCTCTACTTGCCGATTTCTTAATCGTTCTTTTTCTACTCTTTCTTATTAACTGGTTTACTGTTGGCATATTTTTCCCTTCAATAAATACAAAAAACGTCGAAATATATCGTTATAAGAGAGAAAAAACAAATGTTTTCTCGAACGCGTAGGATAGATTTAATTAATTAGGTAAATAAATCAGTGATTACAAGTCTTCTTCTTCAACTTCTATGTCTTGTAAGTCAGGAAAACCTGTTCCTGCTGGAATTAGTCTTCCTATTGCAACATTTTCTTT
>JAYZKH010000052.1:0-4273 GCA_036163585.1 Fidelibacterota bacterium
TTGTGTTGGTTAAAAAAATAGATATTTTCTTTCTCATAAATTTTATGTTTAAAAACACTATATAGCTGGCAAAATTGAAGTGCTCCTAAAACAGGTAATGAAATTGAATTATTTTCAATTTTTTCTACTCCTTGAATGCCGATATTCTCAAAATCTTCGATTAATCTGTTATATTCAGAAAATTCCCATCCCATTCTCTTAAAACTTCCGGCTAAGGGCAAAATTGGCCTTTCACACATCACTATCTTATAATTATCAGAAAGGTAGAGCGATGCAAATATTAAGAAAGGATCTTTAATAATTAGTCTATCTTTATTGGAAGAAAATTTTGATTTAAAGAAGGACAAAGAAGATTCATTCCCAAATAGTGTTTTAATTGTCTTTTTTATAACAGAATCGTCTTCTTTGATACCTAGTTTAAATTCAGCATTAAAATTAAGAATACTATCAAAAATACTATCAAAATCACTGTTCTCAATATTTATACCAGGTATAAGGTAATTCTTCTTAACAGATGATATGCCCTGAGAAGCATTAAAAGGCTCATAAATCATATTATATCCATCAATAGAAGATAATATATCTCCTAATGCTGTCGTGCCTGTTCTGGGCAAACCAGAAACTATTAACGCATTCTTAGAATATTTATTATTTTTTGACATGGGTAAGTTACAATCTGACATTAAAGAAACAATTTATCAAGAAGCAATTTTTAAAATTAAAAAATCTAAAAATGAAGTCAATTTAGATATGGTATCAAATATTTTATATGATATGTTTGAAAATTGGAATTTTTGTGGTTTTTATATAAAAAATGGTGATAAACTAGAAATATCTTCTCATAAATCAGATCAGATACCATGTAGTCCAATAAATATGGATGGAGTTTGTGGAACATCTATTACATCAAATAATACAATAATAGTTTCTAATGTTAACCAATTTCCAGGACATATTGAATGTGACCCGAATAGTAAATCAGAGATTGCTATTCCATTCTCTAATTATGTATTTGATATAGATTCAAAAGAATTTGATGATTTTGATGAAATTGATGAAAAATATTTAAAAAAGATAATTGAGATGATTTAATTATCTTCTGATTCTACTTCTTCAGAAATCGGCTCTTCAACAACATTTTCTGTTTCTAAGTTGGATTTATCAACAAATTCAATTAAAGACATTTTTGCAGCATCATTAACTCTGCTACCAAGCTTGATAATCCTTGTGTAACCACCTGGTCTTTCAGCATAACTAGGACCAATAACATCAAATAATGTTTTGACAGCATCTTGGTTTTTTAAACTTTTCAAAACTTGCCTTCTATTGTGCAAAGTGGCATCTTTTGCTTTAGTAATCATTGGTTCGATGAACTTCTTTAATTCTAAAGCTTTTTGATGAGTTGTTTTGATACGTTTATGCTCTATTAAAGAACTTGCCATATTAGACAACATTGCTTTTCTATGAGAAGCATTTTTACCAATTTTCTTTGTTTTAACTCTGTGTCTCATCACTTTCACTCTCTGCTTCGCTGTCAAGATATGGGCTAGTATCCATGCCAAATTTCAATCCCATTCCTTCAAGTTTTTCAATTAGCTCATTTAAAGATTTTCTACCGAAATTTTTGTATGCCAACATTTCGGATTCATCTTTCTGAACAAGAGAACCAATTAAAGTAATGCCTGCTGCCTCAAGACAGTTATGACTTCTAACTGAAAGCTCCATTTCATCAATTGAAGATTCAAGAAGTTTACGAATTTGTAAGATTTCTTCACTGACTGGTTTATCAATTTCTAACACTGAAGGATTACTGATAGAATTGATAATATTGTAATGTTCAGAAAGCACTGAAGAACAATAACTTACTGCATCTATTGGAGTAATAGATCCGTCAGTAGTAACATCTAAAGATAACATCTCTAAATCTTCTTTTGCTCCAGGTAGAGGAGAAACATTAAATGTTACTTTAGTTACAGGATTAAAAATACTGTCAATTGGAATAATTCCGACAGGTGAATTGTTCAATTTATTTTCTTCGCTTGATTTGTATCCTTTACCGATACCCAATCTTAACTCTAGTTCTAAAGTCGTACCCTTGTCAATATCAGTGATATACAAGTCTGGATTTAGAATAGTAAAATTATCACTTGCTGCTTGTATATCAGCTGCAGTAAAAGTTTTACCTTTAATTTTTAAATGTATAGGTTCAACACTACTTTCAAACAAGTGAAATCTTACTTCTTTCAAATTCATTAAAATATCAGCTACATCTTCTTTTACACCGTCTAGTGTAGAGAATTCATGTAAAGCACCTTCAATCTTAACATTAGTAATTGCTGCTCCAGGAACTGCTGTAAGCAATGCTCTTCTAATTGAATTTCCAATGGTTATGCCATAACCTCTCTCTAAAGGTTTAACAACAAACTGGCTAGAATTATCAGCTATTTCTTTATGTGAAATTTTAAATTTTAAATTATTACTCATTATTTTTTCCTCTTATCTTGAATAGTACTCTACAACTAATTGTTCATTAACAGTTAGATCAATTTCTTGTCTTTCCGGGTAATTAACAAAAGTTCCTGCCATCTTTGTTTTATCTAAAGATAGCCAAGATACATTTAAATCACCTTTAACCATTTTAATTGAATCTAGTATAATATCTAATTTTTTACTTTTATCTCTTGCTTCAACAATATCACCTGGTT
This sequence comes from Fidelibacterota bacterium, assembly GCA_036163585.1. Lineage (GTDB taxonomy): Bacteria > Fidelibacterota > Marinisomatia > Marinisomatales > Marinisomataceae > Marinisoma. The sequence goes on from JAYZKH010000052.1 coordinate 2,706, forward strand.
TTAATCTATAAGAAGGAATATTCACCTTTCTACCATTTACCATAAAATGTGCATGGCTAACTAATTGTCTAGCAGATGGCCTTGAAGGAGCAAACCCAAGCTTATAAATTACATTATCTAACCTAGACTCAAGCAAAACTAACAAATTAAGTCCTGTTTCACCTTTCATTTGTGATGCTTTCTTAAAGTAATTTCTAAACTGTTTTTCAAGCATACCGTACATAAATTTAATCTTCTGTTTTTCTTGTAACTGAACAGAATAGGTTGAGAAACGTTTTCCAGATTGTCCATGTTGACCAGGTCTATATCCTTTTTTTGATAATAATTTGTCAAATTTAGGATTACCAAAGATATTGACTCCTAGTTTTCTGACTAACTTTCCTTTAGGTGTATTTAATTTTCCCATATAATTAACTATACTCTTCTCTGCTTCTTTGGTCTGCAACCATTATGTGGCAATGGAGTAACATCTGAAATTGCTGTTATCTGCAATCCTGAACCTGATAAAGCTCTAATAGCAGATTCTCGACCTGCACCAGGTCCTTTTACTTTGACAACAACTTGTGCTAATCCCATACCAACAACTTCAGTTGCAACTTTCTCTGCTGCAATTGATGCTGCATATGCAGTATTCTTTCTTGATCCTTTAAAACCTGCTTTTCCAGCAGTAGCCCATGCAATAACATTTCCACCTTGGTCTGTAATTGTAATGTTTGTGTTATTGAATGTTGCCTTAATATGAACAATTCCTTTTGAATCAACTTTCTTCTTCTTTTTATTTGATCTAGTCTGTGTTGCCATAATTATACTACTGCCTTCTTACCAAGTCCTACTGTTTGTTTTTTTCCTCTTTTCGTACGAGAATTCGTTTTAGTTCTCTGTCCTCTTACAGGAAGAGATTTTCTATGTCTTAATCCTCTATAGCTACCAATATCTTGTAATCTTTTAACATTTTTTATATTCTCTGTTCTTAATTCACCTTCAATTAACAAGTTCAAATCAACAATAACTTTTCTAATAGCATCTTCTTCATTTGTGCTAAGGTCACCAACTCTAGAATTAGGGTCTATCTTGGCTAATTCACATATTTTTAGTGCAGTAGTTAGTCCAATTCCATGAACATATCTTAAAGAATAAGCTATTTTCTTTTCTTTTGGTATATCTATACCTGCTATTCTAGCCATTATCCTTGCCTCTGTTTAAATCTAGGGTTCTTTTTATTAATAACATAGATACGTCCTTTTCGACGCACAATAATGCAATCACGACTTCTTTTTTTGACTGATGCTTTAACTTTCATAATTATTGCCTAAATGTAATTCTTCCTCTAGTTAAGTCATACGGAGAAAGTTCTAGGTTTACTTTATCTCCAGGTAGCATTTTAATGAAATGCATACGCATTTTACCACTTACATGTGCAAGAACTTCATGTTCTTGTCCGCCTAGGTTTATTGTTACTCTAAACCTTGCTCCTGGTAAAGCTTCCTTAATAACTCCCTCTACTTCTATTGATTCTTGTTTTGCCATACTATGTTAAAATTCTGGGTTGGAACTTAGTAATAAGAATT
>JAYZKH010000053.1:0-4018 GCA_036163585.1 Fidelibacterota bacterium
TACAAGAAGAAAACTGCTTCTATTATTCCTTTTATCTTTTAATGAAATCTAAATTAATTATATACTATGATGGAATTTGCTATCTGTGTTCCAATATTGTTGATTTTTCAATTAAACATGATTCAAAGAAAGAAATTTATTATAGTCCTCTGCAATCAAATTATGCCAAGAGAACATTAAATATAAATCAAATTTCTAATTTCAATACAGTTATTGTAAAACAAGGAGACAAAGTTTTTGAAAAGTCAAAAGCAGCATTTATTGTGTTGAAATTTTTAAATCATCCTCTACAGTATTTGAGATTTGTGATTCCAAGATTTTTAGCAGATAGGATTTACAATTTAGTAGCAAAAAAAAGATATAACTGGTTTGGAAAAAAAGACCAATGTATTTTTCCTACTGGAAATTCACAATTTTTAATTGACTGATGAAACGAGAAGACTTTAAAACTTTTTATGACATGGAAACCCGTTGGTATGATGAGGATATGCTTGGTCATCTTAATCATGGGACAGTTGTAGCTTATTTTGAGGATGCTAGAATACGTCATGCACATGACTTAGGTTTAGATGCTTATAGAAAAGATTCTTTCCCATTCATTGTTGCATCAATGAAGTTAGATTTTTACAAACAAGTCAAACATCCAAAAGAAGTAGACATAGGAATTAGAGTATCAAGAGTCGGAACTAAAAGTTTTGATTATGAATATGGTCTATTTTTAAGAGGAGATACAGAGTGTTCAGTTTCCTGTACTACTACTTTGGTTTGTTTTGATTATGTAGAACAAAAAACCGTACCAGTTTTTGATGTTATTAAAGAACAAATGAAATAAAGGGAATAATGATGGATGTTACAGTAAAAAATGAAATTAAAATTATTCGTATGGGAGATAAAGGCCCAAATCTTTTAGGAGTTGACAGAGCAAAAGAGCTTATCAAAGAATTAAATTATAATGAATGTAAAGCTGTTATTATTCTTGGGAATAATAAAGTATTTAGTGCTGGCTTAAATCTAAAAGATTTAATGAGTGCTAAAGAAACAAGTGAAGTATCTCTTATTTTTGGTACACTTAGAGATCTTTTGATGGCATGTAGAGAGTTTCCTGGTCCAGTAATCAGTATAGTGGGTGGTCATGCTATTGCTGGAGGATGTTTGTTAGCTTTAGCATCTGATTATCGTTATGGAATGCATGGAACACATAGAATGGGGCTTAATGAAATGGCTATAGGAATTGATTTGCCACCAGACATGCTGTCCATTATATCTCACTCTATTGGTAGAGAAAATCTTTTTGAAGTTGCAACACAATGTAGGATGTATACTCCTTCTGAAGCCGAAAAGAAAGGCCTTATTAATGAAATTATTGGGCATAGATTGACAGGTAAAAAGAAAGCCACATCTCAAGCATTAGAAGAAGCAAAAAAATTAGCAAAATTCTATATTAATGCTGGAGAACCATTTGTCAGATTAAAACAATCTTTAATGCATGATACTAATTTTGATTATCAAGTATTAATCGATAACTGGTTTAGTGCTGATACTCAAGCAAAAGTGAAATCTGTTGTTTCTTCTCTTTCTAAGAAATGAATATTCTTATTGTTGGCGGGACTGGTACAATTGGTACTCATTTAGTCCATTCTTTATCAAAAAAAGATTGTAATGTCTTTCTTTTATCGAGAAATCCAAAAAAATATCATAAAAAATTTGATCAAAACATTTCTTTAATTGATTGGGATACAAACAATCCTAATTTGCTAAATGATATCAATATTGTTGTGAAATTAAGTGGTGAATCAGTACTGCAGGTTTGGACTGCAAAGATTAAGCAAAAAATTAAATCCAGCAGAACAGATATCACCAAAGATTTAAAGAATTTTCTTGAGATAAATCATATTAATCCTAAAGTGGTTATTAATGCTTCTGCAGTAGGCTATTATGCTAAGAAAGATGCAATCTATGAAGGATCCGTTGATGAATTCTCTCCCAACGGAGATACTTTTTTGGCAGATGTTTGTAAAACAAATGAAGAATCATGTGATATCTTTTCAAAGGAAGGTATTCGTGTTGTTAACTTGCGTATTGGACTTGTTTTAACAAAAGAATTTTATAATCTTGTAAAGTTCACACCTCATATGGGTGCCAAGAATAATTTCTTTCCTTGGGTTCATATTGATGATGTAATTGGTTTTATTGAATTTTCAATGATAAATGATATCAAAGGACCATTTAACCTTGTTGCACCTAATCCTACGACTCACCAAGAATTTAATCCTATAATTGTTCCAATCTATTTTCTTAGAAATATTATTCCAATGACTGAAATGTTGTTATATGGCTATAAGACCATTCCAAAAAATACATTAGAAACCGGTTATCAGTTTAAATTTGTCGATGTTAATGATGCTATTTCTAGTTTTAAGAAATAATAGAAATATCTTGGAAAATATAAATAATTTTGTAAATTTTCACCCGTGGTGACATCAGTATTTTTTCAAAAAAGGACTATCAATTGAGCGCAAAAAAATTATCTAAAAAACAGTTACAAAAAGAAGCAAATTCACTCGATAAGGTTACACCAGAAGAAATGGCAGAAGCAATCGAAGTAGAATTATCAGAAGAAGATAGAATTAAACAAGCAAAAGAACGTGCTGACGAAAAGATTAAACGATCAAAGGTTTCAAGCGGAACGATTAGCATGTATTTATCTGAAATTTCTCAATATGAACCTTTGCCTCCAGAAAGAGAAGTTGAGCTTGCAGTTCGTATAGAAAAAGGCGATAAGGAAGCAATGAAAGAATTGGTTGAAGCAAACCTCCGATTTGTTGTTTCAGTTGCAAAAAAGTATCAAGGAAATGGGTTGTCTCTTTCTGATATTATAAACGAAGGAAATCTTGGTTTAATTAAAGCAGCAAAACGTTTTGATCCTTCTAGGGGTTTTAAATTTATTTCATATGCGGTATGGTGGATTAGGCAGGCTATTTTACAGGCTCTTGCTGAACAAGGACGATTAATTAGATTACCCCTAAATCGTGTAGGAACAATCACAAAGATTACCAAAGCAGCTGAAAAACTGGAAGCAGAAATTGGTAGACAACCAAAAGTGGAAGAAATTAGTCACCAACTTGATATTGGTTCTCATGAAGTATTTAATGCATTACAATATTCAAGAAGACATAGTTCATTAGATGCACCATTCTCAGACGGAGAAGACAGTTCTCTTATTAATGTTATTGAAGATGAACAGGAAAAAGATCCTGATAACAAAGTAATGGATACTTCTATGAAAGAAGAAATTGCTTCTGCATTAAGCACATTAACAGAAAGAGAACGTTCAGTTATTGAAATGTATTTTGGTATTAATAGAGATAGATCTTTCACTCTAAATGAAATTGGGGAACAATTTAACTTGACTCGTGAACGTGTGCGTCAGATTAAAGAAAAAGCAATAAGACGTCTTGCACATAAAACACGTAGTGAACCTCTTCGAGTCTATTTAGGACAATAAATGGATCCAGTACAAATATTATTTCCAATTTTTCCTCTTATATTTTTGACTTATTTACATACATTTTTCAATGCCAATATGGTAAGAAAAGCAATTCAGACAAAGGAACTTGATTGGAGATGGATGAAATTTATGCCTTCGTGGCAACAAATTCCTGACGATGTTCAAGCTTCTAGAGAGCACTATAAAAATCTATATCAAGCACCATTACTTTTTTATTTGTATTGTATTTTGGCATTTTCAGCAAATCATGTAACTCAATTCACTGTTATTATGGCCTGGATTTATGTTATTGCAAGAACTATCCATTTTATTATAAGATCAACAAATCCTAAAATTTCTACACGAGCACCTATTTTTACAGTCACTTTGTTTGTTTCTCTCGTTCTTTGGATTGAGTTGCTTTGTGCAATTCTTCCTTAAATAAATTTTATAGCACCAAAATTCACTTAGTTGTATAATTCATCGAAATGAGTAAAAAATCAAAAATTGCCATAATTGGACGTCCTAATG
>JAYZKH010000054.1:0-6216 GCA_036163585.1 Fidelibacterota bacterium
ATTTACTGATGACTTAAGCTATACATATTTTGAAACACTTGGAGATCCATCCACTTCAACAACTTTTAATCTTTATGTAAAAGATGTGATGATCTCAGGAGCACCACAAGAAGGGCACAACTTAATCTTTACAGGATTCTGGAATACAATGAAAGCTTCAGTTGAAATTGAGCACTTTGGAAAACAGTATCCTAGATGGGGTTATGATGGAGCTATTAACGACTTAGCATTCTTGCTTGGCGAAGGAAACTCTTTTGCTGACGATGCTTATGTTACTGATTTTACAACACTATATAACTTGAAATTCCAATATGGAATGAATGTTGGTGGTAAAGATGTAACACTAAATGCTTCTGTTCATAATGCTGGTGACGAATTATTTGTCGGTGACTTTGTCGATGCATATGATGGATCCGGTGATGTTGCAAATCTAAGAGTTCGTTTAGGTCAACCTAGACAATGGGTACTTGGATTTACAATTAATTATTAATCTGTATTTTAGGTTAGTAAGATATAAAAAAGCCCTTCTTTATGGAGGGCTTTTTTATTTTAATTCTTTTTGTAAGTTACTTAATTCAGTAATAAGATTATTATCTGGTAGAGAATCACTTTCTTCAAGACGTCTAATTTTATCTCGTAATAATTGAATTTTCTTTTTAATTGGTTCTTGCTCCAAAATCAACAAGCAATCTTTTAAGATTTGATCTTTATCTTCTTTTTCATGTCCTGTAATAGCAAGGCTAGCAATTAGATTGCGTTCTTCTTCATTGCCTTTAATCGTTTGCAGCAATTGTGCTTCATTATTATTTTCCCCATTATTTTTAGCAATAGCTTTCATTGCATCATGTAAAAAAGGACTAGTAAATAACCCAACATTTATATCCTTTATATTATCAGGATAATGTATTGCAAGTTTTATTAACTCAAGTTGAGCTTTTTCAGATAATGAAGTGTAATGCATTGATTTAATTTCAGCTTTTTCATCAGAAATTTGACGATACCTTTTTGTTTTAATAGAATCCAATCGATTCAATAATTCGCTTTCTGGTATAGATATTTCATTAGATAGTCGCTTAATTAAATCAGATTGAATAATAGAGTCAGATACTAGTTTAATCTCTGAAAGACATTCATCAACAAAAACAGATCTTTCTGTAGCACTTTGTTTTAAAATTTCTTTTTGTTTAATAATAAATGGGATGGGATGAAGTGCATTTTTAATTCTTTCTTTAAAAATTGCTTGGCTATTTTTTTCTTCTTGAAAAAAATCATCTGGATCATAATTGTTACCTAGAAATAATACACGAGTCTCTATCCCTTCTTGTAACAAAGCATAACTAGCACGTATTGCAGCATTGATTCCTGCATCATCAGAATCATATGCAAGAATAGCTCTATTAGTATGTTTTTTTAATACCGTTGCATGTTTATTTGAAAATGCAGTACCTGAAGTAGCAATTACATTAGGAAAACCATTTTCTATTAAACGTAGATAATCAGTCTGCCCTTCTACAAGGATAGCGAAATTTTGTTTTCGTATGGTTGGAAGAGTTTGATACCCACCATAAAAAATTTTGCTTTTTTGAAATAAAAATGTTTCAGGGGAATTAAGGTACTTCACATCATCATCTTCAGACAATGTTCTACCACTAAAACCAACGATTTTTCCTGAAAGATTAAAAAATGGAAACATTAATCTGTTTCTAAAACGGTCTACTAATCCTTTTTTTGATTCAGAGAATAAGCCAGATTTTTTAAGTATATTTTCGTCAAATTTTCCACTTACTTCTTTGAATAATGCATCCCAACTATCCAATGATATTCCTAAACGATAATCTTTAATAATTGAATCACTAAAATTTCTATCTTTCAAATATTTTTGTCCGACTTTTGCTTTTGAGTTTGATTTAAGATTATTTTGAAAATAAATACATGCAATTTCATGAATTTCGTAGAGTTGATCATAAAGATTATCTTGTTCAGCATCACCAATCTCCACAATTTCAATATTATATTTCTTAGCAAGAGAGCGAACGGCCTCAACGAAGCTAACACGTTCATGCTCAATCAAAAAATCAATTGCATTACCTCCTTGTCCAGAGCCAAAATCATACCATAGATTTTTATCAATAGATACACTAAATGATGGTTTAGTTTCTGATCTAAATGGGCTTAACCCAAAATAATTTTTTCCTCGTTTTTTTAAATCAACATATTGTGAAATAACATCTACAATATCAATTTCATCTAAGACTCGTTGAATAGTTTCTTGTGCGATGCGTGCCATGTTACAAAGGTATTGTTATTGATTGATTAATACAATCTTTCATCGGATTAACAAAAGAAATGATTTTTGATTCAGTTTGAATAATATCATAGAGAGTATTTGAAATATAAGAGTCAAAAAACCATAAAAATACTACCAACAATAATCCTCCTTTTAATATTCCAAAGACAAATCCAAATAACTGATTTCCCAATGAAAAAATGGGAGAATCTTGGAAAAGAAACAATAGAACACTTGTGATAAATCGTACTATAAGAATAATAAAAATAAAAATAATTGCTGCAGCAATAAATTGGGTTAATCTTTCAGGGAAATTAATAAATGAATATAATTTTATTGTTAAATCAGTATAGAAAGACAATGCAAACCATATTGCTAAGCCAATACCTATAAATTCGGAAACCTCATCTAAAAACCCTTTGCGGGCACCAAAAATCCCTATAAATAGGATTAAAAATAAGAGAAGAATATCAACAATCATTTATTAAGATAATTTTGACTTCAATAATCCTTGTGCCATGCCTCCATCTACCTGGCCAGCACCTCTTTTCATAATTTCAGGCATAACTTTACCAAAATCTGCCATACTTTTTGCCCCTACTTCTTCTATAACAGAATCAATAAGTGTATTTAATTCATCTTCTCCCATCATTGATGGTAAATAATGTTCAATAACCGCTAATTCTGCTTCTTCTTGAGCTGCTAAATCATCTCTATCGCCTTCTTTATACATCTTAATAGATTCTTTATGTTGTTTAGAAGTTTTTTGAATCACTTGTAGTGCTTGTTTATCATCTAATTCGCTTCCAAGTTCAATGGCTTTATTCTTTAAACTTGAAATTAGTAAGCGAAGAGTATTGGCTTTTAATTTTTCACCATTTTTTAAAGCATTATTTAAGTCATTTTTAATTTGATCAATCATTGTATCTATTTCCCTTCATTAATACGCTTCATTCCAAGCAATAATTTGTCTTGATTTGATTCAAATCCTATGAATCTTCTACCAGCTTTTTTTGATACCAAGCCAACACTGCCATCATTCATAAATGGATCGAGAACCCAATTTAATTTGAAACTACTGGATTTAAGTATTCTACCAATTACTTCTTCATAATCAAGATGAAACCATAAATTATTTTTTTGGTCTTCCATTTTCTGGTCTTCTAACATTTTACCACCTACAACATAATTATGATTGAAGATATAATCATTTGTCTTGGTAGCAAACCATATATCAAATAGTTCATTTTGCCATTTTGATTTATTAGAATTTTCATTTTGATTTTTTCGTTCTATTGTAATACGAGATTGCACTTGAAAATTTTTTGATAATAAAGAATAATACATGCTTGAATATTCCCAGGAACAAAGAATATATATAGAACCACTTGATGATAAAACTCTGTTAGATTCTGCAACCCAAGCTTCAACCCAATCAAAATAATTTTGATATGTTGGTGAATTTTTGTCTCTTTTTTTGTTTCTAGGACGAGTAGATGGTTCAGTAATAATTAAATCAATAGATTCATCTGGCAATTGATTAAGTCCATCAATTGCATCAGATAAAAATAATCCTTCAGATAACTTGCTTTTAAATCGCATATCATCATTAGTTTTAATTGCAGGCAGATAACGATCTAAATCTTTGACTGTTAATATATCAGATTGCATAACCATAGTAATTTAACTTTATAAATGTAATTTAAAAATTGTAAGTTTATTCTCTTGGAAAATACAAAAAAGATAAAAATTGCTATGAGTGAACTCCCAACAATAGATTGGTGGGGAGATGGAATTAAGGCTTATCCTGATAATGATATGATGAAATCAGGTGCTGTACCTAATCAATCCCTTGTTGTTCAGGAACATCAAACATTAATAAATAATATTGCAGACTTAGGGTTTGATATTATATTTATTCCATTCTCAAAACAGCTAGAAGATGCTAAAAAATATGATTTTGTGTTTACAAGAGATCATTTTATGTGCAATACAAAAAAAGAAGTTGTTATTTCTAATATGAAACTTCCACAACGACTAGAAGAAACAGATTTTGTAAAGAAAACCTTGTCAGATTTAGGATATACCGTAAAAACACTTCCTGAAAATGCACATATTGCAGAAGGTGGAGAATTTTTTTACTTGCCTAATGAAAATATTCTACTTGCTGGCTGTTCACGTAACAATAGAGCTGGAGCAGAAAAAGTAGCTGAGCTTATGGGAGTGAATTCTCTGCATATAATTATATCAGAAGGATATCATTTAGATACTGCAATATCCCCTATCTTTAATCAAAATCATGATTGTATAGGTTTGATGAGTGCAAAAGAGGTCTTTGATAATAATAATTATCAACTCTTAAAAGATTTATGTAAGCATAACAATTGGGAACTGTTAGCACAATTGAATACAGAGAAAGAAAAATCTTTGAAAGCAAGAGCAGCAATGAATTGCTTAACTCTCCCTGGTATATTAATAAGCACAGCTGAGATTGATGATGACAGAACAATAGAATTTATAAACAATAATAATATTAGATTTATTGTCAGTGATGTATCACAATTTAACTTAAGTGGAGGATCAGTCCATTGTCTAACCAATGAACTTTTTTAAAAAAATGAATAAGATTTTCATAATAGTTTTTTTTGTTTATGGCTGTTTAGACAATACATCAGATCTAACAATGCAAACACTTACTCATGATAATGTTGTCAGAGAATACTATGTTTCATATCCAGAAAATACTGAAGGACCAGTACCGCTAATTATTAATATGCATGGGTTTGCAAGCCATGCAATACAACAAAAAGATTATTCTCAAATGGATAGTTATGCACACTCTAAAGGTGTTGCAGTGGTTTACCCTGAAGGAATTAGTAAGTCGTGGAATGTAGGCACAGAAGGAAGCTTAACTAATGAAGATGATATAGGTTTTATTAGTTCATTAATTGATTCAATAGCTACAGACTTTGATATTGATTTAGATCGTATATATGCATGTGGAATGTCTAATGGAGGATATATGTCTTATGAATTAATTTGCAATCTTTCAGATAAAATTACCGCATTTGGATCAGTAACAGGGAATTTTATGCTTAATGATAACCAATCTTGCTTGGTGAATAGGGAAATTCCTTTGATACATATACATGGAACAAAGGACAGGTTGGTAGACTATGAAAACTCTAGAGATTATGCAATGAATACAATGGATTCGATAAACTATTGGGTCAAACATAATAAACTTACTCAGGTTGAATTAGAAGTTATTGATGATCTTGATCCATCTGATGGAACAAATGTTGAAAAATTTACTTTTTATAGCGAAAACTCAGACACAAAAGTTGTTCATTTTAAAATCTATAATGGTGGACATCAATGGTTTGGTTCCCCTATAGCTGATTGGTTTTTGATTAAGTTGTTTCTAGGAAAAAACAATCATGAAATCAATTCAAATAAAGAATTAGTAGATTTTTTTCTACAGTACAAACTGTCAGATTTTAATTAATATTATTTATCTTTAAAAAATTCCCAAATTAATTCAGAGCTATTTAAATCATCTCCCCAATCTTTACGAAACCAAGTATGGCCTTCATTTTTCATTTCATATAAAACAACTTCATTACCATCATCGCAGTCATTAGAAAGAAACTGAGTAGATTGAATTCCATCATTATTAAAGTCAGGTACCGTGATTTGAGATTGATTTTTGCAATTATTTTTATTTGCCCAAAAATCGTGGGCATCTTGTACAGGTAATGACCAAATCACTCCATTATAAGGAACCACAGTATCAGAAGTACCATGAAAATGAATAATATTCTTTTTATTTGGAGGATTACATGCAGAAAGTGCAGCCATTGATCCTGTTACTGAACCAATTCCATTGATTTCGTCAAGCTCACATGCTAATCGATAACTCATAAAAC
>JAYZKH010000055.1:0-6442 GCA_036163585.1 Fidelibacterota bacterium
CAATGATATGTAAACCGCCTAATTCTTCTACTCCTGGACCTAACTTAATATCAGTTCCTCTTCCAGCCATATTAGTTGCAATAGTAACAGCTTTTTTTAATCCTGCATTTGCAACTATTTCTGCTTCGCTTTTATGATGTTTTGCATTTAATACATTATGAGGAATTCCTTTTTGCTTTAACATTTTTGATAATAGTTCTGATACTTCCACAGAAATAGTACCAATTAAAATTGGTTGTCCTTTTTTATGATAAGAGGATATTTCATTAATAACTGCTTTATATTTTGCACGTTTATTTTTATAGATTGCATCATCGCTATCTTTTCTGATAACAGGTTGATGTGTTGGGATTACAGTAACTCCTAGATTATAAATATTCTCAAATTCAGGTGCTTCAGTATCTGCAGTACCAGTCATTCCAGATAGTTTATCATACATTCTAAAATAATTTTGTATTGTAATTGAAGCAAGGGTTTGAGTTTCTTTTTCAATCTTTACATTTTCTTTTGCTTCAAGTGCTTGATGAAGGCCTCCACTAAATCGTCTACCTGGAAGAATTCTTCCTGTGAATTCATCAACAATCAAGACTTGTCCATTCTGAACAACATATTCTATATCCTTATCAAATAAAGTATAAGCTTTAAGCAATTGATTCAGATAATGAATTTTACTACTTCTTTCTGAATGCAATTGATAAGATTTTTCTTTATTGAGTTTTTTTTGATCATCTGACAATGAAGTATCATCATCAATGTCACTTAACATTTCTCCTAAATCAGGAATTGTAAAAGTTTCTGGATTATCAGGTGAAAGAGATTCTCTACCTTTGTCAGATAAGTCAACACTATTAGAATGCTCATCAATTGAAAAATAAAGATCTTCATCAAGTTCATGTAGTTTCTTTTCAGCAATATATTCAGATTCAATTTTGTTAGCTAATTTTAGATTGCCTTGTTCTTGAAATATTTTTTGTAACATTTTATGCTTTGGTAACCCTCTTTTCGCTTGTAATAACAATTTTCCAGCATTATCAAGATCATCTTGAGATGGATTATCTATTTTAAGAGACTCTTCTGCTTTTCTTACTAACTCAGATACAAGTTGATTTTGCTGATGAACTAAAGATTGTACAGGACGACGTAAATCAACATAAGATTGATTTATAGTTGTTTCAACAGGACCAGAAATTATTAATGGAGTTCTTGCTTCATCAATAAGAACACTATCAACTTCATCTATAATTGCATAATGATGAGGTCTCTGAACTAAATGATCAGAATCAATAGTCATATTGTCTCGCAAATAATCAAAACCGAATTCATTATTAGTCCCATAAGTAACATCACAAGCATATGCTTGTTTTCTTTCATCTGGACTCATAGAATTCAATATATATCCAACAGACAATCCTAGCATTTCAAACAATCTTCCCATCCATTGGGCATCACGTTGTGCTAAATAATCATTGACGGTTACAACATGCACTCCTCTTCCTGAAAGTGCATTCAGATAAATAGGCATAGTAGCAACTAAAGTTTTACCTTCACCAGTTTTCATTTCAGATATTTTACCATTATGCAACACTACTCCACCAATCAATTGTTCATCATAAGGAATCATTTCCCAATCAACTGTTTGACCTACTACATTCCAACTTTTTCCGCATAAAAGTCGTGATGCATGTTTTACCAATGCAAAAGATTCAGGTAATATATCTGACAAAACATTTTTCTCTATTTCTCGCCTTATTTTCTGTATATCTTTTCTATCATCTAAACCATCTAGTTGTTTTTGTTCTTGTTCGGAAATTTCTTCAACAACTTTCTTTTGCAATTCTTTTGTACGTTGCACAAGATAATCTCCATCTTTTCCTTCTAGACCATCATAGATTGAATTAATCTCTTTAACAATAGGAGAAATCTTTTTGATTTCTCGATCTGATTTTGTTCCAAATATTTTTGTTAAAAAACTCATTTTATTATAATGTTTTGTGTATAGAATCTAGGATACCATTTACAAATGCAGTACTATCTTCAGAACTAAATTTTTTTGCATTTTCAATGGCAGAACTAATTGTTACCTGATAAGGTATTTCATATTTTTTTAAAGATAGCATTTCACAGATTGCCATTTGCATTATCAATCTATCTATAACATTAATTCTTTCAATATCCCAATTTTCTAATGCCCCTTCAATCTTTGCATCTAATATTTTACGGTCATTTATAGTATTTCTAAATAAATCATAAATGAATTCTTTGGTAGCTGAATCAAAATTGTATCGTTCATTGATATCTCTCAGAACTTTTTCTTCATCTTCTTGAGATAAATGAATAGCATAAAGGGCTTGCAAAACTGCTTCTCTTGCTTTTTTTCTTTGTTGCTTATTGATCATTGCTAATTGTTATTTTTCTACCCATTTATGATTCCATCTCACAAATTCTTCGATTCTTCTTTCAGCGAGATGATTAGCTGCCTCTAGTGTTGATATATTATTAGATAATGCATAGTCAAAAATTCTCATCAATATGTAGTAAATACCTTCAACTTGATAGTGTGCTTTATCTTTATTGTAACCTTGAAGCTCATTTGCAACATTCATTAATCCACCTGAATTAATGACATAATCTGGAACATACATTATTCCTTTTTTCGATAATAATTTTGAATCTCTAGATTCTTTTTCTAATTGATTATTAGCAGCACCAGCGATAACAGAACATTTTAATGTTTTGATAGAGGAAGGATTAATCACTGCTCCTAGTGCACAAGGGGAAAAAATATCTAAATCCATGGATAATAATTCATCATTTGATACAGGAATAACACCATGATCTTGTACTGCTGTATCTAATCTGTTTTTATCAATATCATAACCATAAATTTCTACATTATCTTTTTTAAGGTTTTCACATAAATAATAACCAACTTTTCCTAATCCTTGAATTCCAACTTTCAATCCTGTCATTGAGTTGATATTGAGCTTCTTTTTTAATGCAGCCTGCATCCCAACATAAAGACCAAGAGCAGTAAGTATTGATGGATCTCCACTTCCTCCCATTGCTCTTTTAATACCAGTTACATGACTAGTCTCCATTCTTATAAACTCCATATCATGAACTGACATTCCAACATCCTCTGCTGTTACATATTTTCCATTTAGACTATCAACAAATTTCCCAAAAGAACGTAATAATACTTCAGATTTGTCCTTCTTCGGATCTGCAATAATAACAGCTTTTCCTCCTCCTAGGTTAAGATTAGCAATTGATGCTTTATAAGTCATTCCTCTTGATAGCCTTAATACATCAATTAAAGCATCTTCTTCATTTTTATAAGGATACATTCTGCAACCGCCTAAAGCAGGGCCTAAAGCCGTACTATGTATAGCTATAATTGCTTTTAAACCAGAACTCGGGTCATTGCAATAAACAACTTGTTCATGATCTTTTTCAGCAATGTTTTCAAATACTTTTGTCATTATAAATCCTTTTTTTTATTTCTTAATTTTAGAATAAGCATTAATGATATCTTTTACTAAATCATGTCTTGTAATATCGCTTTCATTTAGCTTAACAATTCCTATGCCTTTAATGTTTTTTAAAATTTTTAACACCTCCACTAATCCAGAATTAGTTTTTTTAGGTAAATCAATTTGAGAAATATCTCCTGTAATAATTGCTTTAGATTCTATACCTAGCCTTGTTAAAAACATTTTCATTTGTATAGGAGATGCATTTTGAGCTTCATCTAAAATCATTGCTGCTCTATTAATAGTTCTACCTCTCATATATGCTAAAGGAATTATCTCAATAATATTATTGTTAACTAGAGTCTGAACTTTATTTTTTGGCAATAAATCATTCAGTGCATCGTAAAGAGGAGCAAGATATGGATCAATTTTATCACGTAAATCACCAGGAAGAAAACCTAAACTTTCTCCAGCTTCCACAGCTGGTCTACATAATACAATTTTATCAATTTCATGCTTTTCTAATAATGATATAGCATGTGCTACAGCTAAAAAAGTTTTTCCTGTGCCAGCAGGACCTACTGATATTACAATATCATTACTAAAGAATGACTTTAGTAAACTTTTTTGACCATCACTTCTAGCATATATAGGCCCTTTCTTACCATAAAAAAGCACTTCATCAACATTATTTTTTGGATTTAAATCTTTAACATTCATAGTTAAGAGTTGTTTGATATCTCTTGTGTTAATGTTGTTACCTTTTTTGACAGATTCTATCATATGACTTAAGACGATTGAAAAGTTATCAATATCTTTTTTTAATCCCTGGCAAAACAGATTATCACCACGTATATCTATATTAATAGGAAGATTTTTTTCTATGAAAACAATATTTTGATCACTAATTCCATATAGTGAAATAAGATCTATACCTTTTATTTCAAATGTCTTTTTCATCGTCATTGATAGATATATTTAAATCATTTAATTGTGTTTCAGAAATAGTATTAGGAGCTTCTTCCATCAAAGCTGATGCAGAAGTAGTCTTTGGAAATGCAATAATATCTCGAATATTGTTAACCCCACACAATAACATTACTAATCTATCAAAACCGAATGCAATTCCACCATGTGGTGGAGTTCCAAATTTGAGAGCATCAATAAAAAATCCAAATTTTTCATTAATTTCTTTTTCTTTCATATTCATAATCTCAAAAATCTGTTTTTGCATTTTATTATCATGAATTCTGACAGATCCTCCTGCAACTTCATAACCATTAATAATAATATCATAACCTTTAGATATTACATCTTCTGGATTAGAAGATAACTTTTCTATATCACTATCTTTTGGAGCTGTAAAAGGATGATTCACAGATTCAAAACGTTTTTCTTCTTCATCCCATTCAAATAGAGGGAAATCAACAATCCATACAGGTTTAAATATTGTATTATCACAAAGATTTAACATATCTGCAATCTTTGTTCTTACTGAGCCTAAAACTTTCAAAGCTAACTTTGAATCATCGCCAACCATAAAACATATTGAGTTATCTTTTAAATTGTAATGAGAAATAATATCTGATTGAAGATCACCAAAAAATTTAGATACACCCCCATCTAATGAATTATTTTTGCACTTCATCCAAGCTAAACCTTTAGCTCCAAGTGATTTAGCATAATTATCTAATTCATCAATAATTTTTCTTGAAAAGAAATCTGAATTTTCGACTGATAGCATTGATACATATTCAAGACCTTTAAAAGATTTGAAATCAGATTTACTAGAGAATTCTTTGAAATCATTTAACTCGATATCATATCTTAGATCTGGTTTATCGGTACCATATCTTTGTATCGATTCGTTATAAGATAGAATAGGAAATGATTTTTTAATTTTTACACCATTTACTTCTTTAAAAACAGTAATAATTAAATCTTCAACAAGATCTCTCACATCTGGTTCATCAACAAAACTCATTTCAAGATCAATCTGTGTAAATTCTGGTTGCCTATCTGAACGCAAATCTTCATCCCTAAAACATTTAACAATTTGGAAATATTTATCAAGACCAGAAATCATAAATAGCTGTTTATACATTTGTGGAGACTGTGGAAGTGCATAAAATTTTCCATGATGAATTCTACTAGGCACTAGATAATCTCTAGCACCCTCTGGTGTAGATTTCATTAATACAGGTGTCTCAATTTCTATAAAATCTTTTTTTGAAAGAAAATTTCTTACTACTTGAGCTGCATGGTGCCTTGTAATGAGGTTATTCTGTAGAGTTTTATTCCTCAATTCAAGGTAGCGATACTTTAATCTCTGTTCTTCTGTTGAAGCTTCTCTATCATGTATAGGTATAGGAAGTGGATCAGATATACTTAATATATCTAGTGTATCAACTATAATTTCAATCTCTCCAGTGGCTATTTCTTTATTAACAAATTCTTTTGTTCTAGCACTCACTTTTCCCGATACACTAATAACATCTTCATTTGAAAGAGAATTGCCTTTATCAATAAGATCATTTTTATCAAGTATTACCTGTGTTTTTCCGTATCTATCTCGAATATCAATAAAAATTATTTTACCATGAGTACGTAAAGAGTTAACCCATCCACAAAGCAATACATTGGAGCCAATATGAGTTTTATTAAGCTCACCACAATTATTTGTTCTAGAAAACATATTTTTTAATCTAACAATTATTCCTGTAATTGTTCTACATTTTCAACAAGCAATAACACTTTGTCAGGTAAATCATCAGAAGGATCAGAATTGATGTCAGCAATACCAGAAGAGCAATTAAATCGAATAGTATTATTACTTGTTTTAACTGATATAACTCCTTCTTTTAAATCGATAATTGAATTTGTATGATTTTTGAGTACTCCAAAATATCCTTCAGATCCAGGGCATTCAACATGAATGACATCTTCGAATATAAAAGATTGAGTAGGTG
>JAYZKH010000056.1:0-3709 GCA_036163585.1 Fidelibacterota bacterium
CTCATAGAAAAATTTATCAAAAGAAGAAGATTTGACTTTTGAATTGATTAATTCAAAGAGTTCTATATAATCATGAAGATTGTCTCCTCCTATACTAATGCCTATTGGTCTATCAAATGAGAGTAATTTTTTATCCTCAAAATGATTAATAAAATTATCTACACCCTTTGTTGGAAGGCCAAGCGAATTCAATAGACCATATTTTCCATTATAATTAATTTCTTGTATTCTCGGCCTTTCATTGCCTTCTGAAGGGTTTTTTAATACAGTTTTGTAGGTTACTCCTCCTAAACCTACAGACTGCCATTGTAGGAATGCACTAATATCATCCTTAAATGATGCTGCAATAATTGGAGAAGGAAAATCTAAATCATATAAATTTCTATTGATATTGTTTGGTATTGAAAATTTTAATAAATGCTTAAAAGGTGAACTCATTAATAAATGGTTAATTTTATCACCAACAATAATTGCTCTTTCTAAGTCTTTTCTAAATAAAGACTGTTGCATAATGATTAATCTTCTTATAAAACGATAATTGATTGATAAAGATTGAGATCTTATTCTATTCAACATTCAGTGCTTCCAATCTCTTTTGTGCAATCATTCCTTGATTAGATTTTGGGTGATTTTTTGTAAGCCATGTATAATATGTAATAGCATTATTTTTATCATATAATTTGTAATCATAATAATAGGCTAAGAAATATGCTGCAATTGCAGAAAAAGTTGTTGAAGAATCACTATCCAGAACCAATTTATAAACTTCTATAGATTCTTTTTTGTTATTAGGCCAAAGTGATTCAGCTTTTAATAATAATTTTGAAGGTTGGTGTTCAAGAGAAAGTTCTTCATTATCTATAATCTTTTTCGCATAATCTGATTGAGGGTATTGTTCTAAAATCACATCTTTGTATTTACTTGATTCTAATGCATTCTTTGAATCATATATCAAATATGCAGCAAATAGAGATTTGGTATAATATTCTGAATCTTTATGATTCTTAATAATTCTTTCAAAATAATCTAATGCTTCGTATTCACTCCCAACATCAAATGCTAATATTTCTGCAATTGCATATAAAGTTGATGGATTATCAATGTTGTCTTGATCTAGCAGATTTCTAAGTTTTATAAGCCTACTAACTGAATCTCGCCTCTTTGACATGATTACCTTGTAAGGAGAATTAAAATTTTGTTTCATTCCTTCATTAATAAAGAAATTTGCACGATCAAAATCTAAGTTCGGATTTCTTAGAAAAATATTCCCAAGCAGATAATATGCTTCCACAGAAATTTCTGTATTTAAATTATTTTGTGCTACTTGATCTAGGCTTTCTATCGCAAAATCTAAATTATTTTTATCTAATTCAATTTTTGCTAATTCTAAATTTAGCTCTCCTTTGATAGAGTTAAAATTATCATCTAAAAGCAATTGTTCTATTCTGTTTTTCGCTTTATCTAAATCTCCTAGTAAGCGATAAGTTTGAATAATTTTTAAGTTTGATTCCTTTACTCTAGATACTGATATTGTATTATTAAGAACATTCCTATAATTATCTGATGCTTGTTGATATAATTCTTTTTCATATGAAAGTTCTGCTATTTGAAAATAAATTTGTTCTCTAGTTAATCTGCTATCTGCTGTTTGAGCTCCGCGATCTAAAAATTGAAATGCAGAATCTGGTTGATCAATTTCAAGATAAATTTCTCCTAATGTTAGATAGATACGAGACTCTAAATTAACAGAGGCAGTGTTATCTAAAAGATTTCTCAAATCATTGATAGCAGGTTGAGGCCTTAAATCTTTCCACTTACATAATGCTAACCAATATATTGTTTCGTTCTGGAAAAATATCTCTTCAGCTTCTTTTAGCCTGTCAAAAGATTCTTTAGCACTATCATATTCTCTTTTAAAAAAATGCGACTTCCCTTTTAGTAATAAGGCATCATTCACATATTTACTATCACTGTAATCTGTTAATACTTTCTGAGATTTTTCAATGGCTTTTTGATACTCTTGAATAGCTCTCGAAGGAAGTTGATTTCCAAAATTCTCTATACGTATCTTCTCTGCATCTCTATAATGCTCTTGAGCATTATAGAATGTATTGAAATAAGCACAACCTTGGACAAGGAGCAAAAGACATAAGGATTTAATTATTTTTGAATTAAATTCAGATATCATAAACAGAAGTTACAATGAAGCTCGAAGAATTACAGACAATAATTTCTAAAAAAATAGCGGATGAAATCACTGTAGATTTTATCAAAATATTCGATTATACGGCCGAACATGAGAACCATGTAACTTTTGAAGGAAATTTTCACTTAAGTATGACATTGGTTAGTCCTGATTTCGAAGGAATGAGCCTTATTGAGCGCCATCAATTGATATATAAACTTGTTGATGAATATATGCCTCATGAAATCCATGCATTAACTATGAAAACACATACACCTGCAGAATACAAAAAAATTACTGAGCATAATTAGGTATAGGCGGGATACCTAAATCAATTTCTAATAAATCGCTTTCAAGTGTTCCAATAGGACTTTCTACAATACGTCCTATTTCTTCATTTCCCTGGCTAACAATCAATGTAGGGACATAACGTATATCTTTTCCTTCTTGTTCATTTCCAGGGCTGACTTTATCTCTATCTACACATATATATTTTACATTTTCTTCTAGAACACCTAATGTTTTAAATATTTTTGCAATTCTTGGTACTTCTTTCCTGCTATCTTCACACCATGTACCAAGAAATACTTCATAGGTGTACACATTCGGATCTTCAATTGCACTAATTAATTGATAATCTACATCATAATCTTGGAAACCGGATGCATACCACCCTTGAAACGGGTCTTCTTTGAGTTCATCTAAAACAATAGACCCTAATAAGATTTTTTGTCCTGTTTTAGAGTCTATATTTCCACTTGTAACATTCCATACACTATATGCACTAAATATTACTAGCAATCCCAAAAAAACAGGATGCATTAAAAAGTGTTTTATTTTATTACTGTCCATCTGTATAGTATCTGTATATTGCGTATGTACCTAAGATAGTAAGCATTAAAGAAATAACAGATCCTTCTATACCAAATGATCCTCCTGAAATAATATCAGGAACTTGTCCTGAATTTTCATGAGAAAGTGCTTTCCAAGAATCAACATTCAATCCACTAATTTCAAATCCAAATAGTCCTTGGAAAAAATTCCATCCAAAATGGAAAAAAGTTGGAAACCAAAGATTTTTAGTGAAAGTATAGCTAATTCCTAGTATAAATCCTGCGGCAAACAATTCTGACATTGGAACAAAAGTGCTCCACACATTAGGGTTTCCTGCATGCATTAATGCAAATATAGCAGAAGAGATGCCTAATGCCCACCATCTGTTCATTGAATCCATCAAATTATTTAATATATAACCACGGAATACGATTTCTTCATCAAATGCAGCAACAAATAACATCAAACTGACCATCATTACTTCTGGTTTAAGTCCAACTACACCTGTTACGGTAATTGCACCAAGAATCCACAAAATAAGGAATATACCACCAATAAATAGTAGTGCAGCTCCTAAGCCGACTAACATCTCTTGTCCACGATCTTTTATAGATAATCCAATATTTGTTAATGGTTCTTTGTTAAATATGGTCATCATAAACCAAATTGCTGCAAAACTTGCAGTAATTT
>JAYZKH010000057.1:0-30900 GCA_036163585.1 Fidelibacterota bacterium
AATTGGAGACATTCTAATCGGCATTGTAAATCTATCCAGATTTTTAAATGTTTCAGCAGAAGTAGCAATGCAAAAATCAAACAGAAAATTTTATAGACGTTTTACAAAGATGGAGAAATTAATTGAAAAACATAGTAAAGAAATTGATAAATTATCATTACAAGAATTAGATAATTATTGGGAAAAAGTAAAAGATGAAGAGCAATAAAGTAGTTGGTATTACATTCGGTTCATTTGATTTATGTCACTATGGGCATGTGTTGATGTTTGAAGAATGTAAAGAATATTGTGATTACTTAATTGTAGGTGTGCAATCAGACCCTTCGATTGATCGACCTGAAAAAAATAAACCAATTCAATCGCATGAAGAACGTCTTAATCTTGTAAAATCATTAAAATATGTTGATGAAGTAATTCCTTATAATCTTGAAGCAGATGTGGTTGAGATATTGAAAAAAATTAATCCAGATATTAGAATTTTAGGTGCAGATCATGAAGGGACACAATTCACAGGGCATGAATTACCAATAAAATGTGTTTTCAATTCAAGAGATCATGGATTTTCTACTAGTGAGTTAAGAAAAAGAGTTTATTTAGCTGAAAAAGACAAATTATCTAGTTAAATAATAGAAAATTATATTCACTCCTAATCTTAAAAATTCTTCTTTATCATCATTCCAAGCATCTAATAGGCTAAAATCTTTAATACTTAATAATACTATTTTATTATTAATAAACATTGCATCAGATTGAAATGGAGTTTCTTCAAATGCTAAATCAAATATCATATTATCAAATATATTATCAATTTCAATATTACTTTCTTTAAACTCAGGGAGTAATTTTTCAATAAAAAGTGAGTAAGTGTAATCGGAAGTAACATTGTCTATAATGAACAATCCTCCTTTTTTTATATGTCTTGCGATATCATTAATTTGGTTACTGCTTAATTGAAGATATTGATTATTACAAACAATAATAATTGGATAAGAAGCAATATTATCTTTATTGATATCTATATTATTATCTGATAATAAATTGATTTGGCCATTTTGTTGAAGATAATGCAACATTTTATCTGTTCCGTCTTTGTTACATTCTCCTATTAATAAAATTTTCTGATCTTGTGCATATAAAATTGAATAAGAACAGATGATACTTAGTATTAATATTATTAAGTTTCTGAGCATTTTTATAATTTAGGCTTTAATTTTCTTTAAATGAATAAACACAAATTAATTTTATCTCTTTTTTTATTTTTTTTAATGGGATTCTTATATGCTCAAGACAGAAATTTTGAGAAAGAAATTCAAGAAACAGAAAAACAAATCCAAAATCTCCAAATTTCGATTGAGAAAAATAATAAAGAAATTAATAAGCTTCAATCGCAGACAAAAAGTACTAACCAGCAATTATCTATTACAAAAAAAAGCATTCAAAATTCAAAGTCTCTAATTAGTGCATACAATAAAAAAATAAATTTATACAGCTTGCAATTAAAAAATCTTAGAGATGCAGTTGACAAAAATAATAAAAAAATATTAAGCATTAAAAATAACTACAAAAATCGTTCAATCAATATTTATAAAAAGAAAAATAACAGTTTAAATAATTTTATATTTAGTGCTAATAGCATTACTCAAGCTGTGTATCGAATAAAATATTACAATGTGATTTCAGATATTAATAAAGAAGTTTTAATAAAACTCAATACAACTCAATTGTATAATGAAAAAAAGAAAAATGAGATTAATGATTTATTAAATAGTGTAGATAATGATAAACAGTCAAAAGAAAAAGAATTGATTTCTTTAGATAAGAAAGAAAAATATCAAAAAATCCTTCTCAATAAATTACAAAAAGAAAAAGCTACTATCACATCAGAGATTCAACAACAAAAGAAACAAATAGATGCTTTAGAACAGTTAAGAAAACAGATTCTAGACCAAAAGAAGCAATATGATGCAGAACAACTGAAACAATTAAAGAGAATTAAAGCAAATATTAAAGAATTTAAAGGCAAGCTTATATGGCCAATTAATGGAAAGATTGTAAAGGATTTTGGACCTCAATGGAACCCTAAGTTGAATACTACACTATATAATCCAGGTATTGATATTGCAGCAAATCCAACAGCATCTGTAAGAGCAGTTTTTGATGGGTTAGTTACAACTATTACATTTATATCAGGATATGGAACAACGGTCATTATTGATCATGATAATGGTTATTTTACAGTATTTACACATTTAGATAATTTATTAGTTAGTAAAAATATGCTGATCAAAGAAGGACAGAAAATTGGTTTTATTTCAAAAGATAGCAAAGTAGTCCACTTTGAAATATGGGGAGATAATAAAACATTAAATCCAGAAGAATGGTTAGAAGATGAATATCGATAGATTACAACCAAAAATTTCTCAAACAATAGAAACTATTGTTGAAAAAGATAAAATAGCCAATGCATATTTACTGAACGGAAGTCAAGGTTGCGGGAAAGAAGCACTTGCATTAAAATTTTGTAGCTTACTCACTGGTTGTAGTATTGATGAATTTCTTGATAATCCAAATATCTTTTTTATTGTTCCTGCAAGTACTGATTTTTATTCAAATTTTTTTAAAAGTAAGAAAATAGACGAAAAAGAATATAAAGAATGGAATCATCTATGGAGAGAAAAATTATTATTTCCTCTCAAAAAAATTCAATTAGCAAATAATCAAAATATTCCATTGATAGCATTAAATAATCTTAAGGATAATATTATTTTTGAAAGTGATAAGAGAAAAATTATTATCATTTTTGATGCACATTGTCTGTCCCATGGTTCAGCTGAGTCAGCAAATGCTTTACTTAAATTGTTGGAAGAACCTCCTGCAAACACTTCATTTATACTAGTGACAGATTATATAAATAGTTTGACTGCT
Organism: Fidelibacterota bacterium; assembly: GCA_036163585.1. Classification (GTDB taxonomy): domain Bacteria; phylum Fidelibacterota; class Marinisomatia; order Marinisomatales; family Marinisomataceae; genus Marinisoma. The sequence continues at coordinate 2,926 of JAYZKH010000057.1, forward strand.
ACCATTCAATCTCGCTGTCAGACTATTAATATCCCAAAAATTGCTGATAAAGATTTAAAAAAATGTCTAAAAAGAACAGGAGACTTTGATTTTGAATTATTATCATTTCTTTCTGAAAATAATTTACAATTGATAGATTTATTCAATCATTATTCAAAGAATTCTATCATTGATACTATTCAAAATTATATTAATTCTATTGAATATTCAGATCCTGAATCTATTGGAAAATTTTGTGAACAGATTTTAACTGATATGAATACTGACAAAGAAAAACTTTATTTACATTTTCATATAATTAAAAAATGGCTTGAGTACACAGAACAAATAAAATTGTCTATCAACCACCCATTTGTATGGAATGAATTTCATGATATAAGTGATAACTTTCTTGCTAATCATCAGGATTGTGAAATTCTCAATCTTGTTAAAGAGATAGAATATTTTTTAGGTGATATTAAACAAAATACAAATCCAAAATTTTCTTTAATGAATATGTTTATAAATAGTCATAACTCTTTAAATTAAATTATGAAAAATTATTATATCACAACTCCAATATATTATGTGAATGATAAGCCTCATATTGGACATGCTTATACGACAATTTTAGCAGATACATTGTCAAGATTTCGCCAATTAATTAATCAGAAAACTTTTTTTCTTACTGGATTAGATGAACATGGTCTAAAAGTACAACAAGCAGCAGAAAAAAATGGAGCCAACCCACAAGATCATTGTGATACTATGGCACCTGCATTCTTAGAATTATGGAAAAAACTTAATATTGAACACTCTGATTTTATCCGAACAACAGAAGAAAGACATACAAAGGTCGTACAAAATATATTAACTGCAGTTTACAATAATGGAGATATTTATAAAGATAAGTATGAAGGTTGGTATTCAGTATCAGAAGAAAGATTTGTTACAGAAAAAGAGTTGGATAGTGGTTTATTTAGAGATGTAAAAAAGATTGAGGAAGAAAATTATTTTTTCAAGATGAGTAAATATCAGAAACAATTAATCGAAAAAATTGAAAATGATGAAAAGTTTATTCAACCCTCTACAAGGAAAAATGAAGTATTAGGATTTTTAAAGCAAGATTTATCTGATCTTTGTATTTCAAGACCTAAGACTAGATTAGAATGGGGGATTGAGATTCCTTTTGATAAAGATTATGTAACATATGTATGGTTTGATGCATTAATTAATTATATCTCTTCCCCAAAATATTCTGAAGATAACGATTATTTTGAAGAAAATTGGCCTGCTGATGTTCATTTGATTGGTAAAGATATTCTTACTACACACTCTGTTTATTGGCCTACAATGTTAATGTCTTTGGGACTACCTTTACCTAAAACAATATTTGCTCATGGTTGGTGGTTAACAGATAAAGAAAAAATGAGTAAATCTTTAGGAAATGTTATCAGTCCACTAATGTTGATTGATGAATTTGGAGTAGATTCAGTACGTTATTATTTAATGAGTGAGATGGTTCTAGGTCTTGATGCAACATTTTCAATGGATTCTTTTATTAAAAGATATAATAGTGATTTAGCTAATGATTTAGGAAATCTTGTTAGTCGAATTTCGACATTAATCGATAAAAATTTTAATGGAATAATTCCTGAATCTATTGATGAAAAAAGTGAATTATTTAATCAATTATCTAAAATTGACATCGAAAAGAAACTAGATACTTTTAAAATGGATGGCTTAATCCAAAGCATTATGGATTTCGTACGATCTATTAATGTTTATATGGAAAAAAATCAACCATGGAAACTTGTCAAAGAAGATAAAAAATCAGCAGGTAATGTTTTGTATAATGCAGCTGAATCTCTTAGGATTGCTACTTTAATGCTATCTCCTGTTATGCCGCAGAAGTCACAAGAGATACTTGAAACTTTAGGAAGTAATAATTCATCATTGGACTGGGGAGGCCTTAAGCCAGGTGAAAAAATTGGTTCAATTAATCCTATTTTCCCAAGAATCATAAAATGATATTAATCGATACACATGCACATCTGTATTATGATTCGATGTATGATAGATTAGATGATGTAATAGGTGATGCAGCTGAAAATCATGTTCATAAAATTATCTGTATAGGTACAGATGTTCAAAGTTCAAAACAATCTGTTGATATTGCCAATCAATATGAAGGAGTTTATGCAGCTGTTGGAGTACATCCTCATGATTCAAATGATGTGGATAGTAATTATATTAAAGAGCTTGAACATCTTGCATCTTCTAGTAAGAAAGTGGTTGCAATCGGTGAGATTGGTATAGATCATTATCGAAATCTTTCACCAGCTGACATTCAACGAAAAGTGATGATAGAACAAATGGAACTTGCAAACTCACTGAAACTACCTATTATTTTTCATAATCGTAATGCTGATGATGAGATATTTAATGTATTAAAGGAAAATACATTTGATAAAGCATTATCTCATTGTTTTTCTAGTGATATCGTTTTTGCAAAACAATTAGTTGATTTAAACATATTATTATCTTTTTCAGGTAATATCACATTCAAAAATTCTTCAAACCATTCTGCAGCAGAAAGTATTGGTTTAGATAATTTTGTTCTTGAAACAGACTGTCCTTTCTTAAGCCCTCATCCTTTTAGAGGCAAACCAAACGAACCAAAAAGAGTTTATGATATTGCATTGTATTTATCAGAATTTTTAGGGATTCCTATTGAAAAAATAGCAGATGTAACATCAAAAAATGCAATGAATTTTTTTAATATTGATTAAATCATGGTATTTGCTAAAAAGAAATGGGGACAGAATTTTTTAGTCGATAATAACCTTCTTAATAAAATTGTTAAAACTGTTAATGTTACTTCAGACGAAAATATATTAGAGATTGGCCCTGGGCAAGGAGCATTAAGCGAAAAATTAGTCGATATTTGTAATGAATTGCATATGGTAGAAATTGATCGTGATTTAATTGGAATATTAAATCAACATGATAAGCTTTCTAAAGCAAATATTATTAATCAGGATATTTTGAAGGTTAATTTATCTAGTCTTGAATTAAATAATCTTATAGTCCTTGGTAACATTCCATATAATATTACCTCTCCTATCATTTTTTGGCTTGTAGATCACTTTAATAGTTGGAATAGAGCCTATCTTATGGTGCAAAAAGAGCTTGCTGAACGTTTAACTGCTAAAATTGGAACTAAAGAGTATAGTAGAATTACTGTCATGACAGGATTATATTTTGATATCAATATTTCTTTCTTAATCTCTCCTAATGTATTTCTTCCGAAGCCAAAAGTACAATCAGCTTTTATTGAAATAACTAAAAAAGAAGATTCTTACTATAAAGAAATCAACCTCAAGTCATTTGATCAGATTGTAAGGATGGCATTTAACCAAAGAAGAAAAATGTTAAGAAATTCCTTATCATCTCTTGATATTAGTATGAAGAATTGTTCAGTTGATTTTACGAAGAGACCAGAACAGCTCACTATCGAAGATTTTATAGAGATTTCAAACAATATTATATCATAATTGGCATTTCTCGTTTTTTTTGTTAAGTTTGCCCACTATGATTGAAGTAAATGTAAGAGACAACGAATCGCTTGAGAAAGCACTAAGACGTTTCAAAAAGAAATGGGAACGTTCTGGTGTGCTAAAAGATGTCAAAAGAAAATCTTTTTATGAAAAACCAAGTGTGACAAAAAGAATTGCTAAAAAGCAAACCTTAAGACGTATTTCACGCCTTGCAAAATTCAATAATTAATATCATAACAGTCTTTATCTTTTCCAAAAAATGTTCTAATCTCCTATTATGCTTATAAGAAGTGCATCTGGTCTTAGAGGAATCGTTGAAGATGACTTTAGTCCCGATATAATTGATCGATATATTGCTTCATTCATATTAACTCAAAATATCACACATTGTGTTATAGGAAGAGACGGAAGACCATCTGGGAAAGAGATATCTCAGCTAGTTATTGATTCTTTAAACAAATATGGAGTGAATGTTGATAATTGTGACTTAGCGACAACACCTACTATGCAATTAATGGCAGAAAAAGAACAATATGATGGAGGTATTGTCATTACAGCAAGTCATAATCCATCAGAATACAATGGATTAAAGTTTTTACAAAAAGATGGCACATTTTTGTCACTAGATCAGTGCAATACATTATTTGCATCTGTAGATAATTGTGACAGATTTAATGAACCTGAAATTGTTGGTAAACTATCAATGTATAATTCTGCAAATGAAGAACATATTAATAAAGTTTTAAATGCTAAATGCATTGAAACTGATAATATTCAATCTAAAAAATTTAAGGTTGTTATAGATGCAGTGAATGGAGGCGGATCAGATATTTTACCACAACTTTGTAAAGATTTAGGGTGTGATGTAACTATGATTAATTGTAATGGAGATGGCAATTTCACTCGTATTCCTGAACCTCTTTCTTCTAATTTGAAAGATTTAGAAAATAAAGTTATAGAAGTTGGTGCAGATATTGGTTTTGCGACTGATCCAGATGGAGACAGGTTATCTATAGTTTCTAACGAAGGGAAAGCTATTGGAGAAGAATATACTTTAGTTTTAGCCTTTAAGAATTTTATTAAATATAAAAGAAGTATGATTGTAACAAATTTATCAACATCAAAAATGATTGATGATATTTCATCTGGTTCAATTAGAACAAAAATTGGTGAAGCACATGTTGTTGAAAAAATGAAAGAATCAAATATATTAATTGGTGGTGAAGGCAATGGTGGTGTTATTCTCAATGAAGTACATCTTGGACGAGATTCTCTAGTTGCAGCAGCAATGATACTAAATCTTTTATCAACAGAAAATAAATCAATTAATGCAGTAATTGATGAGATTCCTAAATATATCTTTATTAAAGATAAAATCACTTTAGATAATTCAAAAGATTTTGATTTTGATAATCTTGCTACTGTATTTGATTGTAACGAAATTAATAGAGATGATGGGATTAAATTCAGTTGGCCTGAAAAGTGGATTCATATCAGAAAGTCAAATACTGAACCAATAATTAGAATTTTTGCTGAAGCAAAAACAGAAAGTGAAGTAAATAGTTTAATCCAAATATTAAAAGATTATTTAGAATGAAATTATTAGATAAAAAATATTCTCCTTCTGAATTAGAAGACAGATGGTATAAGTACTGGCTAGAAAAAGATTATTTTTCTAGTAAACCTTCTGATAATCACTATACCATTGTTATCCCTCCTCCAAATGTGACTGGTAAATTGACAATGGGACATGTTTTAAATAACACGATTCAAGATATATTAATACGAAAAGCAAGAATGGAAGGGAAAAATGCTTGTTGGATACCTGGGACTGATCATGCATCTATTGCGACTGAATCAAAAGTAGCAAAAATGCTTCAAGAAAAAGGAATTGATAAGGAAGATATTTCTCGAGAAGAATTTTTAGAACATGCATGGGAATGGAAAGAGAAGTATGGTGGTATCATTATCAATCAATTGCAAAAATTAGGGTGCTCTTGTGATTGGGATAAACTCAGTTTTACAATGGATGAAAAATATTCTGAAGCTGTTTTAGAGTCTTTTGTACGATTATTTAATAAAGGATTAATTTATAAAGGGAACAGATTAGTAAACTGGTGTCCAAAATCACAAACAGCACTAAGTGATGAAGAAGTAATTTTCAAAGAAGTCAATGGCAAGCTATGGTATATCAAATATGCAATAGAAAACTCAGATAGATTTATTGAAATTGCAACGACAAGACCTGAAACAATGCTTGGAGATGTAGCAGTAGCTGTTAATCCATCTGATAAACGTTTTAAAGATTTAGTTGGTAGCAATGCTATTCTACCAATTGTAGGAAGAAAAATTCCAATTATTAAAGATGAAATGGTAGATCCAGAATTTGGAACAGGTTGCGTAAAGATTACACCAGCACATGATCCAAATGACTACAATGTTGGATTAAAACATTCACTTGATATGATTAATGTGATGAATGCAGATGGTTCTATTAATTCAAATGCTCCTGAAGGATATATTGGTTTAGCAAGAGAGGATGCTAGAAAGAAAGTTATTGATGACTTAAAGAAAGAGAATTGTTTATTAAGAGAAGAAGACTATCTCCATAAAGTAGGTTTTTCAGAAAGAGGAGATGTTCCAATAGAATATTATCTATCAGAGCAATGGTTTTTAAAAATGGAAGAATTGGCTAAACCAGCTAGCAAAGCTGTAAAAGATGGAGAAATTAATTTTTATCCAAATCATTGGGTCAAAACTTATGATCATTGGATGGACAATATTCAAGATTGGTGCATCAGTCGTCAATTGTATTGGGGGCATCGTATTCCAGTATGGTATAAAAAGGATGCTGATCGCAGCAATAAAGATAATTGGTTGGTTTCTACAACTCCACCAAAGGATATTGATAATTGGGAACAAGATGATGATGTTTTAGATACATGGTTTAGTTCTTGGTTATGGCCATTTGCTGTACATAACTGGCCAGAAGAAGAAAAAACACATTATTACCCAACTAGCACATTAGTTACAGGGCCGGACATTATATTTTTCTGGGTTGCAAGAATGATTATGTCTGGTTTTGAGTTTATGGGAGATATACCATTCAAAGATGTTTATTTCACAAGTATTTTAAGAGATGAAAAAGGTAGAAAACTTAGTAAATCTCTTGGTAATTCTCCTGATCCTATTACATTATTTGAAAAATATGGAACAGATGCAACACGATTCTCAATAATGCTTATGTCTCCTCAAGGATCTGATGTATATTTTTCTGAAAGTGGACTTGAAATAGGCCGAAATTTTATGAGCAAGATTTGGAATGCAAGTCGATTTATCATGTTAAATCATGATGAATCATTTGATGAATCAATTAATCATGATGAATTAGATATTTATGATAAATGGATTTTAAGTGAATTAGAAAAAACTATTAAAAAAGTTAACTCTTATTATGATTCTTATCAGTTTAATGAAGCAATCAAAGTAATCTATGAGTTTACATGGAGTGAATTCTGTGATTGGTATATCGAACTTGCGAAAATTAATTTCCAGAGCAATAATCAAGATATAAAAAATAATACCTATCTCGTATCAAAACATGTTTTGAAAAATATTTTACTTTTATTACATCCTATTGCTCCATTTATTAGTGAAGAAATTTGGAGTTATCTAAAAGACAAATCTGATAATGATATTATAGTAAGTTCATGGCCAAAATATAATACAGATAATATTCTAGATGATTTAGATACTATCTCCACCTTAAAAGATGTAGTGACATCGATAAGAACTATACGATCAGAGCTGAATATATTACCATCTAAGAAGATTGATGTTCTTATATCAGTTAATAATGATTCTGATTCTCAATTATTTAAAAAATTAAAAGATACAATAATTCAAATTTCAAAAATTGAAAAACTAAATATTGATATTGATATTGATAAGCCAAAAAAATCTGCTGTCGGAATTTGTAAAAAATGTGTTGTTTATGTTCCTCTTGGTGACTTAGTGGACACTAAATCTGAAATTGCGAGACTGAATAAACGACTTGGTGAAATAGAAAATTTAATTGGTTCTATTGAAGATAAATTAAGCAATAAATCATTTATTGATAGGGCACCAGAGGAAATTGTCAATAATGAAAAAACTAAATTGAATGATTTTATTGTTGAAAGAGATAAAATAATTGACAATATTGCTTTGTTAAAATGAAAAAACTATTAATACTACTATTTTCTGTTACTATTGTATTAACTCAAGATGTTATTTCTACAGATAATAGTCGATCTCTTACTATCTACAAAGATGGTTTTGCTACATTGAAAGAACCTATTACTTGGAATCTAAAAGCTGGTAAAAATATAGCAAGGTTTGAAAATTTATCCCCAAATATTGTTTTTGATTCCCCAAATCTTGATTTAGAAGGAGTACAAATTCTTTCTCAAACTATGAACAGAAATTTCAGTTCTAGTGATAGCTATTTAAAAAATAATATTGGATCACAGATTGAGGTTCGATTGTCTAATGGCACTATCACTCAAGGAAAATTATTAGATATCAATGGTTCAAGTGTTGCAATAAACACTAATAAAGGCTTAATGGTTTTTCAAAGAGAAAAAATTGATTTTTTAAACTTGAAAGCAAACAATATACAAGACAAGTTTACCCCTGAAATTTCATGGGATATCTTTTCCAATGAAGACAAAACTGTAATTGCTGAACTAACATATCTTACATCTGGATTTAGTTGGCAACCAATTTACAAACTAGAATTAAATACAAATGATTCTAGTGCACTATTAAGTGTAGATGCACAAGTTGTTAATCATTCTAATATTAATCTTTTAGGCCTAGCTATTAATGTTGTTGAAGGAGAACTCAATCAGGTTTCAAATAATAATTTTCAATCTATGCAACCAAAAAGAATGATGGGAGGCTCAAATAGTAAAAAGTTAGGCGATTTTTATGTATTTAGTTTAGGTACTAATTTGAACTTAAAAGCTCTTGAAACAGTACAATTCCCATTAATTCCTAAAAGAAACATTTCATATGAAAAAATCTATGTTTTTAGCAATATTGAACAAGATCAAAGAGATGAACCCCTTGATATTGAGATTTCTTTTGATAACTCAGAGGAAAATAATTTAAATCTTCCATTACCATCTGGAATTGCCTATCTATATGAAAGAAATATTGATAATAACTTACACTTTTTGGCTAAGAATAATATTAATCAGCTTTATAAAGGAGGGAGTGCATCATTTAATGCTGGAAAAGCATTTGATATTATTGGAAAAAGAAGAATTTTAAATTATGATCGTCAAAGTAATGTTGAAGAATCCACAATCTCTCTTCAAGTTATTAATAGTTCAAATGCACCAATAAAAGTTAAAGTTATTGAAAAAATTATTGGAGATTGGGTAATAAAACAATCTTCTAGTATGTATATTAAAGATGATGCATCAACAATATATTTCCCATTAGAAATAGGTCCAAATACTTCTCAATCAGTGACTTATACCTATAAAAAAGAATGGAAATAAAAAAATCTTCTAATTTATTAGAAACACCTGTCCAGTATTTAAAAGGCGTCGGGCCAAGAAGATCTAAAGCTTTTGAAACCATTGAAATTAAAACTTTAAAAGACTTATTATATTATTTCCCGAGAAAATATTTAGATCGTACGACTGTCCATACCATTGATTCAATTCAAATAGATTCAGAAGTGAATCTCATTGGTAAAATTCAATCTATAAGCTTAAGAAAAATGAGAACAGGACAGTTCCTGACAGCAAAATTATATGATGATACAGGATCAATTAATCTAATGTGGTTTAAAGGAGTAGATTATATTAAAGATTCATTAAAAGAGGGGGAAACAATTGCAATTCATGGAAAAGTAAATGAATATAAAAGCAACTTTCAAATTGTTCATCCCGAATATGACAAATTGAACGATAATGAACTTGCATTAAGTACTGGGTTTGTCATTCCTGTATATCCGTTAACTGAAGAATTAAAAAATACAGGATTAACAAGTCGTAATATGAGAAAGATTATTTATCAAGCACTGAATTCAATTGATAAGCTAGATGATCATTTTACCATTAATCAACGAGATGATTTTGAATTATGTAGCATAGATGAAGCAATGAGGAATGTCCATTGTCCAAAAAATATTGAAGAATTAGAGATAGCAATTAATCGTTTAAAGTTTGATGAACATTTTTTCCTTCAACTGCTTCTTGCATTAAGAAAAAAGAAAATTAGTGAAAAGAAATTTGATACTATTGCTTTCAAGACTGAAAAATATAATCACATTATTAAAAATTTGGATTTTGATCTTACTGAAAGTCAAAAAAATGTACTCAAAGAAATTGTAAAAGATTTTTTATTAGAAAATCCTATGAATCGAATGTTACAAGGAGATGTTGGATGTGGAAAAACTATTGTTTCTATTCTTGCTTCCTCAATTGTAGTTGATAACCATTATCAGGTTGCAGTGATGGCACCTACTGATATTCTTGCAAAACAATTATATAAAAATTTTCTAAATCATTTCCAAGAGATTGAGATAGAATGTCAACTTTTAGTTGGAAGTATGAATAGCAAGGATAAAAAGACTGCACTTGATAGAATTAGCAGTGGAAAGGCGATGATTACTATTGGTACTCATGCCTTATTTCAAAAAAATGTATCATTTGATAATCTTGGTTTTATTATTATTGATGAACAGCATCGATTTGGAGTTAATCAAAGAAAAAGTCTTTTAAAAAAATGTACTATTCCAAATTTATTAACAATGACAGCAACTCCAATTCCAAGAACATTAGCAATTACATATAATGGAGATATGGATTTGTCTATTATTGATGAATTACCAAAGAATAGACCTGATATATTTACATCACAAATTCAAAAAAATAATCTTAATACAGCTTATGATTTTATAATAGATAAAGCTAAAAATAATGAACAATGCATCATTGTTTATCCTTTAATTGAAGAAACTGAGAAAAAAGATTTAGAAGCAGCACATCAATCATATATTGAATTAAAAGATAGTGTCTTCAAAAATTATAATATTGGATTAATTCATGGAAAACTAGACTCAGATAAGAAAAATGACATAATGAAAAAATTTATTGATAATCAAATCCAAATATTAGTTTCTACAACAGTAATTGAAGTTGGAATTGATAACCCTAATGCATCTGTAATATTAATTAATAATTGTGAACGGTTTGGTCTTAGTCAAATTCATCAATTACGTGGAAGAGTTGGTAGAGGATCATTAACAAGTTATTGTATACTTTGCAGTGATAGTGAATCTCAAAATACAAAACAAAGACTATCAATACTTTGTAATACTAGAAATGGATTTGAAATTGCTGATGAAGATTTAAAATTAAGAGGACCTGGTGAATTTTTTGGTGAAAGACAAAGTGGATTTATTAAATTCAGGATTGCTGATCTAATAACAGATGGTCCTATTATTAGATTTGCAAGAGAAAAAGCTTTTGAAATAGTGGACAAAGATGAAAATTTAGAGAATTCTGAAAATAAACTAATTCATGATAGGTTTAATTCAGACTATTTAAAGCTTTTTTTAAATACAACAGTTAATTAGTGGAGAAAAAAAATGACAGATGAATCATATACTGAAAAACAGCTTTTTGATATGTTAATTTCTCAATCTGTTTATGGGGTTTGGATTGCTTTAGGCAAAATGAAAAACCCTGTTACAGATAAAACAGAAGTTGATTTGAGAAGTGCTTCAATTCAAATTGATATGCTTGAAATGATTAATAATCGTATGTCAGCAAGCTTAGATGAAAGTGAATCTCAATATCTTGATCAAGTTTTATCTGAATTGAAAATGAATTTTGTTGATGAACAAAATAAAGAAAAAAATAGTGACGATAATTCAAAAGATAAAAAATAATACTGAAAAATCATTAGCATCAGCTTTATTTTTTTTAACATTCATTGTTTATTTCAATACTATGGCTCCAACAGTATCTTTTTGGGATACTGGAGAATTTATTGCAACATCTCATATTCTTGGAATTCCTCACCCTCCTGGTAGCCCTTTATTTCTATTAATTGGTAAATTTTTTAGCCTTCTTCCAATAAGTAGTGATATTGCATTCAGAGTTAATATATCTTCACCAATATTTAGTGCTTTTACTATTTCTCTTCTTTTTCTGATTTGTAATCAATTTATAGAAAGACTTAATAGTTATAATGTTAGTGATTCTTTTTTAAAGCTTAGTTCTTCTTTTGTTGCATCACTGACTTTCGCTTTTACACATAGTCATTGGTTTAATGCTGTTGAAAGCGAAGTATATGCTTTCAGTGGCTTTATAACAGCATTAGTTGTTTATTTAATATTAATATGGTCGAAACATAGAAATAAAGATTATCATGTTATTTATCTAATGATAATTATTTATCTGTTTGGATTAGGCACTGGAACTCATTTATTGAATTTGCTTACGATTCCTTTCATTGCATTAATTATATATTTTTCTACTAATCAATTTTCTCTTAAGAATTTTCTATTAACTACATTTTCAGCCTTACTTGTTTTCCTTATAATTCAGAATGGTATTATTAAAGGGTTGCCTCAATTAGTACTTGATACAGGATTTTATTCTCTATTTATAATAGTTTTTGGTATTTCTTATTTAGCATATAGAAGTATCAAAAATAATAACACTTTAAGTTCGATATTCAGTATATCAATTCTGTTAATTATGATTGGGTATTCTACATATTTTACTATTTTTATTCGTTCTGGCCAAAATCCAGCTATTGATGAAAACAATCCAGAAACGATAGAAGAAGCAATTTCTTATTTAAATAGAGATCAATATGGATCTATGTCTTTTTTGCCAAGGAAATTTGATGATATTCCATCAAAAATATCAGCAGTAGGTAAGCCGATTTATAAAAATTTTGAATTTTCTAATAAGCAAAATTATGATTATGTAACCTACGAACCTTCCAAACAAATCAATTTCTTATTCAGTTATCAGATCAAAAAAATGTATGTAAGGTATTTTTTATGGCAATTTGCTGGTAAAGGATCTATTGATAATTCATTTGTCTCTCCTTTTGGAGCGAATAAAAATCAAGATGGAGTCGATTGGAGCCAGTTTGGATTGCCTCTTGCTTTGATTATTGGTTTATTTGGTATGTATTTTCATTTTCGCAATAATAAATATGATTCTTTTTCATTGTTAGTTCTATTCATTATGACAGGTATTGCGATTGTTTTATATCTAAATCAAGATAACCCACAACCAAGGGAAAGAGATTATTCTTATGTTGGTAGTTTTATGGCATTTTCTGTTTGGGTTGCGATTGGAATTTTTGGATTTATTAATAAAGTCAATCAACTTTTTTTGGAAAAATCTATTAAAAAACCAGCATCTTATTTTATGGTTATAATGTTTTCAGCCTTTATACCTTTAAGAATGTTTCTTGCTAACTATCATGAACATGATCGTACTGGAAACTATATTGCATGGGATATGGCTTATAATATGTTGCAAACATGTAAACCAAATGCGATCCTTTTTACAAATGGAGACAATGATACTTTCCCATTATGGTATTTACAACAAGTTGAAGGTATAAGGAAAGATGTTGTTGTTACAAATTTGAGCCTACTTAATACTTCTTGGTATATAAAACAACTCCAAACCGAAAATATAGATAATCCTTTCATTGATATGAGCGAAGAAGAAGTTAATAACATAGATTTTAAAGCTTGGTCTTCAAAATTGATTTCTATTCCTGCTCCAAAAGATTCTTTAAATAGTACAGGAAAGATAGAATGGGAATTAAAACCAACTTATTTTGATATAGCACTTCGTGTTCAAGATTTAATGGTATTAAGAATTATAAAAGATAATAATTGGAATCGTCCTTTATATTTTGCGGTAACTGTATCGCCAACTAGCATGTTAAATCTTGATGAATATCTTACTATGGAAGGGTTAACATATCGTTTATCAAATAATACTAATGAAGTTATTAATATTGATGCAATGACAAATAATTTAATGTCAATTATTGGTGATCAAAGTTGGTTTAAAGATTATGATTCCAATAAAAATAATAATACTGGTTTATCAATTTCCAAAACATATCAGCCAGGATATATATATAGAAATCTTGCTAATAAAGATGTTTATGTTGATCCTCAATTAGGTAGACTAATTCAGAATTATAGAACAGCATTTACTAGGTTAGCAATTTCTCATTATATAGATAAAAATTTCGGGAAAGCTGAAAAAATCTTATTAGATATGGAAGAAAAAATGCCAAGCAATGTCATTAATATACCTTCTAAAGAACTCCAATATCAAATTGCACAATTATATGCTGCTATAGGTAATAAAGTAAAATTAGAATATCATCTTCACGAATTAATTGATAGAAATGACTTGAATATTGATGATTACTTGCTCTATGGTAAAACTTTTGTTCAAAGCTTAGAAAATTATGAAGAAGCTAAAATAATTTTTGAGACGATTTATAATAATTTCACGATTATTGAAAAAGCATTAGAAATCCAAGGATTTAAATCAACAAAGATTACTAGATCTGAATGGAATCAATGGCAGGAATCTCTACCTGAAATTGTTTTCTTACTTTATTTGTGCTATAAAGAGTTGGAAGAATATGAAAATGCTACTATTCTCATTCAAGATTGGTTAGTACGTAGCCCAGATGATTTAGAAGCAAAAAAATTGTTAGAAGAAATTAAAAATCTAGAAAAGTCATGAATGTAGTATCAGTTATTATTCCTCATTACAATGGGGAAGATATGCTTTATAATTGTATTAATTCCATATACAAAAATATTTCGATAAATAATTTTGAAGTTATAGTAGTTGATAATGCTTCTACCGATAATTCAATCAATCGTATAAAAAATAGTTTTGGAGATGTTAAAATTGTTTCTAATAAATCAAATCTTGGTTATAGTCAAGGTTGCAATATTGGTGCAAATCATGCAAATGGAAAGTATTTATTATTTCTAAATAATGATACCGAACATTCTAAAGATTGGATAGAAAAATTAGTTAGTTTTTTGGATTCTAATTCACAGATTGCAGCTATTCAACCTAAAATCTTAAATATTCACAACAAAAAATTATTTGATTATGCAGGTGGTGCAGGAGGATTTCTTGATCAATTTTGTTTTCCATTTGTAAGAGGAAGAATTTTCCACACACTAGAAGAAGACTTACATCAATATGATAATCCATCAAGAATATTTTGGGCATCTGGAGCTGCACTGATGATTCGTTCAGAAATATTCAACAAACTTGAAGGTTTTGAAAAAATTTATTTTGCTTATATGGAAGAAATTGATCTTTGTTGGAGAGTGCAAAGTTTGGGTTATGAAATTTGGTCTTGTACGAATTCATATATTTATCACCATGGTCCTTATAAAAATTTCAGAAAGAATTCTATCAATTCTCTCTATCTTAATCATCGTAATTCTTGGATATTATTTTTAAAGAACTCTTATAGTTTTAATTACGGTTTATCTATTATTATCAAATTATTTCTCGATTGGATTGCTTTATTTTACTCGTTACTATCTTTAGATCTGAAACGATTTTTTGCAATTATTAAGGCTCATATTTGGCTATCTATATATTTATGGAAAGTTGTCAAATTAAGAAAAGAAAATAAATATCGATTAAACAAATTGGATAATATATATAATGGAAGTATTGTGTTAGATTATTTTATTAAAAGAAAAAAATATTTTTCTCAAATTTCATTTAAATAAGCTTCATACACATCTTTTCTTTGTGCATCTAGGTAAGTCATTTTCTTAAGCAATTCTTTTTGGCCAAGTTTTTTCATTATTTCTCCAATTTTTTTTCCATGAAATTTCATAAAAATTGTCGTGTAGTTTTCTTGGCTATAATTTTTAAAGATTTCATCTAAATTTCTTACAACTTCATTTAAAGCTTTAGAGCATGCATCTATTTTCCCATTTTGAAAGAGTTCATAACTTAAATATGTAGAATACCTCAATTTGCGTAAACCATTATTAGTGGTTAATAATTCAATTAAGACTAATCTTTGTTCCCACCCTCTCGCAAAATTTGATGCATTTGCACGGATTGCAATTGCTCGTGCTTGTTCATAATGAGAGGCGCCGCCAAGCGATGACCAAGTATCTAGTTCTGCACCTAATATGATATTGCCATAAAAACCTAATAGGCTTGCTAGAGGGTCAAAATAAACACTATCATAATAAAGAGAATTTTGGTTTAAAAGAAATTGTGATCCTTTATCAAAAAAATGCAAGTCTTTCCCATTGCTAAACAATGATTGAATTGAATATGTTTGAGTGCTTCCTTGGTTAGTATTGCCTTCAAAAATAATTTGAATATTCAGATTGATCTCTAAATCACTATATTCTTCATTCCAAATAGTATAATCATAAAATCTTTTAATATCAGTTTCTAGCTGGAACAAAGATGAACGTTCATCTGACTTTAGCATTCTATCGTCAAATGAAACAGAAGTATTTCCAAACTGTCCATTTAATAAAGAAATGAACACAATAAGCAAAATCTTTCTATTTAGTTTTTCTAACATAATTAAAGGATATATTTTTTAATTTACAAAATGGCAATAATTAAAGACATAATTAAGACAAATGACAGACTCTATCGTTTATCTAGTAAGATAAGTGCATTATCTGAAGAAATAAATATACCATCATTTCTTGTTGGAGGATGTGTAAGAGATTTATTGATCGATCCAAAGATTGATGCTATTGATATTGATATTATGGTCGAAGGAAATGCAATTGATTATGCAAAGAAGCTTGCAAAAAAATTAGGTGTTAAAACGGTTGTCCCTTTTCCAGAGTTTGCTACTGCTCGCATTCCATACGATGAGTGTGAGATTGAGGTAGCATCTGCTAGGTTGGAATCATACGATTCTAAATCACGTAAACCAAAATCAGTAGATATGACTGATGTTGTTAGCGATTTACAGAGAAGAGATTTTACTGTTAATGCTATTGCAATCTCTTTATCCAAAGATGATTTTGGGACATTGATTGATCCATTCGATGGTTTACAGCATTTAAAGTCAAAATTATTAAAAACACCTGATAATCCTGATAATACATTTAGTGAAGATCCACTTAGAATGATAAGAGCTGCATACTTTGCATCTAAATTATCAATGGATATAGATAAGGAATGCCTTAAATCATTAAAGAAAAATGTTGATAGAATTAAAATTGTATCACAAGAAAGAATTACAAATGAATTATTAAAAATATTAAATACATCATCTCCATCTGTAGGGTTAATTATTTTGGAAGAAAATGGATTGTTAGAATATATATTTCCTGAAATTCATATCATGTATGGTTTAGATCAAACAAGTGAATGGCATCATAAAGATATTTTCTTTCATACCATGGAGGTGGTAGATAATGCAGCAAAATTATCCACAAATGTTGACCTTCGTTTAGCAGCACTAGTCCATGATATTGGTAAACCAAAAACAAGACGATTGCATAAACAAAAAGGATATACATTTTATGGACATGATGATCTTGGATCAAGAATGCTAGAAGAAGTTTCAAAACGTATGAAATTTTCTAATAAAACTAAAGAGTATATCAAGAAACTAACTGCACTACATCTTAGACCGATTAGTTTGGCAAAAAAAGATGTAACAGATTCCGCTATAAGAAGACTTATTGTTGATGCTGGTGAAGAGATTGATGATTTGATGTTGCTTTGTCGTGCTGACATTACCACTAAAAACCCAAATAATGTAAAAAAATATCTATCTAACTTTGATTATGTAGAAAAACGCATGAAAGAAGTTGATGAGAAAGATGAACTACGTTTGTTTCAATCTCCTGTAAAAGGTGCAGAAATAATGAAAATGTTTGATCTCCCACCTGGGAGAAAAATAGGCACTATTAAATCTTTGGTAGAAGAAGCAATATTAGACGGTGAAATAGAAAATTCCTACGAAGCAGGAATAAAATTTTTAAATATGTTGAAAAAGACAGATAAATTTAATTAATATGCTCACCTAATTACGAAAAATTCTTTTTGACTTTTTGTATCATTTAAAGGTCATATAAGTAGGGAAATTAATTGAAACTTTTTCCATATTTTTTAGTATTTAATTAGAAGTAATTTGACTTAATATAAATATATGAAATACATCTTTACAGTCGCATTATGTTTTTCTATGCTTTTTTCTCAGAATTTAAGCATAGATGAATGTGTACGAATTGCACTAGAAAATAAGAGTTCTGTTAAAAGAGCTGTACAGAATACAAGAATTGCGAAATTAAATAGAACCTCTTCTGCAGGAATGTTACTCCCAACACTAAGAGCAAGCAGTTCTTTTAGTGAAACAACTTATGGAAACAATTCTTTAACAAACGAGATGTATGGGACAGGCATAAGTTTGAATCAAAATATTTTTAGTTTTGGTAACAATGTAAGAAACTTAAGAAGTAGTGATAATAGTTATGATATTGTTCAGCTGAATGAAAGACAATCAAGAGCTAATGTTATTTCAAATGTATATACTTATTACTATCAATATTTGAAAAATAATGAACTTTTCATTATTGCTGAAAAAAATCTAGAATTATCTTCTAAACAATTAGAGTTAGTAGAAAGAAGATATAATTTAGGCTCTGTTAGTAAAACTGATTATTTAAAAGCATCTGTGCAATATGGTACTGCAAAATCTACATTATTATCTCGAAAACTCAATCGTGATAACACTCTAGAAGAACTTAAAAATAGTATGGGTATTCTAGAAAAGAATACTCCTTTAAAATTACAAGAGAAAGTTAATATAGAATTAATTATTCCCAAATTTGATGAAGCATATAATATTATGATTCAAAATAGTCCTGAATTGAAAATTCTTGATGCAGAAATCAAAGCAAGTCAATTAAATGTTCGTTCTGCAGTTGGATCAAGCTTACCTAGTGTCAATCTTAGCATTGGAATGAATGCATCATCACCTGAAGAAATGACCAGCGAATTTTTTGATGATAATTATATCAAAAGTGCAAATTTAACAGTTAGCATTCCAATTTTTTCTGGTCTAAAAAATAAAAATAATGTACAAATATCAAAAATTAGACTTGGACAATCAAAGATGATGTATGATTCATCGAGAAAAAATACAAAAGTAGCTTTATCATCCCTAATTAATACATTAAATAACTATGAAGAGATTATTCCGATCTATGAAGAAGTATTAATTTCTGCAGAAGAAGATTTAAGATTAGCACAAAATAAATATGAATTAGGTTCCGCAACTATTTTAGAATTGCTCGATGCACAATTAGCAGTGCTTCAAGCAAGTTCAACATTGGTTACAACCAAATACGATGCTGCGATACAGTTGGCAAATTTGGATAAATTATTAGGAACACTTGATAAAAAATATCAATAAGGAGTATAAGTGAAGAAAAAAATAATAATTGGTATAGTAGTTTTACTGGGTATTGTTTTATATATAAACCCATTTTCATCTAAAGGAGATGGATCTATTGAAATTTCTACGATGAAAATAGAAAGAAAGGATTTATCTAGCAAAGTAGTTGCAGATGGAGTATTGCAGCCAGAAATAGAGATTAAATTAAGTGCAAATAATACCACTTATATCACTGATATCTCAGTAAAAGAAGGAGATAATGTTAAAAAAGGTGATTTCTTAATGGCACTAGATGATCGTCAACAAAAAGCAGCTACCGAAGCAGCAAGAGCGAGTGTAGAAGCAACAAAAGTAAATTTAAGTAATGCAGAAATCAAAAAATCCCGTCAAGAAAAATTATATAAACAAGGCTTAATCTCTGATCAAGAGATGGAAACTAGTAATTCTTCTTATGCATCTGCTTTAAGTTCATATAATCAATCTGAAGCAAGACTGATTCAAGATGAAGATGCTCTACAAAAATTAAGATTGGTTGCCCCACAAGATGGAACCATTACTTACTTAAAAGGAGAAGTTGGAGACTTGGCACAGGGAGGGATGTTTAATCCTGAAGTTTTAATTAAGCTGTCAGACTTATCAAAGATGGAAGTCTTGGTGAATGTAAATGAAAATGATATTACTGATGTTTCTTTAAATGATTATGCATTAGTTGAAGTGGATGCTTATCAAGACCGTAAATTTAAAGGAGTCGTGAAAGAAATTGCATATGCTGCATCTACTAGCAGTGGTGGATCTCAACAACAGGTAACTAATTTTCAAGTCAAAATTCAAATGTTAGAAGTAGCACCTGGTATGCGTCCTGGAATGAGTGCTACTGTTGATATTATTACAGAGAACAGAGAACAAGCTATTTCAATTCCAATTCAGTCTTTAACATCTCCTCGTAAAAAACCAATGGACAATGAAGATAAAAAACCTGCATTTAATGTTGAAGTGAAGACTCAAGAACGATGGTCAAATAAAGGAGATAGTAACAAAAAGGGTAAAGGTAAAAATGTTGTTTTTGTAGTAAAAGGCAATGTTGTAGAACAGCGTTTTGTTGAAACTGGCATTGTTGGAGATAGAGATTATGAAATTTTATCTGGTTTAAAAGAAGGTGAAGAAGTTGTTACTGGAAGTTTTGTAGCAATCAGTAGAGAATTATATGATGGTGCAAAAATAAAAGTAAAAGACAAATCAAATAACAAGCAAAGATCTAGTCGTAAACGTGGCTAAATCAAAAAAAGAAATAATATCGATAAAATCAATCTCCAAAATTTATCATTTAGGAGATAATGTTGTTAAAGCATTAGACAATGTTTCACTGAGCATCTATGATAATGATTTTATATCTATCATGGGACCATCCGGATCTGGCAAATCTACATTAATGAATATTATTGGATGTTTAGATGTCCCTACAAAAGGAACTTATAAATTTAAAAATGAATTGATATCTAAAATGAATGACAGTCAGCTTGCAAATATTAGAAATGAAAAAATTGGTTTTGTTTTTCAAACCTTTAATCTTTTACCAAAGCTTAATTCAATACAAAATGTGGAAGTACCATTGATTTATTCTTCATTAACTAGAAAAGAAAGACTTGAACAATCAAAAGAAGCACTCAATATTGTCGGTTTGTCTGATAGAATGACTCATAAACCAAATGAACTTTCTGGAGGTCAAAGACAACGTGTAGCAATTGCACGTGCTTTGGTCAATAAACCATCTATTATTTTAGCAGATGAACCAACTGGTAATCTAGATTCAAAAAGTGGTGAAGAAATTTTGAAATTTCTTGATAAACTACATAAAGCCGGAAACACTTTAATTATTGTTACCCATGAAAAATCAGTTGCAAAACGAGCAAAGAGAAGAGTAGAAATTTTTGATGGTAAAATCACTTTAGATGAATGATATAATAAAAAATATTCTCATTGGGCTTTCAGCAATTAGATCCAATATTGTAAGAGTTGCTCTTACTTCTCTAGGGTTAACAATTGGTATCTTTACTGTTAGTGTTGTTACTGCTGGAGTTTCAAGCATTGATAAAGAATTTGCAAAATCAATGGCTTATTATGGGAATGACAAGTTATATGTATCTACATGGCCTTGGTCATTTGATTTTGATTGGTGGAAATATCGCAATCGTCCAAAAATTAAAGAGGAATCTCTTAGCTATATTAACCAGTATAGTGAATATGTTACTGATGTTTCTGTTAAGAAGAATACTTGGATAAGATCAACTTATCAAAATAAAGCTTCTTGGCTCCAAATTAATGGTGTATACCCTAGTTATGGTGAGATGTTGAGTGGTACAAAAATTATCAATGGTAGATTTTTCTCTCAAAATGAATGGGATTTACAAAGAAGAGTTGTGATAGTTGGTGGAAAAGTTCGTGAAGGATTTTTTGATGGAGAGAATCCAATAGGTAAAAAAATAAAAATTGGTGGTGTAACTGTTGAAATTATCGGTGAATTAAAAGAACAGGGTATGGGGATGGTTCCAGGTGGAACTCTTGACAATCTTGTTATTATGCCTTCAACAACTTTCAAAAGAATATTAACAAGATGGGGTTTTGATGAATTAGTCTTAAGAACAAATAGTGAAGATTTAATCAAAGCGAAAGAAGAAGTTGCAATGATTATGCGTGTTGCTCGCAAATTACGACCTGACCAAGAAGATAATTTCTCTGTTAATTCTGCAGATGCTTATCAAAGTCAGTTTGACAGTTTAAAGACTGCTATTGCTGCGATGGGTTTTATGGTGACAGGAATATCTTTATTGGTTTCTGCAATTGGAATCATGAATGTAATGTTTGTTTCAGTAAAAGAGAGAACAAAAGAAATTGGTCTTAGAAAAGCAATGGGTGCAACTAATAATAATATTTTAATTCAATTCTTAAGTGAAGCTATTGCAATTTCGATTATTGGAGGAACAATAGGCATTGCTTTAGTTAAATTGATTACTGTTGCACTTTCGTCTTATGCAGGTCTTCCAGTTGAATTTGATCTTCTTTTGATTTTCTATACTTTTCTCATTTGTGTGTTTATAGGCATTACATCTGGAATGATTCCAGCAAGAACTGCTGCAAACCTTAATCCAATTGATGCATTACGTCATGAATAGAATTTTTAATTATTTAAGTGATGCTGTTGGAGGAGTACTTTTTTACTTTGGTCAAACCAAACTTCGTACTTTTTTAACCCTTCTTGGTATTACTGTTGGTGTTTCCTCTATTATTGCAATTATGACAGTATTAACAACTTTTGACAAAGCTACATCCGGTTTAGTTGAAGAGATGAAGACTAATGTATTTTACATTACAAAAGATAATCCAATTGAAATTAGTTTTGGTGGAGAAGGTAGAGAATCAAGAAATAAACCAAGAATTACTTGGTCAGAATATGAACAATTAAAACGTAGTTTAACTTTAACAAAACATGTATCAGCAGTTGTGGCTGAAGAACCAAGTGATCGCACAATTAGTGTTGGGAAAGAAGAATTAAAAAATAGATTATCCAGTTTTTGGGGTGGAGACTCTGAAATTCTTTCTCTTTATAAATATGATATTATTGATGGACGTAATCTGCGAGAGCAAGATTTAAATGATCGTGCACGTGTTGCAATGATTGGTTATGACATTAAAAATGAATTATTTCCTTATTCTGATCCTGTTGGCCAGATAGTTAAAATTGATAACATACCTTTTACAGTGATTGCCTTGCTTGAACCTAAGGGAGAAATGTTAGGACAGAGCATGGATAGCATGATTGGTATCCCTATATCCACATTCTTACAATATTTTGGTGGTAGGAATTGGAGAAGAGCTGATTTACAGCTTATTTTAGAATCAGAATCAATGGAAACTTTGGATTCTGCAACCGATGAAGCAATTGGTGCTTTCAGAGCAATTCGAAAAATCCCACCAGGCGAAGAAAATAATTTTTATATCGCAACAAATGATCAATTAATGGATACATTCGGTGATTTTACTCAATATTTACAGATTTTTATTGGATTAGTAGCAGGGATCTCTTTATTAGTTGCCGGTATTGGTATTGCTAATATTATGCTTGTCTCACTTACAGAAAGAATCAAAGAAATTGGTGTAAGAAAAGCATTGGGAGCTAGACGAATCGATATATTTTTACAATTCTTAATTGAGGCAATGCTTATTTCGATTATTGGAGGAATTTTTGGAGTTGTTCTTGGATTATTATTCGGAAATGTTGTTGCTTATTTTATGGAGCAAGATCCTACCATTCCGTTTAATTGGGTATGGTATAGTATTCAGATTTGTGCTGCTATGGGCATTATCTTTGGATTGTATCCTGCAATTAGAGCATCAAATCTTAATCCTATTGACTCTATTCGATACGAATAGATAAATTGTACTTTCTATGTCTAAATCAAAAAAAGTAACGAAAGAAGAAGTAAAAAAAATAGCTGCACTATCCAAACTATCTTTATCTGAATCTGAATTAAAGAATCACACCAAGGATATGAATAATATTTTAGATTATATGGATTTATTAAATGAAATTGATACTTCGAATGTAGAAGAGTTAGTTAATGTCCATGATGCAACTAGCAATTTAAGAGAAGATACTTCAGAAGCTTCGATTCCGAAAGATAAGGTAATAGATAATAGTCCTGAATCTAAAGACGACTATATTGAAATTCCTTTGGTTGTAAAGAAGGATAATCAGTGAACTTAGGCATTATTCCTGCTCGACTAGACTCCAAAAGATTTCCAAGAAAAATTATTCACTCTCTCAATGGAAAATCAATTATTCAACATGTATATGATAATGCAAGTGAATCTAAATATCTTGATAAACTTATTATTGCAATTGATTCTGAAGAAACTAAATCACACATTGATAATTCATGTGAGACTATATTGACCTCTATAAATCATCAATCAGGAACAGATAGGGTTGCAGAAGCTTCCGAAAAATTTGATTGTGATATTATTATAAATATACAAGGAGATGAACCTAAAATTGATTCTGATATTATTGATAATCTCATTTTATTATTTGATGATCCTTCAGTCCAAATGGCATCAGTAGCTTCAACAAATTTAACGAATAAAGATTTATCAAATCCGAATGTTGTTAAGGTGTATTTAGATGATAATAATTATGCTATAAATTTTGAAAGAGAAATAGTCAAAAAAGATCAACAATATTTTCGTCATATTGGTATTTATGCTTATCGTAAAGAAGTTTTAATGAAATTCACATCTCTAGAACAAACAGAGAATGAAAAAGAATTAAAATTAGAACAATTAAGAGCTCTTGATAATAATCTTGCAATTAAGATATTAATTACTAATTTCCAGCATAGAAGTATTGATATAGAAGAAGATTTAAAATATTATGAAGTCTAAGACAAAATTTATATTTGTATTGGGCGGAGTAATGTCCGGCCTCGGGAAAGGTATCTCTGCTTCATCAATTGGTTATTTATTAAAAAGTTCTGGTCTTAAAGTAAACATTCTCAAGCTTGATCCTTATTTAAATGTTGATCCTGGTACTATGAATCCATATCAGCATGGAGAAGTATTTGTTCTAGATGACGGATCAGAAACTGATTTGGATTTAGGTCACTATGAAAGATTTATTGATGAAAATATGTCCAAAGACAATAATGCTACTGCAGGTCAGATTTATAGCACTGTATTAGATAAAGAACGTTTAGGTGATTATTTGGGAGAAACAGTTCAAGTAATCCCTCATGTTACTGATGAAATTAAAAATCGTATTTATGAACTATCAAAAAGCAATAAATATGATATTGTTATTTGTGAAGTAGGAGGCACAGTTGGTGATATAGAAAGTTTACCATTTCTTGAAGCAATTCGTCAATTATCGCTAGATGTGGGATATTTTAATTCACTTATTATTCATTTAACACTACTTCCACATGTTTTTTCTAGTGGAGAAATCAAGACAAAACCTACCCAACATTCAGTGATGAAATTGCGAGAAATTGGTTTAACTCCTGATTTTATATTTTGTAGGACTTCACAAAGTATTAACAAATCAATTAAAGAGAAATTAGCACTTTTCTGTAATGTTAAACCGTCTCATGTGATTGAAAATAAAGATGTATCTAGCATTTATGAAGTGCCTTTATTATTTGAAAAGCAAAATGTCACCAAAATGATATTGGATAGGCTTCAGCTTAAAAACAAACCATCTGTTGATAAGCTTCAAAAATTTGTAAATACATATAAAAATCCTGATCATAATATAAAAATTGCAATGTGTGGGAAGTATACCGAATTGCATGATGCATATAAAAGCATTTTGGAATCTTTTATTCATGCAGGTGTAGAAAACAATACAAATGTAGAAGTAGTATGGATTAACACTGAAAAAATTCATAATGATAATCATGCAAAGAAAACATTTGAAGGCATTGATGGTATTTTAATTCCTGGAGGATTTGGTTCTAGAGGTGCAGAAGGTAAAATTTTAACTTCAAAATTTGCAAGAGAAAATAATATTCCATTTTTAGGTATTTGTCTAGGTTTGCAGTGTGCCGTAATTGATTTTGCAAGACATGTATGTAATCTTAACAATGCTAATAGTACAGAGTTTAATCCTAAGTCTAAACATCCTGTTATTGAAATTATGGAATCTCAAAAAGCCATTAAGATTAAAGGTGGGACGATGCGATTAGGATCTTACAAATGTGATATTGAACCTAAAACAAGAGTATCAAGAGCATATAAGAAAAAAATTATTCATGAACGTCATCGTCATCGTTGGGAAGTAAATAATAAATATGTTAAACAAATGCGTTCAAAAGGGTTAATTTTTTCAGGTATGAATAAAGATTTAGGTGTAGTAGAAACTATTGAATTAGATAATCATCCATGGTTTGTTGGTTGTCAATTTCATCCTGAATTAAAAAGTAGACTTGATAAAGCACATCCATTATTTTATGGATTTGTAAAAGCATCATTAAAAAAGAGTAAGAAATGAAAACTAATGAAGTAAAATGTAATAATATTGTTTTTGGAGGAGAAGCCCTTCCTTTTATTGGTGGACCTTGTGTAATTGAAAACAGAGATCATGTTTTAAAAATGGCAGAAGCTGTTTTATCTATTACAGACAAATTAGGAATACCATTTATTTTTAAAGCTTCTTTTGATAAGGCAAATAGAACATCAATTGATTCATTTAGAGGTAATGGTTTAGATGAAGGATTAAAAATTCTTCAAGAAGTAAAAGAATCACTTCAAATTTCTATTACAACAGATATTCACCATCCAGAGCATGCTCAAAGTGTGAGTGATGTTGCAGACATTCTTCAAATCCCTGCTTTTTTATGTAGACAAACAGATTTATTGATTGCAGCTGGAGAAACTGGAAAGGTTGTTAATGTAAAAAAAGGACAATTTTTATCTCCTTACAAGGTGAAAAATATTATTGATAAAATACTTAGCACAAATAACAAAAATATTCTTATTACAGAGCGTGGGAATTCATTCGGATATGATAATCTAACTTCTGATATGCGTTCTATTCAAATTATGCAAGAATTTGGTTTTCCAGTAATTTATGATGCAACACATAGTGCACAAGTGCCTGGAAATACTGAAAAAACAACATCTGGACAAAGAGATTTTATTCCAGGGCAAGTTCGTGCTGCGGTTGCAACAGGTTGTGATGGAATTTTTATGGAAGTCCACGATGATGTTGATAATGCATTAAGCGATGCAAGTACTCAATGGCCATTAGATAAACTTGAATCATTGTTAACATCAATGATAGAATTCAGAAAAGTGTATTTACAACATGGATAATACTTTAAAAGAAAAATTAGAATCAATTAAACTTTTGATTTGTGATGTAGATGGAGTTTTAACTGATGGAACACTCATTTATGGTACAAATGGAGAACAAGCAAAGAATTTCAGTGTCTTAGATGGTGTGGGATTTCATATGCTCAATAGATTAGATATTGATATTAAAACTGCTTGGATTACAGGTAGAGAATGTGCTACTACATCTTATCGTGCTGAAAAATTAAAAATCGACAAAGTTTATAATGGTATAATTAGAAAAATTGAATCTTATAATGAACTGAAAAAAGATTATAACATAGAAGATCATGAAATTTGTTTTATTGGTGATGATGTTATTGATATTCCACTATTTGAAAAAGTTGGTTTAGCTGTTTCAGTTCCAAATGCACCAGATTATGTTTCGAAACATGCACACTATATTACATCAAAAGCTGGCGGTCATGGTGCAGTTAGAGAAATAATTGATTTAATTATTAGCTCAAGGGGCAATTTTGATGATGCAATCAACGAGTTGCTTTCTGAATTACGATGAAATTTTATTATCTTGCATTTTTTTTCCTTATTGCTTGTTATAGCAATGATAATACAAGCGAAAAAACGACTAAATCAGTTCATAGTCAACTTTCAACAGATGTTGAAATCACATTAACAGAAATGGGAAACATCAAAGCTTTAGTCACAGCAGAATTATTAGAAAAGAATGATGATGATTTTCTTTTAAAATTAACCAATAATGTAGTTGTTGATTTGTATGACACTAATTATCGCCATTCTTCCACTGTTAAGTCAGATTATGCACTTGTAAGCGAAAAGGAGAATCAAATCAATGCTTTTGGTAATGTAATAGTCAAGGCTGATAATGGGGAAGAATTGTTAACTGATTCTTTGTTATGGAATAATAAAGTAGATAGAATTTTTACAGATGCAGAATTAACATTTATTTCAGGAGAACTTGATACTTTTTATGGAAAAGGATTTGAATCAAATATTGATTTAACTGAATGGAAAATTACACAGCCTAGAGGAATTATTAATAATGACTAAAATTTTAAAGACTGAAAATTTAAAGAAAAGTTTCTCT
>JAYZKH010000058.1:0-2858 GCA_036163585.1 Fidelibacterota bacterium
CAGTGTCATCAATCCTAATTAATGGAAATAATCCCTGTTCTAATCCTGTTATGAATACCGTAGCAAATTCTAATCCTTTTGCTGCATGTACAGTCATAAGTGTTACAGCATTCTGTTTGTTATTCCAATCATCTAAATCTGTATATAAAGATATTTCTTGAAGAAATTCTTTTAAACCACCATCGGAATTCTGAGCAAAATGATCTATGCTAGATTTTAATTCCTGAATATTGTTATAACGATCTTGTTCAAGAGGATTATTTTTATAATAATATTCAATGCTAAATTCTTCTAACACAACACGAAATAATTCTTTGGAATCTAATTTCTCTAATAATTCATGAAATCCATTAATGGAATTATAGAAATTATTGATGGTTTCACATTGTTTGTTTCTCAATTTTAATTCATTAGCAAATTGTAAAGAACTAAATAGTGAAATCTTTTTTTCTTTTGCTAGTTCTTGAAATAGTTTTATTGATTTCTCACCAAGTCCTCTAACAGGAAAATTAATAATTCGTTTTAAGGCAATATCATCATTGGGATTACAGATTAAAGTCAAGTATGCAATAACATTCTTGATTTCTTTTCTATCATAAAACTTTGTACCTCCAACTATATTATACGGAATGCCTTCTCTCATCAAGATTTGTTCAATGATTCGAGACTGAGCATTAGTTCTATAAAGAATTGCAAAATCTTGAAATGTGCTTTTATTAACTTTGATATCTTTTTTAATTGAATCTGAAATAGCAAGTGCTTCTTGTTCATCATTGCTCGCAGAAATCAAAGAGATCTTATCCCCTTTACCTTTTGTAGCTACTAATTGTTTTTCAGCACGATTAGTATTATTAGAAACAACAGACCAAGCTGCATCAAGAATTCTTTGGCTGGACCTATAGTTCTTTTCTAATTTGATTTCCTTTGCTTTTGGAAAAACTTTTTTAAAATTAGTGAGTATGTTATCAATATTGGCACCTCTCCAACCATAGATTGATTGATCATCATCTCCAACTACAGTGATATTCTTATGTCCAGATCCAAGAAAACTAATAAACTCAAATTGAGATGAATTAGTATCCTGAAATTCATCAACTAAAATATACTTCCATAAATTTTGATAAGACTTTAATAATGCTTTATTTTTCTTAAATAGCACGATTGGAAGAAGAATTAAATCATTGAAATCAACAGCATTATTATTAATTAATTTCTCTAAGTATAAATCATAAATTTCAGCAATCTTCTCATTTTCAAATCCATTTGTTTGAGATTGAACATCTTTTACTGACATAGAGGAATTCTTAAAATTATCAATTCTTGATCTTAAAATATTTGGGTGAAATTCTTTGTAATCACTCAAATCTAATTCCTCTATAATTTCTTTTAAAATCGACTTTTGATCTGATTCATCATAAATCGTAAAACTATTACTATATCTCGTATCAATGTGTTGGATATGCTTTCTTAAAATTCTTGCACCTACTGAATGAAAAGTACCAACAGTAACACTATCACAACTAACACTAGCATTGATGCGTCCTTTCATTTCTGATGCTGCTTTATTTGTAAATGTTAGAGCTAAAATCTCATTTGGTAAGTAAATCTTATTCTTAATCAAATACCAAACTTTATAAGTGAGTACTCGAGTTTTTCCACTACCAGCACCTGCAAAAACAAGTACTGGTCCTTTGGTAGCTTTGACAGCTTTTAATTGTTCATTGTTTAAATCAGATAATTTCATTTCATTCTTTTCTGTTTTTTATATGCTCTTTTTGCTTTTGAATGGTCAAACTCATTAGTGCTAAATACATGATATCCGTCCCCTTTTGCAACAAAATACAAATAATTGGTATCTTCTGGATAAAGTGCAGCTTCAATTGATTTAATTCCAGGATTATTAATTGGCCCCGGAGGTAAACCGTAGTATATATATGTATTATATGGAGAATCAATTGTCAAGTGTTTTGTTAATAAAGTTTTTGGTCCGTCTGTAAATAAATACTGTATTGTAGGATCTGCTTGCAATTTCATTCGTTTTTTTAATCGATTATGATAAACTGAAGAGATTGTTTTTCGCTCACTATCAATCATCGCTTCTCCTTCAATAATAGAAGCGAGAGTCACGACTTCATGAATTGTAAAACCTAGTTCATTTGCTCTATTTAATAACGATTCATTAAAATTATTCCAGAATTGATTAATCATAACAGTTAAGATTTGTTCGGCATTCATATCATAAAAAAAATAGTAAGTGTCCGGGTATAAATATCCTTCTAATGAATTAGACTCAATTCCAAATTGATTTATAAATTTGGTATCATTAATAAGGTTAGTGCTCTCATGTCCAAATGTATTATCAATCTTTTCAACTATTTTATCAGATCTTAATCCTTCAGGAAAAGTAATTTTTATTCTCATTGGTCCATCACTAAAAATGGTGTTGATTATTTTGCCATTACTAACATCTCCCTCTATCACAAAAGTCCCTGTTGGGATATTGCCAGACAAACCTCTTAATACAACCGAATATTTAAAAGCAGCTTTATTGCTAATAATATTATTTTCATATAAAACATTTGTAAGAGTGTTTAAAGACATGCCTTTTTTAATCACAAATGTTGTTTTATCAATCGAATTGGTATTCAATGTAGAGAACAATAAAAAAAATAAAAATCCAATAACAAAGAAATTGGTTAAGATAATTTGTATTCTATTCTGTTCCATTTGGAAGGCAGAAATTAATTATATTTTTGGAAACTTTGTATAACACATTTAACTTTTCCAGATAATGAGTGATAATAAAGATAAAATAAATTTTCAATGGCCATATAAAAGAAAAAATTATGTTTTGTTTG
>JAYZKH010000059.1:0-5341 GCA_036163585.1 Fidelibacterota bacterium
CTTGCAATATCTAAATCATCTGTAAATCCTAGTGGAATATTATCCGAATCAGACTTGATTGTAAGGGTTGTAGAAACACCTTCTTGATTGATAGATATTAAACCTTGAATCGCATCCGCAACAATTAAATTGTTATTAGAATCAAATGTCATACCAAGAGGGCGCCCATTTGTGTTGTAGAACTCACCAACAGAGCTCATAATAACTCCATCATGATATCCGGCATATAAATTGCCATCATTAATTGCTATATCTTCTGGGCCATAGTGCCCATCGTTGGCCCAAAATATTTCTATATTTTTTAAATAATCATTTTTGGCATAAATGCCTTCCATTGTTGGAGGTTTAGGGGTTTCCCAAGAAACTGGATCGATTGGCACTGGCCATAAAAAGAGGTACAACAACCCAAACAATAAAAAATAAGATAATAGATTTTTCATAGTAATTAATATGCTTTTGCAAAAACCACAAGATGTTTGGCTGGTTTATTAGAAACAATGCATTTGGCTTTTTTATCATCTATGTCTTCTAAAATACATCGAATAGTGGCTTTAGTGTCTTCTTTTACTTTCATTTCTGATTCCTCAGAACCGTCCCAATATGCTTTAATAAAACAGTTATCCTTTGATAGTTTTTTCTGCAGATCTTTATAGCTGTCTAATTCTACAGTATTTTCTTTTAAGAATTTAGCTGCAGAATTATACATGCTTTCTTGAATGTTATGTAACATCTCTTCAATAGCATTGATATCGTCGTGTTTAATAGAGATTTTTTCACCTGTATCTCTTCTACATATTGTTAGTTTTTTATCTTTGTGTTCCTGTAAACCAATTTCAATTCTTATTGGTGCTCCCCTTAATTCCCAAAAATTAAATTTAAATCCAGGGGTATTTTCTGAGTTGTCTACTTTACATCTAATGTTATTTTTATCTAAATCAGCGGTTACTTTGTTTACAAAGTTATTGAATTCCTTTTCGTTTTCATTTTTTGGATTAATAGGAATAATGACCGCTTGGTGTGGAGCAACTTTAGGAGGAATTTTTAACCCTTTGTCGTCTCCATGAACCATAATTAATGCACCAATCACACGAGTGCTCACACCCCAGCTCGTAGCATATACAGGCTGTTCTTTATTGTCTTTGCTTTGAAACTTAACATCAAAAGCATTGCCAAAATTTGTGCCTAAATAATGTGAGGTCCCGGCTTGAAGAGCTTTTTTATCTCTCATCATTGTTTCTATTGAAAATGTTTCTTCAGCACCTGCAAACTTTTCTGAATCAGATTTTTTGCCAATCAATGTTGGAATTGCAAGGTGGTCTTCAAATAATGATTTATATATTTCAACAATTTTTAATGTTTCTTCCATTGCTTCTTTTTTGGTGGCATGTGCAGTGTGTCCTTCTTGCCACAAAAACTCAGATGTTCTTAAAAACAGTCTTGTTCTCATTTCCCAGCGCACAACATTTGCCCATTGATTAATCATTACCGGTAAATCACGGTAAGATGTAATCCATTTTTTAAACATAGACCAAATAATAGTTTCTGAAGTTGGTCGAACAATAATCTCTTCTTCTAGTTTAGATTTAGGGTCCACTTCAAGGCCGTCGTTTTTAGCAACTAACTTAGAATGAGTAACAACAGCACATTCTTTTGCAAACCCTTCCACATGTTTTGCTTCTTTTTCAAAAAAACTTTTTGGGATAAAAAGAGGGAAGTAGGCATTTTCATGGCCTGATTCTTCAATCATATTATTTAATGCTTTTTTAACATTAGACCACAAGGAAAATCCATATGGTTTTACTACCATTGTTCCTTTAACGGGACCATAGTCGGCTAAATCAGCATGTAGTATTGTATCGGTATACCACTTAGAAAAGTTTTCTGATTGTTTGGTTATTTTAGCCATTTACTTAATCTTTAATTTGTTATAAAGTAGAGTTAATTTATTGAAAATCCAATACAATGAAAAAAGCAATATTTTCAACAGAAATTTCTTTGTTAAAAACAACAATAGAGCGCCTTTTAAGACGAAAGGCCGGTTCAAACTTAACAAAAATTATACGTAAAACACATCCAGCAGACATTGCTATGATTATGAGAGGGCTTAATGTAGAAAACCAAAAAATCTTATTTAAACTATCTCCCACCTTTGCTTATAAAGCAGAAATTTTAGAAGAACTAGATGAGGCATTAATCCAAAATCTTTTATCTGAAGAAAGCACTACAAATATATCAAAAATTTTCCGTCATCTTGGCACCAATGATCAGGCAATGATTATAGGCATGCTTCCAAAAGAAATTCAGGATGCAATTTTGGAAAAATTAGAAGCGGAAGACCTAGAAGATGTGGAAGAAATTATGTCTTATGCGGATGACAGTGCTGGTAGTGTGATGACAAAAGAAACCTTTATGCTCAACCAAGGCTTAACTGTTAAAAAAGCTATTTCGGAATTACAATCATATCCTGACAATGAAAGAGTATTTTATGTTTATGTGGTAGATAACAAAGAAAAGCTGGTTGGGGTAATTTCTTTAAGAAATTTAGTGACTTCAAAAAGTACAAAAAAATTGCGAGAAGTGATGATTAAAGATATTCATGCGGTTAGCTCTGACACCGATCAAGAAGAAGTGGCAAAAATTGTTGCACAATATAACTATCTTGCATTGCCAGTTGTAAATAAACAGAATAGGTTTCTTGGGATTGTTACCATTGATGATATTGTAGATATTATTCGCCAAGAAGCATCTGAAGACTTTTTACAAATGGCAGGTGTAGGTAAAGACAGAGAAATTTTGTTAAAATCTCCTATAGAAAATGCCCAATCTAGAGCTCCTTGGATTTTTGCTAGCTTGATTGGGGGAGTGTGTGCTGCTGCAATTATTGGTTATTTTGATGTGCTTTTACAAGAAATGATCGTATTAGCAGCATTTATACCTGTCATTATTGGAATTGGAGGAAACATTGGCACTCAATCATCTACAATTGTTGTGCGCGGAATTGCTACAGGAAGAGTTGATGTAGAAAATTCTATCACATTAATTGTTAAAGAAATTTTTGTTGGAGCAATATTGGGGATTCTTTATGGTGCTTTAATTGGTTTTTCTTCTGAATTAATTACAGGAAATGTGCTCCCTAATCTTGGGTTAGTTATTGGATTAAGTATTGGTTGCTCCATGACTATTGCTACAGCAGTAGGTGCGAGTGTACCATTGTTGTTAAAAAAATTAAACTTTGATCCAGCAATTTCTACTGGACCGTTTGTAACTACTGCTATTGATATTTTAGGTGTAGCTTTGTATTTCTTTATTGCATCTCAAATACTGATTTAATTTTTGAAAAACTATAAAAACACTATACTGGCACTATTTTTTCTAAGTGTTGCTTTGTTTGCAAAACCAAAAACAACTTATGATGTGTTGTTGTATGGAAAAATTGATTTCTGTACTATAACAATAGAAGAAAAAATAATTATCTCTCCCGCAAAAACAGGAGAAATGTTTTTTGAAACATTAAAATACAATAAAAAAGATCTAAACAAAGATAATCTGCTTCTTTTTTTCTTATCAAATACTGTCACTGAAATTGAAGATGCAAAATGGAAAAAAGATTTTACATTAATTGATAATTTGCCCTGTGAAATTAGGTTTTTAGATGCAGGTGACGAAACTATAAACAAAATTGATGCCACTTTATATAGGGTAGATATAAAACTATTAGAAGGAAAAATAGATAAAAAAACAGATATACTAAACACGGTGTTGCTTAATAATTCGGTAATGAAAGTTTGGATTGGAAAAGAAAGCAAAAATATCATTAAAATTAGTATAAAATATAAGGGCTTAGAATATATAGTAACCCATAATGCATAAAAATGTTTTACATATAGCAATAATTTTTATTCTAATCGGATGTGCAATACCAACATCATCGATTAACTCAGAAATAACTCCAAAAAATGAATATCTGTTTTATATCAATGAAGAAATTAATCTTCATGCAAATGAGCTACTACAAACTATACAGCTTCCTTCACAAAACTATCCTGTGCCTGAATATCTCAATTTGCTCCCAAATGCTTTAAGAGAGTACCGATCAGGGACACATCATGGAATAGACTTCCCAATACCCTTAAATGGGCCTATTATGGCTGTTTCTGGCGGTATTATAGTACGTAGCAACCCTTCACACAATGATGTAGATATCGAGACATATAATGCATTTTTAGAAACAACACAAAAATTGTCTAAAACCCCCGAAGATATATATAACTACATTTTATTGGGCAAATCAATTGTTATTGACCACGGATATAGCATTGCTCCCAATTTCAGAACTATTAGTGTCTATGCACATCTAGCAGGAATTGCTGATGGCATTCTTCCTGGGACAAGAGTAGAAAAAGGACAATTAATTGGTTTTTCAGGAAACACCGGTACCTCAAGCGGTGCTCTTAAAAATGAGAAAGGAGCACATCTCCACTGGGAACTATATTTTGAAGATGATGGAGGGAAGTATTTTCTAGGACAAAATATTCCACCAGAATTATTAAAAGAAAATATTGATTTATTGTTTGAATAAATAAAGGGGCTCTTTTCAGAGCCCCTTTTTTCTAGAATCTTAAACTAGAACTGTTTAAAAATCTAAAGATACTTGAATAGTAGTGTGATCATCAAAGAACTCATTGGCAGTTCTCATAGCATATGAAATATGCATGTCGTAATCACCGACAGGAACAGTAACACCTGCTCCTAGTGATCCACCCCAATTAGTTCCACTCCATTCTTCCCAATCAGCATCGTTAACACCAGCTGGTTGTTCGTCGTCACCAAGAACCATAACAGTTCCTGCTCCCACCCATGCTGAACCTAAAGTATATTTAGCTCCAATTCCTAGTGTGTTAGATTGGTATGAATGATTAGTGAAGTTCGCACTAATATCTAAGCTGTTGATTAATGTATATGTTGCAGATATATCCAAACTAGTTGGAAGTGCAAAATTATCTGCTACAATTCTGAATGATTCATTAGATGAACAAGAAGCAGAACCTTCAGGTTGAAGATCCTGGTCTAGATTAATACCATCATAATGCATTCTGCTACCAACATTCTTCATTGATACACCAAATGTTAATGGTTGTGTTGGGAATTTGTATTGAACACCTACGTCCAATGCAATCCCTGTTGCTGAGGTTTCTTCAATTGACTCTGAAATAACCTTTACAGCAGCACCAACATTAACACGATCAGAGAATGCTCTCGCAAACCCTGCTGATGCAGTGAAGAAGCTAGGAGAGAAGGTCTGCCCGTCACCCTCAGGTGCAAAAGCAGTTGTTTTTGGAAT
>JAYZKH010000060.1:0-7051 GCA_036163585.1 Fidelibacterota bacterium
ATAAACTTAGTGACAAAGATTTAAATTCACGATACCATACACATTGCGATCCAAGATTGAATGCAAATCAAGCATTAGAACTTTCTTTTAATATTGCAACTGAGATGGAGAAAAATGGCCATTAATAATATCATTTCATTGCCAGGAGATAAGTCTATCTCTCATCGAGCAGTAATGCTAGCTTCTATCGCAGACGGTGTAAGCGAGCTTACAAATTTGAATGATGGAAAAGATGTACAATCTACTATTAAAGCACTACAAGCATGTGGTGCACTCATTAAAAATGATGATAAGAAATTAACTATTACTGGAACAACACTTTCTAACCCTAAAAATCCAATTGATTGTGGAAATTCTGGGACAAGTGCAAGATTGTTATCTGGTTTCTTATCTTCTCAGGGTCTTCAATTTTCGCTAACAGGAGACGGTTCTTTGTCTTCTAGGCCAATGGATAGGGTGATTGTGCCACTTACACAAATGGGATGCCATATTGAGTCGAATAATGGTTTATTACCACTAACAGTAGATGCATCTGGTCCGTTAAATGGAATTAATTATAAAATGCCAGTTGCCAGTGCACAAGTGAAGTCTTCTATTTTGTTGGCTGGATTGGGTGCAAAATCATCATCAAATGTTTCTGAGATTAATACATCAAGAAACCATACTGAGATTATGTTGCATCATATGGGTGCCATTATTACAGTAATGGATCGTGACATTCGTATCGAACCACTTTCTTCATTGCTTGCACCAATCACAATGGACATTCCATCAGATCCTTCTTCGGCATCTTTTTTCATTGTATTGGCCGTTTTAATGAAAGAATCACAGGTTACCATTCGCAATATGTTGCTTAATCCAACACGTATTGGTTTTATGAATATTTTAAATAAGATTGGTATTGCTGCTACTATATCAAATCAACACCATATGAATGGTGAATTATGCGGCGATGTTAGCTTTCAATCATCATCAGTGGATAGTTTTGAAGTATCATCCTATTCCATTCCATCTGTTATTGATGAAATACCTATTTTGGCTGTATTAGCTGCATTAGGAAAGGGTAAAACTGTTTTTAACGGAATCGAAGAATTAAAGTTTAAAGAGAGCAATCGTGTACAAGCAATTATCGATAATTTGGTCAACTTTGGTATTAAAGCATATGAAGAAGACAATAGTTTAATTATAGAAGGTGGGACACCAACACACATGGCAACGATTCAGTCTTTTGATGATCATCGTATTGCGATGGCATTTGTTGTATTAAGTATTGCTGTATTTGGGGAGTATAAACTTGATAATAAAGCATGTATTGATATTTCATTACCAGGATTTTTTGAAACAATTGAAGAGATGTTATCGTGAAGTTAGGATTAATAGGAAACCCGGTTGATCAAAGCATTAGTCCTGAATTGCAGAGAATTCTTTTTGATGTGTTGAATTTGCAGGGATATACCTATGAAAAAAATGATATTTCTCATGAAGAGTTGAGTTCGTTTTTTGATGCATTTAAAGCCGGCAGTTTCGATGGAATTAATATTACAATTCCACACAAAGAAAATGGATTACAATTTGTTGATGAATTAGATGAAAAAGCTGAAATCTTAGGCAACATAAATTGTATCAAAAAAACTGGAGAACATCTCAAGGGATATAATACAGATTTTTATGGATTTCAAATGATGCTTTGTTTTAACAATATTGATATTGCTTCAAAGCATTGCCTTGTGTTGGGAGCAGGCGGATCTTCTAAGACTATTATTAAAGCATTAAGCGATGGCAAAGCAGGATCCATTACTGTGAAGAACAAATCCATAGAAAATGCCTTAAAAATACAGTCTTATGCAAAGAGTCGTATGAATCTTGATATTCGCTTATTTGATGATGCTGATAAGGCATTTGATGTGGTAATCAACACTACACCACTTGGAATGTATGAACAAGAGGATAAGAATGATTTTTTTACGATTCCTTTGCACAGTGATTCGGTATTAATTGATTTGATTTATACTGCAAAGAATACACTTTTTTTAGAAAAACACAGAACTCAGGTTAAGCAATGTATCAATGGATTAGATATGCTCATTTTTCAAGCAATCAAGTCTATTGAAATTTGGACTGAAACTACTTATAATGTGAGCCCACAATTGGACTCAATTAAAAAACAATTGGAGAACGTATTATGTTGAAGAAAATATCATACATGACTGCAGGAGAGTCGCACGGAAAAGGGCTCATTGGTATTATAGAAGGTATTCCAGCAGGAATGCATCTTACCGAAGAATATATTGCCAAAGACTTGTTGCGAAGAATGCAGGGACATGGCAGAGGAAAACGCATGAAGATTGAAAAAGATTATGCAGAAATTTTTTCAGGAGTACGTCATGAAACTACATTGGGATCTCCAATTTCACTTTTAATTAAAAATTTAGATTGGGTGAACTGGGAAGATAGAATGGCAGTCGGAAAGCCCAAAAAAGAGCATAAAAAAGTGACAATGCCTCGTCCAGGACATGCTGATTTGGCTGGTGTAATGAAATATGATTTTGATGATATTAGAAATGTTTTAGAACGTTCATCAGCAAGAGAAACTGCAATGCGTGTTGGTATTGGAGCAATTTGTAGAAAATTATTAGAGGAAGTAGGTATTACAGTCGGGAGTAGGGTATACCAAATTCATGACATTATTGATGAAACCCCTGTTGAAAATGATATTGATCTTGTAAAACTCAATAAAACAGTAGATAAATCTGCTGTGCGATGTCTTGATAAAAAAACTGAAAAGAAAATGATTGCAATTATTGATGAAGCAAAAGCAAACGGTGATTCGGTCGGAGGATCATTTGAAGTAATTGCAAAAGGGTTACCATATGGCTTAGGAACCTATGTTAATGCTGATGGAAAGCTGCAAGGGCGTATTGCTCAGGCAATGATGTCTGTTAATGCATTCAAAGGGGTAGAAATAGGTGCAGGGTTTGCATCAGGAGCTGTATTTGGTAGCGAACTTCATGATGAAATCCTTTATGAAGATAAAAAGATTACTCGATCAAGCAATAATGCTGGAGGAATAGAGGGAGGCATGAGCAATGCACAACCAATTCATGTTAAAGTAAGTATGAAGCCAATCTCTACACTTATTAAACCGCTTAGATCTATTGATTTGAATACAATGGAACCAAAATTAGCACACAAAGAAAGAACTGATTCCTGTGCGGTTCCTGCAGCATCAATTATTGGTGAAAGCATGTTAGCAATTGTAATAGCAGATGCATTATTAGAGAAATTTGGTGGAGATAGTCTAGACCAACTAAAGAAACATATTAAAGCTAGTGGAAAATATTAATCAGATTTTTTTAATAGGAATGATGGGTTCAGGAAAATCCTCTGTAGGGAAAGCATTGGCTGAATCTTTAAATTGGACATTCTATGATATTGATCATGAATTGGAGAAAGATCATAATTTATCAATCAATGATATGTTCGCACATGGTGAAGCTCAATTTCGTGATCATGAATCAAAGAAATTGCAAGAAATTGCATCAAAAGAAAATATTGTTTGCTCCACTGGTGGAGGGGTCGTATTAAGTGAGTCAAATTGTGATATTCTAGGCGAATCATTTTGTGTTTATTTGCATACATCAATTGAAAGCCTTTGTCATCGATTAGAGAATGATAGTTCTCGTCCTTTATTATCCAATGGAGACAGGCAAAAAGTATTGGAAAATATCTTTGTAGATAGGGAATCAAAATATGAAGCTTTATCAAGCATGAAGATAATAACAGACAACTCTTCTATAGATGAAGTTTGTCAAGAAATTAAAGAGCATATTTAATGAATAAGATAGTACAAGTTGATTTAGGAAAAGATAGCTATAGCATTGTTATTGGAAATGATTTTGTTAGTTCAATTAAGGATAAAGTCGGAGCATCAAATTCAACATGTATTTTGGTTACACAAAAAAGTATTTATAATGCATTTGAAAACGAATTTTCTCAACTGGAATCTATAGGACTTGCTATTCATTTTATTGATGAAAAAGAAAGTGCAAAATCAATCGATACTGTTATTGGTATTTGTAATAAAATGGCAGGCTTAGGGTGCGATCGTTCTTCGATATTATTTGCAGTCGGTGGTGGTGTTGTTGGAGATATTTCTGGATTTGTTGCATCAATTTTCATGAGAGGTATTAATTATGTGCAATTTCCTACAACATTATTGGGAATGATTGATTCATCTATCGGTGGAAAAACAGGAGTAAATCTAGATAGCGGAAAAAATTTAATTGGCAGAATTCATCAGCCAAATGAAGTGGTTATTGATACTTCTTTTTTAAACACTTTACCTCAAAAAGAATTCAGTGCTTCACTTGCTGAAGCAATGAAATATGGGTTGATATATGACAGAGAATTATTTGACTATATTGTTCATAATTTTGATGATATTCTTGAATCAAAAGACAGCATAATGCTTGAAAAAATTATTATCAAATCTTGTGAAATAAAATCCAAAGTAGTTAGTGAAGATGTCGATGAAAATGGCTTACGAATGATCTTAAACTTTGGACATACCATTGGGCATGCGATTGAAGCTTACTTTGACTACGAAAAACTACTACATGGTGAAGCAATTGTCTATGGAATGAAGTGTGCTCTTTATCTATCAAAAAAGATGAATAATTTAAGCGAAACAGATTATAATGAAGCATTGAATGCATTGTCTTTATTTGCACTTCCTCCAATAGATATTAAAAATCAAGATAGTTTGATTGATTTTGTTAAAAGGGATAAAAAATTTCAAGGGTCAAAGATAAAGTTTATTTTAATTTCCGAGATTGGAAATGCAACTATTAGTGAGAAAATAACCTTAGATGATATTAAAGAAAGTTTAAGTGCTTTATGAAGATAATTATAGTAAATGGACCAAATCTAAATTTATTGGGTGAAAGAGAACCAGAGATATATGGTTCTGAAACATTGAATGAAATAAATGAATGGATTAAAAACCATGATATTTGTCAGGATATTGATCTAGAATTTTTCCAATCTAATTCTGAAGGAGCAATCATTGATTTTCTACATTCAAAGAGAAAAGAAGTGCAATATTTAGTAATTAATCCTGGTGCATTAACACATTATTCGTATGCATTAAGAGATGCCATTGTTGGTACAGAAATGAAAGCGGTAGAGGTTCATTTATCTGATATTCACAACAGAGAAAATTTTAGAAAGATTTCGGTTATTAAAAATATTTGTTTAAGCCAAATTGTTGGCCAGGGAAAACAAGGATATATTAAAGCAATTCAACACATATTGGAGCAAGAATGAAGAAAGTTGGTATTCAAGGTTTAGAAGGAAGTTTTAGCGAACAAGCAGCAAAGTTTTATTGTGAAAAATTTGACATTCAAGATTTTGAATTAGCCTATTTGGTAAGTTCGATGAATGTATTAAATGGTTTAAATAATAATGAGGTTGATGTTGGTATTTTTGCAATGGAAAATGCTCAAGGGGGTGTTGTTATAGAAAGTGTGGAAGCATTGGCAGAAAACAACTGTAGAATTCTTGATATGTTTTATGTTGAAATTAGTCAAAATCTTATGGCAAAGGATAATGTTTCTCTTGGTGAAATTGAAGAGATTCATTCTCATGAACAAGCACTAAAACAGTGTAAAGATTATCTTGCTGAAAAATTTTGGTCAAAAAAATTAGTAGAAACAGATGATACTGCAAAATCTGCTCAAGATCTTGCATCAGGAAAACTTGCAGACAATATCGCTGTTATTGCAAGTAAACAATCTGCAGAAAAGTATGGATTGAATATTATTGATCATGATATCCATGATTTGAAGAAAAATTTGACATTATTCCTTGCGGTAGAGAGGTTGGATAAAAATGAATAAAGTTGGCATCATTGGTTTTGGACGTTTTGGTAATTTGTTATATGAAATACTAAAAAAAGGATTCGAAGTAGAAGTCTTTGATATTAATCCTGATAATCAAACCGAATCAGTCGATTTTCTTCCTTTAGAGGATGTTTTAAAGAACGATACTATCTTTCTTGCAGTTCCTATAAGAGATTTTGAAAAATTAATGAAAGATTTATCTGGTAAAGTTGCAGGCAATAAGACTATTGTCGATGTTTGTTCTGTGAAAGTATATCCAAAAGATATGATGTTAAAGCATTTGCCCCCTGAATCAGATATTATTGCAACCCATCCGTTGTTTGGACCTGATTCTTTTCAAGAACGTGGTTCAGTAATGATGATGGAAAAAGTGCGAGATGCACATGATAGATATGATTTTTGGAAATCATATTTTAGAAGCCAAAATATTATCATAGAAGAAATCAGTTGCGATGAGCATGATATGATTGCTGCCAAATCACAAGGACTTACACATCTAATCGGAAGAGTAATAGACGATTTTGGAACCCAAAAGACCAATATTGATACAGTGGGGTATCAAGCATTACATAAGCTTGTTAATCAAACATGTAATGACTCTTGGGAATTGTTTGAAGATATTCAACGATTCAATCCTTACACTGAGACAATGATTTCTGAACTAAATAATAGTTTTAAAAAGATTGTTAATAGTTTAGACTAAAAAAAAGGCTACCGAAGTAGCCTTTTTATTTAATCTTTAGTTATAATTTATTCGCGAGTACCGCGAGGATCATCTCCTTCATTGTATACATGGAATGGAAAAGCCAATACTGAAGAATGGTAATCCACATCAGAATCTAACATAGTGCCAAAGTCTAGAGCACCAAAATGCATCTTTAATGGACGTCTATGTTTTGAATCGCTACCAGCACCTCTAGGAACTTTGAGATGTCTAACAAATACATTATCATATGTTATTGTTCCATCGTCTGCTTGAACTCCATCACGAAGACCTCTTCGTGCTTTATGTTTTTTGTGCTTTCCTATATGTAAATTTACTGCTTCGCCACCTCTGAAGTCTAAAATAGGATCACTATTAGAAACACTTACTTCAACACGGAAAGATTCTCCGATAGCAAGTTTTGGCATATTTTCTCTATCTATTAAGT
>JAYZKH010000061.1:0-4100 GCA_036163585.1 Fidelibacterota bacterium
TATGGAGCAGACAATGAACAGCGTCTTACAGGCTTACATGAAACATGTAGCATCAACGAATTTAGATATGGTGTAAGTGATCGAGGTGCATCAATTCGTATTCCTATGGATGTAGACAAAGATGGAAAAGGTTATCTAGAAGACAGAAGACCTGCTTCAAATGTAGACCCATATAAAGCATGTGCAGCACTTATTGAAACCACCTGTAGCTAATTGATGTAGAAATATGATTTCAGAAAACCTACTAAGGTGGTATTCTCTGAATAAAAGACCCCTTCCTTGGAGAGAAACAACTGATCCATATAAGATATGGATTTCTGAAATTATGTTGCAACAAACCCAAGTTTCTACTGTAATACCTTATTATAATAAATGGATTAAAGAATTCCCCAATATTCATACCTTATCTAAAGCTAGATATGATTATGTATTAAAACTTTGGGAAGGCCTTGGATATTATTCGAGATGTAAAAATATTCATAAAACATCAAAAATATTGAGAAAAAATTTTCCTGATAATTACGAAAAATTAATTCAGTTACCTGGGGTAGGAGATTATACAGCAAAAACTATTCTTGCAATTGCATTTAATCAAAATCAAGTTGGAATTGATACCAATCTAGAACGTATTAGCTTTAGGTTGTTAGGTTTAAAAAAGAAATCCAAGCTTAATAAAAATAAAGCCAGAAAATTTCTTGAAAGAATACAAGATAAAAAAAATCCAGGCGATTTTAATCAAGCATTAATGGATTTGGGCAGCAGTATTTGTCAATCTAGTTTTGTAAATTGTCAACTTTGTCCCATTAGCGATTATTGCAAAGCATTTTCAAGTTCCAATCCAATCAATTATCCAGAAAAGAAAAAAACAAAACCTATCCCTACACTAAAAGTATCAACATGCATTGTTCGGAAGAGAAACAAGCTGTTAATATTGCAACGGCCATTTGACAAAATGTTAGGGGGATTGTGGGAATTCCCCGGTGGAAAGATCAAAAATAATGAATTAAAAGAAGAAGCTGCAATAAGAGAAGTGATGGAAGAAACAGGCCTACCTATTAAACCAGATTATTTAGGACAGGTTAGCCATCAATATAGTCATTTTAAAGTATGGATTTCTTTATTTCTATCTGACATTAATGATGATTCGTTATTGGAAACAAAACAAAAATATCAATGGGTTACAAGAGATGAACTAAATGATTTTGCTCTACCAAAAGCAAACTATAAAATGTTAGAGATTTTAGATAAATTAGAATAATATTTATGCCAGTGATACGCATACTAATAACTTTACTAATTATGGCATTTGCTTTGCCTGTTTTTATCCTAATGATGATTGTAGGGATAGTTTTGTCCTATATAATGCATCCAAAACATTATTATTGGCCTATGCATTTAGGGTGTAAGGCTTTATTGCTTGGCAGTTGGCAATATCATA
Organism: Fidelibacterota bacterium; assembly: GCA_036163585.1. Lineage (GTDB taxonomy): Bacteria > Fidelibacterota > Marinisomatia > Marinisomatales > Marinisomataceae > Marinisoma. Next base: position 1,439 of record JAYZKH010000061.1, read on the forward strand.
CAATTCATGGTCAGGTCCCTCCAAAAAGTGAAGGTCCATATATTTTTATGTTTAATCACGAATCTATGTTTGATGCTTTTATGTTAGGATCTTCTATCCCTTACTATGTTAATGCAGTTGGGTGGGAAGGAATTTTTAAATGGCCTTTATGGGGATTTTTTGCAAAGCGATATGGTGCATATCAAATTACTCATGATGATACTGATAAAGCACGTCAAACATTAAAAGCTGCAGAGAAAATTTTGCTTGTTGATAAAACATCTATGATATATTCACCAGAAGGCAATCGAACCATTACTGGTGAAATGGGAGAGTTTAAAAAAGGCGGTTTTCATTTTGCAAAAGCTACAAATGCCACGGTTGTTCCAATTGGTATTATTGGAGCATTTGAATCAAATGTAAGAACTAGTTGGATTATTAAACCAGGAAGATTAAAAACTGTTTTTGGTAAACCAATTACTCCTGATCAGTATTCAAATCTCTCTATTGAAGATTTTCGTGATCTCGTTAAAGGTGAAGTTATAAAACTTGTTGAAGATTTTAGTTAAGGTGTTTGATTTTAGGATGTAAGAATCCAGCAATTCCACATAACCCTGCACCGGCTCCAAAGAATAAAAATATTGTTTGAATATCAAAAACATCTGATGCGAAACCAATGATTCCAGAAGAAATAGCAGCCATACTAATTATAGATATAGAAATAATGGAAAAAATCCTGCCTAACATTTCTTCAGGAATATTTTTTTGCATAATGGATACTCTTGAGATAATTAATAATGGAATACCGATTCCGTGACAAAAAGATAAAATATACATTTGTATCATATTTTCAATAAAATAATATAAACAAAAACTTGCTCCGTCTATAAAAAGCCCAGTTAAAAAAAGTCTGCCATGAGTAAAACGATTTCCAAACTTGTATACAAAAGCTGTTCCCAGTAGCATTCCTAAGCCAACCACTGCTTCACATATTGCAAAATTTGATGCTGTTCCTCCTAAAGCTATCTTTACTAGTATAGGAATACCAACTACAGCTGGGCCCATCACAAATAAATTGCTCAAAATAGTTAGAATAATAATAAAGAATAGTGTTTTGTCATTAAAGAGATAAACAAGCCCTTGATAAGTATTTTTTAAAACCAAGTTTAGATTTTGCCCTTCTTCGTTTGTTTTATCTCGAGGAGCATTCATAGTTAATAGAGCAGTAATTAAATAACATATAACAGTTATATAAAACAAATAATCAACAGAAATCATTGTCAAAATATATGCCGCAATGATTGGACCAATAAAAACAGCAGATTGCCATGCAATATTTGCAATTGAGTTTGCTTCTAACAGTTTTTCTTTTTCTACTTGAGTAGGAAGATATGAATTAAATGCTGGTACAAAAGGGATAGAAAATCCATTATGGAAAAAAGCAAGTATCATAATTATCCAAGCAACTTTTATATCAAATAATAAAAAAATAGGAATTCCTATTACTGCGATAGCTTGCATAATCTGTGCAAATGCCATCACCCTCGTTTTAGAATACATATCGATTATTGCTCCTGCAAACAACCCAAAAAATATTGCAGGCAAATAAGTAGTCATTGCAATTAATCCGGTTAATTTTTCAGAATTAGTGATATCTAATATTAACCAAATTATACTGATATCATATATTGATCGCCCAATAGATCCAATAAAAGGTGCTCCCCATAAAAAAGCTGTAAAGTTTTTACCTGTTCGCATGTTGTTGATTTTGCATAATAAACTGCGTATAATCCACTAAAATATGACTTATATAATTACAGATCCATGTGTAGGCACTTGTGATACAGCTTGTGTAGAAGTTTGCCCTGTTGACTGTATTCATGGCCCTGAGGACCCTGAAGGTGCTGGAGAAGAAGCAAAAGCTCCTGATTTTGATGCAACTGGTAAACAACTTTACATTAATCCAGAAGAATGTATCGATTGTGGTGCATGTGAACCAGAATGTCCTGTAGATGCAATTTATGATGAAGAAGAAGTTCCAGAAGAATATGAAAATTCAATAGGAACGAATTACGAATTTTTTGGACAAGAAACTCCGTAATAAATTCTTCTATAATTATTAAAATATGAAACGACTATTAGCCCCTCTTACGCTATTTGCTATTTTATCATTCTTTATTTGGAGCAATCGAGTAAATATTGCTGTTTGGGCATTACCAAAAATTTTAAATATTACCACCCCAATCTTATCCGAAGGTTCTTCTGCTTGGCAAGAAGGCCCAAAAACAAGGGATAAGAATGATTCAAGGCCCAATATTATCATAATTCTTGCTGATGATTTAGGTTTCAATGACATTTCTTTATATAATGGTGGAGCTGGTGACGGTTCATTAATGACCCCAAATATTGATTCCATTGCAAAAGACGGTGTATTATTTGAAAACGGTTATGCTGCAAATGCCATGTGTGCTCAATCTAGAGCATCAATTATGACAGGACGATATTCAACACGATTTGGGTTTGAGTTTACTCCAATTTTTCCAATTGCATTGACGATATTTCAATGGATGGATGACATTCAAGATCCAGAATTAAAATTAGAGATTAATAAAGAACTTGTTCCAATGGGGAAAGATCTTTTTGATGCAGGAATGCCTACTGAAGAAATTACCATTGCTGAAAT
>JAYZKH010000062.1:0-8730 GCA_036163585.1 Fidelibacterota bacterium
TGATTGGATCTACAATATTCACCTTATTATTTAGTCATTATGTTTTTTCTCTAAAAATGATTGATATTTTAGTGTTCATTTTTATATTCAGTGTCGTAGGATTCTTTGGCGATTTATTGGAGTCTTATTTAAAGAGGTCAGTTAATGTAAAAGATTCATCTAACCTATTAATGGGGCATGGCGGTGCACTTGATAGGGTAGATTCTTTAATATTGACATGTCCACCTACATTATTATATGTTATTGGGCAATATTTATGAGTAAAAAGATTAAATCTATATTAGCAACAGATTGTGGTAGTACAACTACAAAAGCAATCTTAATCGAATGGAAAAATGATCGATATCGTTTGACATTCAGAGGGGAAGCTCCTACAACTGTTGAAGCTCCTTTTGAAGATGTTACTAAAGGAGTTTTAAATGCTGTTATGGAAGTAGAAGAACTTTCTGGAAGAACTATTCTTGATGGAGATAAAATCATCACTCCTGATAATGGGAGTAAAGGTGTTGATATATATGTCTCAACTAGTTCAGCTGGCGGTGGATTGCAAATGATGGTAGCTGGAGTGGTTAAATCTATGTCAGGTGAAAGTGCCGAAAGAGCTGCTTTAGGAGCTGGTTCAATTGTTATGGATGTTTTAGCATCAAACGATGGAAGATTACCACACGAAAAAATTACCAGAATCCGTCAATTAAGACCAGATATGATTTTATTATCTGGCGGTACTGATGGCGGAACAACTACTCATGTCATGGAATTAGCAGAAATATTGGCAGCTGCTAATCCAAGACCTAGGCTAGGGCAAAATTACAAGCTCCCTGTTATTTATGCTGGAAATAATAAAGCACATGATGGAATTCAAGATACACTAGGAGAAATATCTGACCTTGATATTGTAGATAATATTCGACCAGTGCTTGAACAAGAAAACTTAGAACCTTCTCGAGATAAAATTCATGATTTATTTATGGAGCATGTAATGGCACAAGCACCAGGATATAAGAAACTTATGTCATGGACTGATGCTCCTATTATGCCAACTCCAGGGGCTGTTGGTTCTCTAATTGAAATGATTGCAAAAAAAGAAAATATTTCTGTAGTAGGTGTTGATATTGGTGGAGCAACAACTGATATTTTTTCTGTTTTTGAAGAGAAATTTAATCGTACTGTAAGTGCAAATCTTGGTATGAGTTATTCTATTTGTAATGTATTAGCTGAATCTGGTTTAGATAATGTATTGCGTTGGGTTCCATTTGATATTAATCGTAGCGATTTAACCAATCGTATTGGTAATAAAATGATTCGTCCTACTACTGTCCCACAATCATTGGAAGAATTAGTTGTAGAACAAGCAATTGCTAGAGAAGCTTTAAGATTGTCATTTATACAACACAAGGCTTTTGCAACCAGTTTAAAAGGGGTTCAATCTGAAAGAACAATTTCTGATGCTTTTGAACAATCTGCTAGTGGTCAATCTATTGTAAATATGATGGATTTAGATTTGTTAGTAGGTTCTGGAGGAGTTTTATCACATGCTCCTCGTAGAGAACAGTCTGCTAGAATGCTTATTGATGCATTTATGCCAGAAGGAATTACACAATTAGCTGTAGACTCAATATTTATGATGCCACAGTTAGGGGTGTTGGCCAATATTGATAGTCAAGAACTTAAAGATGATGCAAGTCAAGCTGCACTAGAGGTTTTTGATAACGATTGTTTAATTAGATTAGGAACATGTATTGCACCAGTAGGTAAAGTGAAACCAAATGCTGAGATGGCGAAAGTTACACTTGCATTTGAAGATGGATCAACAAAAGAAATAGTTATTAATGAAGGATCATTGGAAATGATTGAATTTCCATATGAACCTGTTAAAATTGAAATCCAGCCTTCAAGAGGAATTGATGTAGGTGCTGGAAAAGGAGAATCTTTATCTTCTACAATTTACGGAGGTGTTGTTGGTTTAATTTTTGATGGTAGAAATCGTCCAATTAATCTCCCTAAAGAATCATCAGATCGTATTAATAATCTTTTAACTTGGTCTGATGCGGTAAATGAATATCCTAAAGGAGACTTATTTTAATGGCTCATTCATATACACCAGGGTTAAAAGTTTTAAAAAAGACATTATTTAAGAAAGAAAGAATTCTTCCTCTAAAAGGTAAAGTTTTAGTCAAAAAAGGAGATAGTTTATCTCCAGAAACAATTGTTGCATCAACTTCTCTTCCTGGAAATGTACAAATGCTGAAAGTAAATAACATTTTGAATATTGAACCGCAGGATGTAAAAAACTGTTTGCTTGTAAAAGAAGGTGATTCTGTTAAAAAAGGAGATAAGATTGCTGAAACTCCAGGATTACTTGGAATGTTTAAATCAGCTGTAGATTGTCCAGTAGATGGAACAGTAGAATCTATATCAGACACTACTGGACGTGTCGTTTTAAGAGAAGCTCCAATGCCAGTGGAAGTAGATGCTTATGTTAGCGGTGAAGTGGGAGAAGTGATTGAAAATGAAGGTATAGTTGTTAATTCAAATGCATCATTTATTCAAGGTATATTTGGTATTGCAGGAGAAAAACAAGGTGATCTAGAGTTAGTTTGCAGTAACCCTTCTGAAGAATTAAGTGCAGATAAGATTACTGATAAAATGGCTGGAAAAATTTTGGTAGGTGGATCATTTTTGAGTTTAGAAGCATACAAAAAAGCAATGTCTTGTAATGTTGCTGGAATAGTTGTCGGCGGATTCAATTATTATGATTTGAAAGAAGTACTTGGTTATAATCTCGGAGTTGCAATTACTGGAACTGAAAAATTAACAACAGCACTTATTGTTACTGAAGGTTATGGATCGATTCCAATGAGTGAAGCAACTTTTGACTTGTTAAAAGCTCACAATGGAAAAAATGCATCAATTAATGGAGCAACACAAATAAGAGCAGGTGTTATTCGCCCAGAAATTGTTATCCCGATTGAATCTGATGGTGGAGATGATTCTTCATCAAGTGTACAAGAAGGTATTCAAGAGGGAAGTATTGTTAGAGTAATTCGATCTCCAAATTTTGGAAAGATTGGAACAGTTACTTCTTTACCAGCAGAATTACATAAAATGGAATCTGAAACAATGGTAAGAGTTGCAGAAATAAACATTGATGGAAAAGATTATTTGATTCCAAGAGCAAATTTAGAAATGGTTGAATTACAATGAGTCAAAATTTAACAATTGATGATAAAGATTTTTTAACTGGGATTGCAAAAAAAATTATTGAATTAAAATTGGTAACTCCTTCAATTTTTTTTCTTGAAATGACAAAACCATTAAATTTTATCGGTAGCCAAACGATGGTATTTTTTGGTCCAATAATTAGTGCATTTGTCAAAACAGATGGTTATTATAGGGCTGCACAATTATTTGAGAGTCATATTAGTGTAGAATTTTTAATTTCTGAGCTAGAAAGATTAGGTAAAGATGAATAATAATATATCAAGATATGCAATAAGTATTCTAGGGATTATTATTTTTACCTCTATCTTATCTCAATTCCACATTTTTAAATCAGAACGAGCATTTATGTTTGCTGTTTTGCTTACTGTAATTATGGTATTGCTTAACGAGATTCAAAATGCCAGAAAAGATTCTGAATCAATTTTCCTACGTACCATTCCTGGCTTAAAAGCAGTAGAAGAAGCTGTAGGTCGTTCTACAGAAATGGGTAGGCCAATTTTATATGTTCCAGGTATTATGGACATGAATGAAGTAGAAACGGTTGCTGGTGTAATTGTTTTAGGGCATGTTGCAAAAATGACAGCTCAATATGAAACCGATTTAGATGTTCCTGTTGCAAGATCTATTGTGATGCAGGCAGCAAGAGAAGCATGTAAGGAATCATACCTCAGTCAAGGAAGACCAGAAATGTTTAATGATGATATGGTTCACTATGTTACCGATGATCAATTTGCATATGCAGCTGGAGTAAATGGAATAATGCAGAGAGATAAACCTGCTGCATGTATGTATATGGGTAAGTTTTATGCAGAATCACTTTTATTTGCTGAAACAGGCAATGGTATTGGTGCAATTCAAATTGCTGGAACTGCTTCACAAGCACAAATTCCTTTCTTTGTAACAGCATGCGATTATACATTAATGGGAGAGGAATATTTTGCAGCAAGTGCATACTTATCTAAGAAACCAGAATTAATCGGTGGGGTAAAAACACAAGATACAGTTAAACTGATGTTGATTGGTTTGATTTTGTTTGCATTAATTTTCCGTGCTCTCTTCGACTTGGATATTATATCATTTAATGTTATGGATTGGATAGGATAGATTTATGTTTTTAAGAAGATATATTCCAATCTTTATTGTCGGATTTTTTGGATCTTTCACTTTATTTGGGTGGTTTATTAACAATGAAACTGTTGAAGCATTTATTAATGATGATGCGACACAATGGTATGATATTATTGCTAGTTTTGCAATTTTCCTTGGAGCATTAAACTTATTAAAGTTACAATTTTTAAAAGTTCTTAAAAGACAATCAGGTTGGCAATATAGTGTGGTAGCAATCATGTCTTTCTTTGCTGTTTTTGTTATTGGATTTTTTATGAAAGGTGCATTTGTAGTGGATATTCCTGCAACAGATGTACAAGAAACATATTTTACACAAAAATCTGCAGAACAAGCTGTTAGTCAATTAAAAGAATCAGGTGTTGATGCAACTATTAATCCTGCAGAATGGGGAGCACATATACAGACAGATGGAGGGTTATTTAAATGGATGTTTGATAATGTATTTACTCCTTTGTCAGCGACAATGTTTGCATTGTTAGCATTCTATGTGGCTTCTGCATCTTATCGTGCATTTAGGGCAAGAAATTTTGAAGCAACACTGTTGTTGCTTGCTGGTATTATTATTATGATTGGAAGAGTTCCAGCAGGAGGGCTTATTTCTAGCTGGATGATTATGTATATGCTAGTTTTGGTTCTTGGAATAGTAGTTAATACATATTTTAGACACCGCCAAATTGTTTTTGGTGTAGTTGCTTTAGGTCTATTAGGAGTTACACTTCTTGGTTCATCAATGGGATGGCCAGTAGATCAACCATCAATATTTTATCTTCCTGCATTGCAGGAATGGATTTATTCAGTGCCTAATTTAGCTGGTGCAAGAGCTATTATGATTGGTATTGGATTGGGTATCATTGTAACTAGTTTGAGATATATTTTTGGATTAGAAAAATCATATATAGGTGACCAATGAGAACACTTGAAAATATTATATTAAAGCTTGGTTCAGTAGATAGAAGAGTAATCTTTGTTTTAATTGGACTAGCAGTTCTTATTCCATTGTTAAGTCCTGTTGATCTTGCAATAAGACCAACTCCATCATCTCAAAAAGTTTATGATGCTGTAGAAGCTATACCTGAGAATTCTAAAATTCTAATATCATTTGATTATGGTCCTAGCACAAGACCAGAGATTCATCCAATGACATTAGGTGTTATGCGTCACCTTCTTAGCCAAGATCGTGGACACAAAATTTATATTACTTGTTTATGGCCTGATGGATTATATATGGCAAAAGATGCATTAAAAACAATTAATGAAGAATACGATTTAGTTGAACATGAAGATTATGTTTTATTAGGGTTTAGACCTGGAAATGAGGCAATCGTAAAAGGATTAGAAAGTGATCTACGTAAAGTGTTTACAGTTGATGCAGCACAAAAACCAATAGATGAGATTCCAATGATGGAAGGAGTAAACAGTTTAAATGACTTCCAGTTTATGTTTACTGGATCTGCTGGATACCCTGGTACTTTCGAATGGGTTCAATATGGAGCGGACCCAACTGGTGTTCCTCTATCATCTGGCACAACATCTATTCAAGTAAATGAAGTAATGCCTTATGTACAAAGTGGTCAATTAAAAGGAATACTTGCAGGTATGCCTGGAGCAGCAGAATATGAAGCATTAATTGGTGTTAGAGGCATTGCTACAAGCGGAATGGCTGCACAATCTTATGGACACATTGTAATTGTCTTATTCATCATTTTAGGTAATTTGGCTTATTTTATTACTGAAAGAAGAGAGAGGAAGTATTAGTATGTTTTCTTCTACGATAATTGGTGCTTGGATTGCTGCATTCCTTACTTTAGGAATTTTCTCCTATCTTTATAGAGATAATCCATTCTACAAAATAGCAGAACATGTATTCGTTGGTGTTTCTGCTGCATATTGGGCTGCAACATTCTATTGGACTCAAATTTATCCTAATTTATTTGGAAGATTATTTGCTGTAGGAGGTCCATTTGAAAGCATGTATGTCATTGATAAAGGACATGAATTTAGTGCTCTATATTTTTTCCCGCTTCTATTGGGAATTATGATGTTATTGAGTGTCTTTAGACAATTTAATTGGATGGCGAGATGGGGAATTGCATATACAGTTGGTATTGCTGCTGGATTGAAGGCTTTTGGGTATTTAAAATCAAATGTTGTTGAACAGGTGAAATCTACTGCTGTAGATCTGTTTAGTGGAGATTTACCAATATTTGCAATGTCTGGTGATAGTATTTTTAATAATATTGTTATCTTTATTGGCACAATAAGTGCTTTAATGTATTTCTACTTTTCAAGAGAGCAATCTGGTACATATGGTCGTTTTACACGTTTAGGTGTATACTTCCTAATGATTAGTTTTGGTGCATCATTCGGTTTTGCTGTTATGGGAAGAATTTCACTATTAATTGGTCGTTTTAATGACCTTATTCTATTCTCTGGTCCATCTTATAATCATGGAACTTTCTGGATGTTAGGCTTAATTGTAGCTGTGTTAGCATATTGGTCATTTAAAAATCCTGAAAAACAAGAAGTATAGCTGAATGGAATTATCTGATATTAGAAAAGTTATTGCTAAAAGCATTCTTGCAGATGGAATGTCCCCGATTATTGACTTGGAAAAGTCACATGGATCATGGTTAGTTGATAAGGTTACTGGAAAAGAATACCTTGATTTATTTTCTATGTTTGCTTCATTGTCTGTAGGCTATAATCATCCTTATGTTTTAGAGCAGTCAGAACGATTAAGACTTGCTGCTATCAACAAGCCTACTAATTCAGATGTTTATTCTCTAGAAATGGCAGAATTTGTTGACACATTTAAACGTATTGCACAGCCAGAATATCTTCCTCATGCATTTTTTATTGAAGGTGGCGGATTAGCTGTAGAAAATGCACTAAAAGTCGCTTTTGATTGGAAACGCAGAAAAAATTTAGCAAAAGGAATTAGTGCAAAAGGAGAGAAGGTTATTCATTTTAAACAATGTTTTCATGGTCGTACAGGATATACAATGTCTTTAACTGATTCTCCTGATAAAAGAAAAACCATGTATTTTCCTAAGTTTGATTGGCCTCGTATCACCAATCCAAAAATTACATTCCCTTTAGATAAAAATTTAGATCAAGTAATTGCCTTAGAAGAAAAAGCAATAGCAGAAATTAAAGATGCTATTTCTAAAAATCCTGATAACATTGCTTCTATGATTATTGAACCAATTCAAGGAGAAGGCGGAGATAATCATTTTAGATGTGAGTTTATGCAAGAATTAAGATCTATTGCCGATGAGAATGATATTATGCTTATATATGATGAAGTTCAAACGGGAATTGGTGTTACAGGAAAAATGTGGGCACATCAACATTTTGCATCACATGCATGTAGCGACTGTTGTTGTGGAGCTGATTCATCTGCTAGCCCTGATATTATATCATTTGGTAAAAAAACACAGGTATGCGGTATTGCAGTTGGGAAAAGAGTTGAAGAAGTTGAAAACCATGTTTTTGAAGAATCGAGTCGATTAAAATCTACAAGTGGTGGAAAATTATTTTATATGGTACGTCTTACTATTTATTTAGAATTAATCGAGAAAGAAAACTTAGTAGAAAGAGCAAATAAGACTGGTTCTTACCTGTTAAACTCTCTTTATAAACTACAAGAAGAATATCCTCATCTCGTTTCAAATGCAAGAGGAAGAGGATTATATTGTGCATTTGATCTTCCTTCTGGAGAAGAAAGAGATAAGTTGTCAGAATTACTACTAGAAGAAGGATCAATTTTGTTAGGATCTGGATATCAATCTATACGTTTTCGTCCTCACCTTAATGTTAAAACGGAAGATATTGATTTTGGAATAGATTGCTTTAAAAAAGCTTTAAAAAAGCTAGGGTAATGTCTAATAAAGGTAGATTGTATATTGTTGCCACTCCAATTGGCAATTTAAAAGATTTCACATTCAGAGCTATTGACACTCTCAAAGAAGTTGATTTTGTTTTTGCGGAGGATACACGTAATTCTATTCAATTGATGAAACATTATAGTATTGAAACAAAGCTAGATAGCTATCATGAACATAATAATATTCAAAAAATTCCTAAGATTATTAATCTGTTAAATGAAGGAAATGATATTGCACTAATCTCTGATGCTGGCACTCCAACAATTAGTGATCCAGGATATAAATTAATTAGAGCATGTATTGATGAAAAAATTGATGTTATCCCTATTCCAGGAGCTTCTGCTGTTACGACAGCCCTTAGTGCTTCTGGTTTGCCTTCAGATTCATTCTTCTTCTTAGGATTTCTCCCACAAAAGAAAGGAAGAAAAAAGAAAATTTCTTTTTTAAAGAGTTTAGATAATACTATAATTATATTTGAGAGTCCTCATCGTTT
>JAYZKH010000063.1:0-10057 GCA_036163585.1 Fidelibacterota bacterium
TTTAAGAATTTCATTTTGTGAATCTCCGTTTCTAATATCAGTTTGAAGATCAAGCTTCACTCCCTCTTCTCTTCTTATTTCTTGAGGAAGGTTTAAAATTTCTATAGTATAAGACCTATTTTTATGATTTCTAGTAGCCCCTTCTACAAAAGGGTTGATTGAGTTTTCATCAGGTATAATAAGATAATCGGCTAAAGATTCTATTGGAGTTCCTTTTCCATCATAACTAATTAATGACATATACCTGGAATAAGGGAACTCTCCTTTAAGATAAAGTCGAGCCCCTTCAGGAACAGTAAATGCTGCACTCCAATAAAAAACATTTGCATCAGGATAAGCAATGTTGATATAAGGATCTTTACTTATTGGACCACGAGACCAAAAACAATTTCTAGGACCTGGAATTGGATTATAAGAATTATCATTGTTGCTTACCTCTAATTGAACAGATGTATCAAAATCACATGATAAAGTAAAGAAAGTCAATATTGTTATAAAAATATATCTTATCATAATTTATTTGTGGAGGCGGGGAGATTTGAACTCCCGTCCATAATAGAGAAAAATTAAACTTCTACATGTTTAGTTGCTTGATTAGGTTTCATTTTATATATGTTCAAGAACAATCATATATAAAACTATCTTCTAAGTTTCGCTTGTTAAATCGAAGAAAATTAACATGCTATCTCATTTTTATGACACCATTCAGCTACCGATGAGAAACGCCTACTGATGATGGACTGCATGCAATTAAGCTACAGCCATTTGGCCATAATCGGCACTTAATCAGGTTTAGAAGTTTAAAGAGTTACTAAGCTCTACATGCGATTTAAAGTTTCTTACTAAAATGTCGAAACCGGTCGCCCCCAATTGTCAAATATCTCTAAAGATAGTGTTTTTTTTACAAACAAAAAAGGCTCCGTAGCGCCAACCGCGGAACCTTTCGATTTGTTGTATTTGTTTACAATAAGTCTAAAAGACTATGCATAAGGTAATAGCATTTGATGTTATTTTGCAATAATTAAATTCAATTTTTATAAAAAAAATTATCTTTTTTCCATTACCAAATAACGATTGATGCACTTAAATTTACCTACTTTTGCCTCCGTAGCTCAATTGGTAGAGCAGGGGCCTTTTAAGCCCTTGGTTGTAGGTTCGAGTCCTTCCGGGGGTACTATACCCAATAATAGATTAGAAACCATTAAATGGCAAAATTTCAAAATAAACATATAGGACCTCAAAGCCATCACATTGAAGAAATGTTGTCTTTTCTTCAAGAAAAATCACTTAAAGATTTAATCAAAAAAATTGTGCCAGAAAATATTCTAGATATTGATGACAGTTCTATTGGAAATGAAAAATTTTTTGAAAATGAAATATTGGCTCATGTAAAAAATATCGGAGAAAAAAATAAATTATATAGATCATTAATTGGTCAAGGATATTATGATACAATTACTCCTAATGTAATTTTAAGAAATATATTGGAAAACCCAGGGTGGTATACCCAATACACACCATATCAACCAGAAATCTCACAAGGAAGGCTTGAAGCACTATTGAATTATCAAACAATGGTTTCAGAAATTTGTGGTCTTCCAATCGCAAATGCATCATTACTAGATGAAGGCACTGCTGCAAGTGAAGCCATGTTAATGCTATATAGGAAAAATAAAACTGATTCTAATAAATTTCTTGTTGATGAAGATTGCTTTCAACAAACAATTGATGTAATTGTTGGTAGAGCTAAACCTTTAGACATTGAAATTGAAATTTGTAATTATGAAGAAATGGATTTTGATAGTGCATTTGGTTCTATTGTACAATATCCAAATCGATTTGGCGAAATTGATAACTCTGAATCATATCAATCAATCACTAATAAGGCTCACAAATCAGATTGTAAGGTTATTTTTGCAACTGACTTAATGTGTTTGCAGTTGTTTAAATCTCCAGGATCGCTTGGGGCTGACATTGCTATTGGAAATAGTCAACGATTTGGTGTGCCTCTTGGATTTGGTGGACCACATGCAGCATTTATGGCTACATCAGAGGAATTTAAACGAGATATTCCTGGAAGAATTGTAGGTGTGTCAAAAGATAAGCATGGCAGTCAAGCATATAGGTTAACTTTACAAACAAGAGAACAACATATAAGGCGTGAAAAGGCTACATCTAACATATGTACAGCCCAAGTATTGTTAGCAATCATATCTGGCATGTATGTTATGTTCCATGGTCCAAAAAAATTGAAAAAAATTGCTTCTCAGATACACAACCATACAAAAAATTTATCGAAAGCAATTGCAAACAATGGTCATGATATTATAAATAACAAAAATAATTATTTTGATACCATAGTTATTCAATTAAATGGTATAAAACTAGATTCATTTAAAAAAGAAGCATTATCTAAAAATTTTAACTTTATGTATCATAATAATGGATTAATTGGGATTTCTTTGGATGAAAAAACAACAGAAGAAGAAGTGTCTACAATTAGTGCTTTATTTAAATCATCAAATGATAAGAGAGGTGACACGATTGAACCAACACCAAATCGAAAAGAAGGGTTTTTAAATCATCCAATATTTAATAGTGTTCATTCTGAAACAGAAATGCTTCGTTATATGCATAAACTAGAGAAAAGAGACTTATCATTAAATCATAGCATGATTCCTTTAGGATCCTGTACTATGAAACTCAATGCAACCGTTGAAATGATTCCAATTAGTTGGCCAGAATTTAATATGATTCATCCGTTTGCTCCTGTTGAACAAACAGAAGGATATAAATTAATTATCAATGAATTAGAAGAAATGCTTTCAAAAGTTACTGGTTTTAATGCTGTTTCATTCCAGCCGAACTCTGGTGCACAAGGAGAATATGCAGGATTATTAACAATACAAGAATATCATAAAGCAAACAATTCAAAAAGGAATGTTTGTTTAATCCCAGAATCAGCACATGGAACTAATCCAGCTAGTGCAATTATGGCTGGATTAAAAGTAGTTATTGTTAAATGTGATAAACATGGAAACATTGATTATGATGATTTGAAATCTAAAGCAGAAGAAGCGGGAGAAAATCTATCATCACTTATGATTACTTATCCGTCTACACATGGAGTTTTTGAGCATAATGTTGATGAAATATGTGAAATAATCCATCAAAATGGTGGATTAGTTTATATGGATGGAGCAAACTTAAATGCAATGGTTGGAATTTGTAAGCCTGGAAACTTTGGTGCTGATGTAATGCATATTAATCTCCATAAAACATTTTGTATTCCACATGGAGGTGGTGGTCCAGGAATGGGTCCAATATGTGTAAATGAAAAATTAATCTCATTTCTTCCAACACATCATACTACTAATGAAAATCATTTGTATGCAGTGTCATCTTCACCATATGGGAGTGCTAGTATTTTACTAATTTCTTATATCTATATGAAACTAATGGGTGGAAAAGGACTATTGGATGCATCACAAATTGCCATTTTAAATGCTAACTATATGGCAAAACGTTTAGAAAAAGATTATACCATACTTTATCGTGGAATTAGTGGATTAAATGCACATGAATTTATTATTGATTGTAGAGAGTTTAAAAATAGTGCCAACATTACAAATGAAGATATCGCAAAAAGATTAATTGATTATGGTTATCATGCTCCAACAATGTCTTGGCCAATTCCTGGTACATTAATGATTGAACCAACTGAAAGTGAATCAAAAGATGAATTAGATCGTTTTTGTGATGCAATGATTCAAATAAAAAAAGAAATCAATGATATTGCAAATGGCAGCACATCTAAAGAAGATAATGTGTTAATTAATGCTCCTCATACAATTGGAGAAGTTTGTAGTAAATGGAATCACCCATATTCTAGAGAAGAAGCTGTATTTCCTATTAGCTGGATTAAAGAAAATAAATTTTGGCCTTATGTATCGCGCATTGATAATGCATATGGAGACAGAAATTTCTTCTGTGTGTGTCCAGATACAGAAGATTATAAATAATTATTATTTAAAATACTCTTGTAATGCTTTCACTTTAATTTTTTCACTAAGAGACATTGCTTCTATTGCAGCTCTAGCCCCTGACATCGTTGTAATAGTTAAAATATTTTTCATCACTGATGTTTTACCTATTGCTTCCTCATCATAACGAGCTGAAGACCCCATAGGTGTATTAATCACAAATTGAATTTTATCATTAAGTATCTCATCAACAACATTTGGTCTACCTTCACCAACTTTAAAGATTTGTTCGCAAAGAATACCATTTTTAGAGAGATATTTTGCAGTACCTTCAGTGGCAACAATATCAAATCCGATTTTAATTAAATCTCTAGCAGCATATAATGCTTCTCTCCTGTCACGCTTGTTGACAGAAATAAATGCAGTGCCTGTAGTAGGAACAGTATAACCATCAGATTGCATTGCTTTTAAAAAAGCAACTCCAACATTATCATTGATTCCCATCACTTCTCCGGTAGATTTCATTTCTGGACCTAGAAAAACTTTTTCATCTTTGAATTTTTTAAATGGAAGTACTGCTTTTTTTACTGCAATATGTTTGTGTTTTATATTTTTTAATCCAAAATCTTTTAATTTTCTTCCAACAGACAACTGAGCTGCAATATTTGCTAATGGTATATTGCTATACTTGCTTACAAAAGGAACAGTTCTGCTAGACCTAGGGTTGACTTCCAATACATAGACTATTTCATCTTTAACAGCAAATTGTAAGTTAATAAGCCCGATTACATTAAGTGCTTTAGCTAATTTTGTTGTGGTATCAATAATTTCATTTTTTACTTTATTGGTGATTTTGTGTGCAGGTAATACACATGATGAATCTCCAGAATGAATTCCAGCTTCTTCAATATGTTGCATAATACCAGCAATAAATACCTCTTTACCATCACAAAGTGCGTCCACATCAAATTCAAATGCATTTTCAATAAATTGATCAATTAAAATTGGGTGATCACTTGTTGCTTCTGCAGATCTAAATACATAATCCACAAGTTCTTTCTTGGAATAAACAATTTGCATTGCTCTACCACCTAAAACATAGCTTGGTCTAACCAATACGGGAAATTCTGCTTTTTCTGAATATGCTACTATTTCATCATAATTTTTTGCAATACAATAATTTGGGACTGTCACTTTTAACTTATTTACTAAATTGGTAAAAGCTTCTCTATCTTCAGCTAAATTGATACTATCAGATGAAGTGCCAAAAATCTTTACACCTGCATCTTTAAGTTGATTAGCAATTTTTAATGGTGTTTGTCCTCCAAACTGCACTAAAACACCATCTGGTTTTTCAAAATCAATAATATTCATTACATCTTCGAATGTAATAGGTTCAAAATAGAGGCGATCAGCTAAGTCAAAATCAGTAGAAACAGTTTCTGGATTACAATTAACCATAATTGATTTATATCCAGCTTCCCTTAAACCATATACAGCTTGTACACAACAATAATCAAATTCAATTCCTTGCCCAATACGATTTGGTCCCCCTCCTAGAATCATGATTTTTTTTCCATCAAGAGGTTTGATATCATGGGTTTCTTCATATGTTGAGTAGCAATAAGGAGTTTCTGCCACAAACTCCCCTGCACAAGTATCCACTACTTTATATACAGGTTTTAATTGTTTTCTTTTTCTAGCATTTTGCACATCAGAAATAGGACGTTTTGTTATATGAGCAATTTGCTTATCTGAAAATCCATTCTTTTTTAAAATTTTTAAATCTTTAATAGATGTATAAGTTTTTTCAATTTTTACAATTTCTGCAATCTCATATAAAAACCAAGGATCAATACCTGTATTATCATAAATCTCATCGATACTGAAACCCTGTGTTAATGCTTCTTTAATTTTTAGCATTCTAAATGCACTTCCATCATTGAGAGATTCAATATCCAAAGAGCGAAAACGTTTAATTTCTTTATCGTCATCTCTTGGATCTTTTGGTGAAAGCCCAGGAAGGTTTAACTCTAAAGAACGGAATGCTTTTTGAAATGATTCTCTAAATGTTCTACCAATGGACATGACTTCACCTACTGATTGCATTTGAACTCCTAGTTTACCAGAGGAAGAAGGAAATTTTTCAAAATCAAATCGTGGAATTTTGGTGACGATATAATCGATAGTTGGTTCAAATGCTGCTAATGTACGATTTGTAATATCATTTTTTAGCTCATCAAGTGAATACCCTATAGCTAATTTTGCAGCGATTTTTGCAATTGGAAATCCAGTCGCTTTTGATGCAAGTGCAGAAGATCGACTAACTCTAGGGTTCATTTCTATAATAACCATTCTACCGTTTTTTGGATTTACTGCAAATTGCACATTAGAACCTCCAGTATCGACTCCAATTTTTCTTATACATTTAATTGCCCAGTTACGCATTTTTTGAAATTCTTTATCAGTTAAAGTCATTGCAGGTGCTACTGTAACTGAATCTCCTGTATGTATTCCCATTGGATCAATATTTTCAATTGAACATATAATAATAACATTATCATTTAGATCTCTAATTACTTCTAGCTCATATTCTTTCCATCCAAAAAGATATTCTTCTACTAACACTTGGTTAACTGGACTTTCTTTGATTCCTTGTTTAATAGCTGTTTTAAATTCTTCCTCATTAAATGCAACAGAACCTCCAGAGCCTCCTAATGTAAAAGATGGTCTAATGATTGCAGGAAGAGAAATATTGTCTAAAAGATTTATTCCGTCTTCAATAGACTGAACTATATGTCCATATGGAACATCCAAACCAATATCAATCATAGCTTCTTTGAATTTTTCTCTACTTTCAGCAGTTTCAATTGCCTTTTTATTAGCTCCAATTAATTCAACATTATATTTTTGTAATATCCCTTCATCATAAAGTTCCATTGCAATATTAAGAGCAGTTTGGCCTCCAACTGTAGGAAGGATTGCATGGGGTTTTTCTTTTTTAAGAATAGCTTCAACATATTCCTTTGTAATAGGTTCAATATAAGTTTTATCAGAAAATTGTGGATCTGTCATAATAGTTGCAGGGTTTGAATTGATTAAAATCACTTTATACCCTTCTTCTTTAAGGGCCTTAATCGCTTGAGTGCCAGAATAATCAAATTCACAAGCCTGACCAATGATAATTGGGCCTGCACCAATAACTAATATTTTTTTAATATCATTTCTTTTTGGCATTCTTATCCATCATTTGAAAAAATTGTTTAAATATATATCTTGAATCATGAGGTCCAGGACTCGATTCCGGATGATACTGAACAGAATATGCCTGTAAAGATTTACACTCTATGCCAGCAACCGTATTATCATTCAAATGTGTATGTGTAATGATAGTATTTGATGGTAATGATTCTGGATCAACAGCAAATCCATGATTTTGGGATGTAATTTCAATTTTATTATTTTTTAAATTTTTAACAGGTTGATTTATTCCACGATGACCAAATTTCATTTTAAATGTATTCGCATTTAAAGCCAGTGCTAAAATTTGATGCCCAAGGCAAATTCCAAAGATTGGTTTTACTCCAAGTAATTTTTTTACTGTTTTAATACTATAATCAATTGCTGCGGGGTCACCTGGTCCATTTGATAAAAAAATACCATCTGGATTGTAATTAAGAATTTTTTTTGCAGTAACTGTTGCAGGGAATAGACAAACTTCTGCATCATTTTCAAGCATAATGTTGTAAATGTTAGATTTCATTCCATAATCAATTGCTGCTATTTTATATTTAGTTTTATTTTTTGGAGAAAGTATTTTTTTTCTATCTCTAGAAACTTCTTTTGCTAGATCTAACCCTTCCATTGAAGGAATATTTTTCATTTTTTCCTTTAAGCTTGTAAGGTTAAAGTCTTTTGTTGATATAATACCATTCATTGCACCATTGTCTCTAATATGAAGAGTTAATGCTCTCGTATCAATATCTTGAATTCCAATTACTCCATGATCTTTAAGAAATTTTCCCAAAGTTGCTGTTGATCTCCAATTAGATGGAATAATAGATTCACTTTTTATAATAAATCCAGTTGCATACACTTCTGATGATTCAATATCCAAATCATTTGAACCATAATTACCAATATGAGGCGAACACATAGTAACCATTTGTTTTGCATAAGATGGATCAGTTAAAATTTCTTGATAACCAGTCATTCCTGTATTAAAACAGACCTCACCGGATGTTTCACCTAAAGAACCAAGGCTTTTTCCTTCAAAAAAAAGGCCATCCTCAAGATAAAGGATGGCCTTTTTATGTTTTTGCATGCCTGATTTTATATCATATAATTGAAAATTAAAACCTTATTTTTTTCCCACTCTCCATTGTCTTCACAGCAAGAGTAGTTAATAGTAAAGAAAATATTATTATAAAAACCATTGAATTCAAAAATGGAGCATCAGAAACACCTAAAGTTGCATATCGTAAAGAGTTGATAGTATAAAAGACAGGATTAATTTTACTAATTGCCAATCCCCACTCTGGTAACATTTGTACAGAATAAAAAATTCCTCCTAAAAAACTTAATGGGGTAAGAACAAAATTTTGAATAAGAGCTAATTGATCCCACGAATCAGACATTTGACCAATAAACAGTCCAAGACTAGAAAAAGACCATGATACAATAAAAATTATAAATAATGTAGAAATTGGATCTTGAATTTTCATCCCAGCCATCAAACAAATAAATAAAATAAGAATACCATTAACAAAACCACGAACAGTGCCCCCAATAATAAATGATATTGAAAGCTCTAAGCTTGAAAGCGGTGTAATGAGTAGTTCAGGTAGGGTTTGTAATAATTTCATTTGTAACATTGATGATGCAGTGTTTGCAACAGAATTAGTTATAACATTCATCATCAATAAACCAGGAAGAATATACATTTTATAAGAAACTCCATCTATTTGACTGATTCTGTCTTCAAGTGCAACACCAAATACAAAAATATAAAGGAGTGTTGTTACAATACCTGGAATAATTGTTTGTTTCCAAACAGTAAAAAATCGTAATACTTCTCTGGAAGAAAGAGTATAAAATCCAACCCAATTTTTAATCATCCAATTCTCTCCCAGTTAATTCTAAAAATACATCTTCTAATTTTGATTTATCAGTTGATGATTTGAGATTAGATACAGTATCTTCAGCAACAAGCTTTCCACTATTAATAATCCCAACTCTTTGACATAGCATTTCTGCTTCATCAATATAATGAGTAGTTAATAAGATAGTTTTCCCTCCTTTATGGAGTTCTTGTAAAAAATCCCAAAGATCATGTCTTAATGCAACATCAACTCCTGCTGTTGGTTCATCAAGAATTAAAATATCTGGATCATGAACTAAAGCTCTTGCAATTTGTAAACGTCTTTTCATCCCTCCTGATAATTGACGCATTTTTTTCTCTTTATGATTATATAAACCAACTTTATTTAAAATAAAATCAATGCGTTCTTTTGCATTATGTCTTTTGATACCATAAAATCCTGCTTGAAAATATAAAAGCTGTTCAACAGGGAAAAACCAATCATTACTGATCTCTTGTGGAGAAATTCCAATTTTAGATCGTGCATATCGAAAATCAGAAACTATATCTCTATCAAAAACTTGAATATTACCTTCTGTGGGTTTTACCAGGCTTGTAATTGCATTGATAGTAGTAGATTTTCCTGCTCCATTTGGCCCAAGAAGGCCATAGAACTCACCTTTTTTTATTGATAAATCAATTCCTTGCACAGCATAAACGGTTTCATCATATTTTTTATGCAAGTTTTTAATATGAATTGCGATTTCATTCATTTTGTGCTTCAATTTGATATATTTTACCAGAGAATTCAATTATATAGAGTTCATTATTAATATCTTGGCTAAATGATGAAATCATATATTTCCTAGATCCAAGCAAAGGTTCTGTAATATCTTGTACTTTATTGGTTAATGGGTTTAAAGCCCAAATTTTACCAGTACAAAAATCGGAAAAAAGATATAAACCATATAAACTTTCAATTTTATCGCCTCTA
>JAYZKH010000064.1:0-2866 GCA_036163585.1 Fidelibacterota bacterium
GTCTTTAGCATTCTTTACTAACTCTGAATTGACTTGAAATGGAGAAAAGATTTTGATGCGTTCATCAATTTCTTCTTTTTGACCCATAGAAGCCCATACATCCGTATAAATTGCATCTGCATCCATCACACCTGCTGCTGGATCATGGGAAATGTTAATTGTAGATAAACCTTTTGATTCTGCAAAGTTGATTGTTTCTTGATCGGGTTCATATCCTTCAGGGCAAACACATGTAAATCCAAATGGCAATATAGCAGCTAATCTAATCCATGAATTCACAATATTATTACCATCACCGACATATGCTACTTTGAGATTACTTATATCTTTTTGTTTGGCTTCCCAAATGGTAAACATATCCGTTAAAATCTGGCAAGGATGATTATAATCTGTTAACCCGTTAATAACAGGAACAGTAGCATGCTCTTCAAAATCTAACATATCATCATGGCTAAAGACCCTTGCCATAATTAAGTCATTATATCGACTAAACAACTGTGCTAAATCTGATGCACTTTCTCTTTTACCAAGTCCAATATCTTGTGGAGCTAAGTAAATTGCATGTCCTCCCATCCAAGAAAATCCAGTTTCAAATGATACTCTTGTTCTTGCAGATGGTTTAGCAAATATCATTGCCATAGAATGGTTTGCAAATGGTTTAAATTCTTCTTTATTACGATACTTTGCCTTGAGATCGGCAGCCAAAGCAAATAGATTTAAAATTTCGTCTTTTGAAAAATCATCTACTTTAATACAATGTCTAATGCTCACTTTATTTTCTCCTTTTCACATTTGGAATATGCATTGATTCTCGATATTTAGCCACTGTTCTTCTTGCGATAGAAATATTTTGATCTTTTAGCAGATTTGCTATCTCTAAATCGGATAATGGACTATTTTTATCTTCTGAATCAATAAGCTCTCTAATAATATCTTCTAATTCTTTTTTACCAATTACTTCTCCAGAATCTTTTACAATTTTGCTACTAAAGAAAGTTTTTAAACTTATAATACCAAGAGGAGTATCAACATATTTATCTTTAATTGTTCTACTAATTGTTGAAATATCCATCTCTAATTTTTGAGCAATATCTTCCAAGCGAAGAGGATTAGGATATTCTTGATTTCCAGACAAATAATCATTTTGTAATGCAATAATTTCATTCATCACATCTTTCAATGTTGTAGATCTGAATGCAATAGCATCCAATAAATTTTGTGCATTGTCAATATGGTTGTTCATAAATTTTTTTTCTTTATCAGAAAATTTTTGCACCATTGCTTCATCTAAATAATCGTTGGCAATCTTGAATTTGCTCAAATTTTTATCATTCACTAGAATAATCCACTTTTCATCTTTTAACCTGATAATCAAATCAGGAATTACATAATCTGATTCATTTTGATTAATAATTGGAGAAAAGTTTTTGGAAGATATTATATCTAATGCTTCATCAAACTCAGAATCAGAACAATTTAATTTTGATTTAATTATTGAGAAGTCTTGTTGCAAGAAATCATCGAAATGTTTCATAATAATTTTTGTGGCAAGAGAATCATTATCATTGATTTGAAGCAAAAGATATTCTTGAACATCTTTACATGCCACTCCAATAGGATTAAGTGTTTTCACCAAATTAATCATATTTTCTACTTCACTTAAATCAGCATTACAGTTATCAGCAATAAGTTCAGGTTCAATATCAAGGAATCCACTTTCATCAACATTAAAAATCACTTGTTTAGCAATTTCTTTATCTCTGTTATCCATTTCTGATTCTTCTATTTGCTTAATTAAAGTACCAACAACATCTATGTCTTCTGCAACATTTGCGAGAAACAAATCATAGTTTTCTTGATTATCAAATTGGGATATGTTTGAAGATTTTTCTCTAAAATCTTCTAAATCTTTCTCAACCAACACTGGATTTTTTTCAATTTCATTTTGCAATTCTTCCTCAATATCTGAAAGGGGCATTTCTAAAAAATGTGATTGAAGAATTTGTTTTGGAATAGCACTTTGTTTCTGTCTAAGCTTTGTAGAAATCTTATTCATTAATCAAGCCTAAATTTCTTACCAAGATATAATTTACGCACCTCTTCATCATTGGCTAATGTTTCTGCATCTCCAGATTTTAGAATTTTGCCATCATACAACAAATAAGATCTATCTGTAATCGAAAGAGTTTCCCTAACATTATGATCTGTAATTAAAACACCAATATTTTGCTCCTTTAAAGAAGTAACAACTTGTTGAATATCTTCCACAGCAATGGGATCAACCCCAGCAAAGGGTTCATCTAATAAAATAAAATCTGGTTTTAATGATAATGTACGACATATCTCTACTCTTCTTCTTTCTCCTCCAGAAAGACTGCCTCCTAAATTATTTCTTAAATGATCAATATTGAATTGTACAAGCAACTTATCAATTAATTCGGTTTGTTCATCTCTAGATGGGAGAATATTCTCTAATACAATTCTTAAATTGTCTTCTACACTTAATTTTGCAAAAATAGATGGTTCCTGAGCGAGATATCCTATACCCATTCTTGCCCTTTGATACATCGGAGCAGTAGTAATGTTATCATTATCAAAAAATATTTCACCTGAAGATGGTCTAATCATTCCTGTAATCATATAAAATGTGGTAGTCTTGCCAGCACCGTTTGGTCCTAATAATCCAACAATTTCTCCTTTTGAAAGATTAAGGTTTACTTCATTAACTACCGTTCTACCAGAGAAACTTTTCTTTAAATTTTCAGTCTTTAAAATTTTAGTCATTATTAATAATTCCTCTAGGCTGTGTAATTTTCCATTCAGTTAAATCAATATTTGATTCAAATCCTTTTCCATAAAAAGTATC
>JAYZKH010000065.1:0-9256 GCA_036163585.1 Fidelibacterota bacterium
AAATAAGCAATTTTAACTTTTCAATTATATTTAATCCTGGGCATTCTCCAGGAAGTGTTAGTTTTGTGATAGAAGATTTGGTTTTTTGTGGAGATTTGATTTTCAAAGGTTCAATTGGTAGAACAGACTTGCCTCTTGGTAATCCTATTGATATGAAACAATCACTAACTTTTTTTGTAAATTCTTTTAAAAAGGACTGCAAACTTTTACCTGGACATAGAGAGGAAACAACTCTGTGGGAGGAATTGAAACACAATCCTTTCTTAAGAAATGAAGAATAGAATTATTAGTAGAATCAAAGCATTATCTCACAAGAAAGATTCCCCGCATTTTCTCTTGGCTGTTTCAGGTGGAGTTGATTCAATGGTTATGTTAGATTTTTTTGTCAAAAATCAATCAAAACTTGATTGTGAAATATCTGTATGTCATATAAATCATAACTACCATTCAAAAAGTTTAAAAATGTCAAAGATTGTATCAGATTGTTGTAGTAAAAATCATATTACATATTTCAATGTTATTTTGAAAAAACAATCATTGACTAGTAACATAGAATCTCAATTACGAAAGAAACGATACAGCGAATTAGAAAAAATTAGAAAAAAAATTGATGCACATTATATTGTCACTGCACACCACTTTGATGATCAGATTGAAACAGCATTAATGAGAATTCTTAATTCTTCTAGCCTCGAGTCAATTATGGGAATAAAGACTCTAAATGATATTGTTTTTAGGCCTTTAATTAATATTTCAAAAAATGAAATTAATTCATATGCTAAAAAGAACAAGATTGTTTATGGTCTTGATCCAACTAATAATGACACATCTTTAACAAGAAATTTTTTAAGGAAAAAAGTAGTTCCCTTATTGGAGAAAATTAAACCAAATCTTTCTATTCCATTTAAAGATTTAGATAATAAGATTGATGATGTTAAAGATGTCATTGATTTTTCTACTAATGAATTCATGAATTCACAATATATTAATGTTAAAAAAGAGATAGTTTATATAGATAAAAATTACTTTTTAGGATTACCATTTTTAATGCAGGTTAATATTTTAAGAATAATTGCTTCAGAAAAGAAAAAATTTTATTTCTCTAAAAATTTACTTAGAGAGTTAAAAGCTTTTTTAAGAAAAAATATTACAGGAAGTACAAAAGCAATCAATAATTGCATCATTAACATCGATAGAGAGTTTATCATTTTGAAAACAGATATTTCCAACAATGATATATATTGTAAAGTTGGAGCAGGGAAAAAAGTAGATAATGATAATTTTTATTTTACCTGGAATTATGATAAAAAGCCTGATGGTTTTTCTAAAGATTCAACAATTGAATATGTTGATGCTTCAAAATTTGATAAACAATTACTTGTTCGCAATATCAACAAAGATGATAAATTTACACCTCTTGGAATGCAAGGGACAAAGAAGGTTAATGACTACTTGAGTGATCAAAAAAAATCTTCAATACTTAAGTCTGATATATTAGCAATTTGTAATAATGCTGATATTGTTTGGATTGCAGGGGAGAGAATCAATAATAAGTACCGCATTACTAAAGATAGTAAAGTAGTTGCTAAATTAAACTTCTTGAGGAAATAGTTTCTTTAATATTCATTTTTATTAAATTTGTGCCCTATGCCAAAAACAAAAAGAAAACAGAAAAAAGATTTAAAGCAAAAACCACAATCTAATGATTCTGGATTATTTGTTTGGATTACAATGGCATTTTTTGTCATTCTTGCTTTATCTATTTTGCCTAATGATGCAGAAAATGAAATTGAGATTTCCTATAATTCTTATCAACAGCTTCTTTCGGCTGGGAAAATAGAAAAAGCTACAATTGAACAAAATAATTCATTTCATGGAACATTATCTGAGCCAATGGTCCTTATCAATAAAAATGGTGCAGAATTTGAAGATAGAACTAGATTTGTAGTTTATTTACCATCTGATTATTCTGCACAAATAGAAATATGGGATGAAGCAGGAATCGAATATAATTTTGAAGGAGAAAAGATTGATTGGACAAGTTGGTTATTAAGCTTTGCTCCTTGGTTGCTTTTAATTGCCTTCTGGATATTTATGATTCGAAGAATGCAGAATAATAATAGCGGAATGAATAATGTTTTTAGTTTTGGAAAAAGTAAAGCAAAAATGTTTTCTTCAAATCGCAAGAAAGTAAAATTCTCTGATGTTGCAGGATGTATAGAAGCAAAAGAAGAATTAGAAGAAGTAATATTATATCTCAAGAATCCTAGAAAATTTCAAAAACTTGGAGGAAAAATTCCTAAAGGAGTCTTATTAGTTGGACCTCCTGGTACTGGAAAAACTTTATTAGCTAGAGCTGTTGCTGGAGAGGCGAATGTTCCATTTCTAAGCATTAGCGGAGCTGATTTTGTAGAAATGTTTGTTGGAGTTGGTGCTTCACGTGTTAGAGATTTATTCGAACAAGCACACAAAAATTCTCCTTCTATTATCTTTATAGATGAATTAGATGCTGTAGGAAGACAGAGAGGAGCTGGTCTTGGAGGAGGACATGATGAAAGAGAACAAACATTAAATCAACTTCTAGTTGAATTAGATGGTTTTGAAAATAATCATAATACAATTGTTATGGCTGCTACTAATAGACCAGATGTTCTTGATTCAGCATTATTAAGACCAGGAAGATTTGATAGACAAGTTGTTGTAGATATACCTGATTTAAATGGAAGACATGAAATTTTAAAAATACATACAAAGAAAATTAAAATTAATTCAAAGTCAGTTAACTTGCTTGATATAGCAAAAGGCACTCCAGGAATGGTTGGTGCAGATTTAGCAAATCTTGTTAATGAAGCAGCATTATTAGCATCTCGAAAGAAAAAGAAAAGTGTTGATAATGAAGATTTTGAAGATGCAAAAGATAAAGTAATCATGGGTGTTCAGAGAAAAAGCATGATACTATCTGATGAAGAAAAGAAAATAACTGCTTATCATGAAGCAGGGCATGCTGTTGTTGCTCTTTTTACCCCTGAAGCAGATCCTGTACATAAGGTAACAATTATTCCTAGAGGCAGAGCACTTGGTGTGACTATGCAATTACCCCTAGATGAGAAACATGGATATTCAAAGAAATATATTATTGGTAGACTTGCTGTTATGATGGGTGGAAGAGCAGCTGAAGAGTTAATTTTTAATGAAATAACAACGGGTGCCTCAAATGATATTGAAAGAGCAACAAATATTGCTAAGAAGATGGTTTGTGAATGGGGAATGAGTGATAAATTAGGCCCAATGTCATTTGGTAAAAAGAATGAAGAAATCTTTCTAGGTAGAGAAATACAATCTCATAGAGATTACAGTGAAAAAACTGCTCAAGAAATTGATAGTGAAGTGGTAAAGATTATACAAAATGCACAGTCTGATGCTCATAAAGTATTAAAAAAGAAGATAAAACTACTTCATTTGATGGCTAATGAGTTATTAACTCATGAAACCATTGATGAAAAAGATATTCAATTATTATTAAAGGGCAAAAAACTTCCAAAGAAAAGAAATTGATTAGTGAATATATCTGATTTCAACGATTGGCTAATTTCAAAAGAAAAAAATTCTCTAGTAATGGGCATACTAAATGTGACTCCTGACTCTTTCAGTGATGGTGGGTTATATTTTGATACTGAAAAAGCAATAAATCATGCTCTATCAATGATTAAAGACGGTGCTGATATTATTGATGTGGGAGGAGAGTCTACCAGACCATTTTCTGATCCTGTTTCTTTGGAAGATGAACTATCACGAGTTATTCCTGTTATTAAAGAGCTAAAAAAAAGAACCGATGTAGCAATATCTATTGATACTACTAAATCAATTGTCGCAAGAGAAGCATGCTTAGTTGGTGCAGATATTATTAATGATATAAGTGGTATGTTATTTGATGCAAAGATGGTCGATGTTGCTAAAGATTTAGATTGTCCAATTATATTAATGCACATAAAGGGGAATCCAAAAACTATGCAAGAAAATCCAGTCTATGATGATGTGATTTCTGAAATTAAATTGCATCTTTTGAATAGAGTCGATTATGCAATTGACAATGGTATTAATAGAAAAAATATTATTTTAGATCCAGGAATAGGTTTTGGCAAGACTATTGAAAATAATTTTGAAATTATTAACAGGTTAGATGAACTTACTTCTGTTGAGTATCCGTTCTTAATTGGTGTTTCTAACAAATCTTTTATTGGAAAAATACTAGATATAGATGAAAATAATAGATTGCAAGGCACAATTGTTGCAAATACAATTGCTTTACAGAAAGGTTGTAAAATATTTCGAGTTCACAATGTGAAAGAAACAAAAAGATCTCTTTTGATAGGAAATAAAATTTTCAATTCAGAGGATTTAAATAATTAAATTATATCATGAATTTATTTGAGATAGGTTTTATAAAATTTACCCTTACTGATTTGCTTGATCTAGCATTGGTCTCGTTAATTTTTTCTTATTCATATAGTTATTTTAAAGGTACTAGAGGCGGACAGATGTTAATTGGTTTATTAATCTTATTCTTTGCCGGTTTCTTAGTTAATATTCTAGGTTTCAGAGCAACTTCTTGGTTGCTAAACTTGTTTCAAGCGGTATGGGTTGTAGTGTTTGTTATTTTATTTCAACCAGAGATAAGGAGATTATTAACATCTCTTGGTCAGAATAGAATTATTAGGAGACTTTTTCAAATTGAACAAATATCTATTGAAGATGAAATTGTTACATCTGTTGGTGAAATTTGTAATAATAAATGGGGAGCTATTATAGTGCTTGAAAGAGAAAATTCTTTAAAAAATGTTAGTGATGACGGTGTTAAAATTGGGGCAACTTTTAGTCCTGAATTAATTATGTCCATATTTAATCCATCTTCGTTGCTTCATGATGGTGCTGTCATTATTCATAGTGATACTATTGATGCTGCTGCATGTATATTGCCACTTACTGAAAGCAAAACATTAAATCCAGAAATGGGAACAAGACATAGAGCAGCTTTAGGTATCTCTGAAGAAAGTGATGCATTAGCAATTGTAATCTCTGAAGAAACTGGAAAAATTTCTGTTGCTGAAGATGGACATTTTATAAGTTCTTCTCTTTCTTTAGATGAATTAAATAAGTTATTAAAAGAAAAACTGATTAGTACTGAAGAGGGGTAAGTATGTTAAAAGATAGAATTCTTGATCTATTAAATCGTTCAAATTTTCTCACATTATCAACTAGTGTTGCAGGGAATCCTTCTGCTGCGAATGTTTATTTTGCAAATGATGGATTAGATATATATTTTTTTACTTTTAATCCATCAAGAAAAGCTGTTCAAATTGCTTTTAATCCAAAAATTCAATGTGTAATTAGACCCGATGGAGAAGATGGAATTAAAGAATTGCAAGTTGATGGATTTGCTAAGAAAATAACCGATCAATCAGAAAAAGATAAAGCTAAAGAATTAATTTTAAAAGTTACAGAAGCATTTTCTGAATATATGCATGATGACTTCTTAATTGCTAATGATGTTGTTGGTTATTACAAAATCAAACCAACTACAATTAAATATGTTAATTTTTATGCTGACACTCAATTTGAATGGATGGAATTACCCGAGAATAAACAAGGTTTTTTATCTCAGTTAGTTGGTAATTTTATTAGGACTCTTAAATATTGGATTACTATTATAAGAGCTCCATTCTTAACTGCAACAATTGCTCCAATATTGCTTGGATCAGCCATTGCTTATAATCAATTTGGTACATTTAATTGGCCAATTTTTTGGTTAGTGTTTGTGGGTGCATTATTTGCTCACATCGGTACGAATGTAATAAATGATTATTTTGATCATACATCAAGAAATGATGAAATGAATAAACTATTTAGCCCTTTTAATGGTGGTTCTCGAGGAATACAATCAGGTCTAATAACACCTGCAAATACTTTATTGGTTTCTATAGTTTCATTTGCTATTACAATCGCTATTGGTCTTGAATTGAATAATATAGTTTTTGGTGATTATTTTGCTATGTCAATCTTGATGTATTTAGGTTTGATTGGAGTTTTCCTTGGTATAATGTATACTGGTTTTTTAAGATTATCTTATAATGGACTCGGAGATTTAGCAGTATTCATTGGATTCGGTCCTTTGATGGTTTATGGAGCAGCATATATGCAAAATCAAGCTG
Organism: Fidelibacterota bacterium; assembly: GCA_036163585.1. Classification (GTDB taxonomy): domain Bacteria; phylum Fidelibacterota; class Marinisomatia; order Marinisomatales; family Marinisomataceae; genus Marinisoma. Next base: position 6,210 of record JAYZKH010000065.1, read on the forward strand.
TTGATCCTCTTACTACCTTACTCTTTTCATTGCCTGTTGGAATACTTATTGCCTTAGTATTATTTATAAATTGTTTTCAAGATTATAATGCAGATAAAGCAACTAACAAGAATAGCTGGGTTGTAAAATTAGCAGGCCCTGGAGAAAAAGCAAATTATAGAGCTCCATTTAATGTTTGGAAAAATTCAATGTTGTTATCTTTTACAATAATTTTGGGAGCATCTTTATATACAGGAAATTTATTCACATTAATAGCTTTACTTCCTTTGCTTATATTCAATTTTGCTCAGAAAAAAGGTTTTGCTTGGTTAGATCAATGGGAAAAAGAAGATGCAAATCTTCAGCAGCTTCCATATGAATTATTAATTGTAAATGTTTCTACAATTGGTATTCATTTTTTAACAGCCATATTACTTACAATTGGATTTTTAATTAATACATGGATTTAAAAGAAAAATATAGCTCTTTAATAGAGAAATTTAGTCAAATCAGGAGGCATCTTTGACCTAGAAGTCAAAGAAGCTTCACTTGCTCAATTAAAAGAAAAAACATCTGACCCTTCCATATGGGAAGACAATAAAAAAACAGCCTCTCTAATGAAAGAGATATCTGTTGTTGAAAAAGATATAGAATTAAGAAAAACATTATCAGAGAAAGCTGATGATATTGAAGTGCTCTATGATTTTTTAAATAAGAATCAAGTTAGTGAGTCTGAATTTGAAATAGAATTAGAAAACTTCTCAAAATTAATTAAAGAATTTGAATTAAAATTAATTTTAAACGGAGAAAATGATTCTAAAGATGCAATTTTATCGATTCATCCAGGAGCAGGAGGAACAGAAAGTCAAGATTGGGCACAGATGTTATATAGAATGTATTCTATGTGGGGAGAATCAAAAGATTTTAAATTTAATACTATTGATTTTCAATCTGGGGATGAAGCAGGAATAAAAGACTGTACAATCGAGGTTATTGGTAGTTATGCATATGGCTTATTACAATCAGAAATTGGCATTCATAGATTAGTTCGAATTTCTCCTTTTGATTCAAATAGCAGAAGACATACCTCTTTTGCATCTGTTTTTGTTTATCCATTAGCTGACGAGAATGTAGATATAGAGATTAATCAAAAAGATTTGAGAATTGATACATTTAGATCGAGTGGAGCTGGAGGTCAACATGTGAATAAGACTGATTCTGCTATTAGAATTACACATATTCCTACAGGAATCGTTACACAGTGTCAAAGTCAAAGATCGCAACACAAGAATAAAGAACAAGCTTTAAAAGTTTTAAAATCAAAGCTCTATCAAATTGAGATTGAGAAAAATTTAGAATCAAAAAAATTATTAGAAGTTGATAAGAAAGATATTGCTTGGGGAAACCAAATCCGTTCTTATGTTTTTCATCCATATAATATGGTTAAGGATCATCGTACAAAATTTGAAGTTGGCAATGCAAAAGGTGTTATGGACGGGGATATTGATGATTTTATATATAGTTATTTATTAGATAAAATGGAAAAAAAGAAATAAGTTTATTAAGAATGGAAAACAAAAGTTTAGAACAAATCATAAAAGCTCGCTTAGAAAAACTAGATAAAATTCGTGAATTAGGAGTAAATCCTTATCCATATGAATTTAAATGTACCCATTCTGCAAGTGATATCAATAAAGATATAGTTGGCAAAAAAGTTTCTCTTGCCGGCAGAATAATGTCTCTAAGAAATATGGGTAAAGCTGCATTTAGTAATATTCAGGATGAGTCAGGACGAATTCAATTGTATATTGGAAAAGATGATGTTGGAGATGATCTCTATGCTCTCTTTAAATTAATGGATATAGGAGACTACATTGGAGTTACTGGAAAAGTTTTTATTACTAAAACTGGAGCTGTGACTGTCAAAACTAAAGAATTGACTATTCTAAGTAAAAATTTAAGACCAATACCTGATATTAAGGAAAAAGATGGTGAAAAATATAATTTAGTATCTGATAAAGAGCTGAGATATAGAAAACGTTATCTGGATTTAATTATAAATCCAGAAACAAAAGAAAATTATATTAAAAGATTTAAAATAGTTAATTCAATTAGGGATTTTTTAAATACAAATGGTTATATAGAAGTTGAAACTCCAGTATTGCAACCTATTTATGGAGGAGCGAATGCCAAACCTTTTAAAACATTTCATAATTCTTTAGATCAAGAATTTTATCTTAGAATAGCAACTGAACTTTATTTAAAACAACTAATTGTTGGTGGATTTGAAAAGGTTTACGAAATGTCAAAAGACTTTAGAAATGAAGGAATTGATCGTAGCCATAATCCTGAATTTACTATGTTAGAATTATATCAAGCATATGCTGATTATAATTTTATGATGGATTTTGTTGAGAAAATGTTCAAAAGAATAGCAAAAGATTTAAATATGAAAACAATTTCTTGGGATGGTCACAAAATTAGTTTCTCTAAAAAATTTGCAAGAAAAACAATGGACGAATTAATAAAGGAACATACTGGCTATTCTATCGATTTAAGTAATAAGAAGTCAGTTTTTGATTTATGCAAGAAATTAGGTTTAAAGATCAAGAAAAGTGATGGTTTAGCTAAAATGATTGATGAAATAATGAGAAGAAAAATTGAACCAAATCTAATTGATCCAACTTATGTGATTAATCACCCTGTGGAGATTTCTCCTCTAGCTAAAATAAGTCGTGATGGAGATGCAAATTTCACAGAAAGATTTGAATTATTTATTGCAGGTATGGAATTTGCTAATGGATTTTCTGAACTTAACGATCCTATAGATCAAAGAGCTAGATTTGAAGATCAATCAAAGAAAAGAAAAGATGGCGATGAAGAAGCTTTTCCAATTGATGAAAACTTCTTAGAAGCTATTGAAACAGGCATGCCTCCTACCGCTGGTGTTGGTATTGGAATTGATCGTATAGCAATGTTATTTATTGATACACGATGGATTAGAGATGCTATTCTTTTCCCAACATTAAAATCAAAGAAATGAATTTTATATTCCTTGTCTTAAAAAG
>JAYZKH010000066.1:0-4222 GCA_036163585.1 Fidelibacterota bacterium
ATGCTAATCATGACTCATGGACTAAAACATATGAAAATAATGACCTCTATGAATGGCTCCTAAGCCACAGCAAAGTCAATTAATTCTGTCTAAAATATTCAAGCAAATCTTCAAACCCCCCAATTGGATCTGAATTAATCACAATTTGTGGAACTTGAGTTCCTTTTGTCATTGAAGCCATTTCTTCACGACTAATATTCTCTTTCTCAATATCAATTTCTTTAAAATCAAATCCATGATCAGACAAAAATCGTTTTGCAGACTTACATGGACCACACCAAGATGTTGTATAGATGATAATGTTTGTCTTTTCTTTATCTAACATATTCAAATTTATAATTTTTATTTATTTTGTCTTAAAACAAATAATAATTAAAATAGCACATGTTTGAATTGTATTACTGGGGAATTTTTGGAGGAGTAATCATCTTTGTATTCTTGATTGCTCTTTTATTTAATCATTAAAAGGAGTATAGAATGGAATTTTTAGAATCATTTGGTGCATATCTTGAAGCAAATCCTAATATGATTGTTATTCTCAGTTTTTGGGAAGCTATATGGACACTTCTTGGTGTTTGGTTTGCAGCAAGGAATAATCAAAAAGTATGGTTTTTTGCAATGGGTATTCTTCAAATATTTGGACTTGTTGAAATAATCTATTTAGCAACACAAACAAGTTTCTTTAAAAACTTTAATTTAAATGACTAAACATATACCAACAATAATCGCACTTATTATGCTAGCAGGTATGTTAGGTTTAATGAGTAATTGTCAGGTAAATACCAATGTTCCATTGGAATATAATTCTCCAATGGAAACAGATGAACATTTGGATGAAAATGGAGAGTCAATGAAGAAAAGAATTGTTAATTACGAATATCAAAGAGAAAAAAAGAATCCTTGAAAAAACTCTTATCTTTTCTTCTTTCATTAATATGTCTTTATTTTGCTTTTCAACAAGCTGATATTAGTGATATTGTTATTACTATCACTGAAGCAAATCTTCTATATATATTTTATGCATTAATCATCACAGGATTTACTTTCTTAGTTCGTTCTATTCGATGGAGAATTCTCTTAGAAAAAACAAATTCAAATCTTCATTCATTCTCTGCAACAGTCCATATTGGATACTTTCTAAATAATATCTTACCATTGCGTGGAGGTGATTTAGTACGTGCTAAACTTTTGTCCAATTATCATAAAAATACAAAGATGAGTTATGTCTTTGGAAGCCTGGTAGGAGAAAAAATTATTGATCTTTGGATGATTGGTTTATTTACAATTATTCTTATTGGACTTGGATATACAGATGTATTAGGAACACAATTTACTATGATTCTTATTGGAACATATTTTCTGAGTTCATTAATGATTTTTGGTAGACATACAATCTCATCAAAATTATTAGAACATATTCCTATACTAGAAAATTTTATTGATGGATATAAGTTAGTATCTAAAAATAGACTATCTCTCTTTCTTTGGTCTGCAATACTATGGAGTACATTCGTTTTTTATGTATCTATCACACTTGAATCAATTGGAATTTATCTAAACATAGAAGAAGTGTTAGGTTTGACCATACTTTCAAGCATTGTAACATCAATGCCTTTAGCACCAGCTGCAATTGGGACATATCATCTTGCAGTAGTTTACTGCCTCAACACTTTATATGGAATTCGTTTGGAAGATGCACAGAGTGCAGCAGTAGTCATGCATAGTATATTTTTTATATATACCATAATATTTGGTTATGTATATTTACTCACTGAAAGTATTAATATTAAATCTATAACCAATGACAAAGAAAACTAAAGGCCTACTTACAGTACTATTTGCATATACTGTTGCAATTTTTTTAGGAGCATATTCTATATCTCTTGTAACACATCTTGGAAACATGTGGCAAATCTTTATTGCAGATGTTGTAGCTACATGTGTGATATATGGTTTTAGTGTTTTTTATAAAAATTCTTCATTTTATGATCCATATTGGTCTGTAATACCTCCATTTATCTTGTTTTTCTGGATTTGGAAATACAATTACACTATTACTCCGATTGTTATTCTATTGATTATAGCCACACTATTCTGGTCTCTAAGATTGACATCAAACTGGATGAAGACTTGGGATGGATTACATCATGAAGATTGGCGTTATATTGATATGCGTAATAACATGGGAGGATCATTTGAAATATTAGGAAATTTTGGAGGAATCCATATGTATCCTACACTTCAAGTTTTCTTTTGTTCTATGCCAATGCAACAATGTTTTACTTCTGAAAATACTCCTCTAATGTTTATAGGGTTTTCAGTATGTATCATAGGTGTTTTATATGAGATCATTGCTGATAAGCAACTTTATGATTTTAGAATGAAACACCCTACAGAAAAGAAAGTGATTGAAACTGGATTATGGAATTACTCTAGACATCCAAATTATTATGGAGAAATTTTATTTTGGTGGGGATTATTCTTAATGGGATGGGAATCAGCAGGAATGACCTATTTATTTGCAGCACCAATTACGATGACTATTCTATTTATTGGTGCAAGCATTCCATGGATTGAAATTAAAATCTTAAGAACAAGACCAGAGTATAAAGAATATCAAAAAAGAGTTCATATTCTATTTCCAGAAATCACTATATTAAAAAGATTATTTGGGAGATAAACATAATGGATAAAAATTCTATATCAATACTAAAATTCTTTGCACTGATAGCACTTGTACAATTTTTACTTTTTCTTTTTGTAATGGTGCCAAATAAAACTTGGCATTTCTTTGGATAAAAATTACATACTCCTTAAATATCCAAGTAAATAAAATCTAATCTGTATCATATCTTTTATTTTCATTGTTAATAATGATGGACGCTTAATATTGTAGTCTGTTAACTTAATATCGAAGATTGATTCCACAGTTAATATATCACCATCAATATGTAAATCTACTGGTATAGATATTTCTTTTTTAACACCATGAAAATTGATCTCTCCATTAATTTGATATCTGTTGTTCTTTTTTTCAATTTTGGAAGATGTAAAACGAACTACTGGATAAAAATAATCTTCAACAACATCTAACATATTTGAATCACGATTAGAATTTTTACTATCTATAGTTATCACAGGAACATATAAATCTACTGTTGAAAGTTCAGGATTTGATTTGTTATAAAGAAACGATCCCATAATTTGATTACTTGTTCCTGACCATTTATGTGCAGGATGGTTTCCATCATAAGTTAAATAACTTTTATCCAAATCAATCGTTACTGGCACAACAGTTTGACCAATGACAAAACTACAGAGGAACAATATGAAGGCTATCTTTTTCATTTAAATAATGTAATGCCTAACATATCTAGGCTTAATGTAAAAAATGCAACAGTTCCCGCTTTAAGATGTGCATCCATTAAATCATTATATTTTTTTCCATTTTTTACAGCATTTTTTGCTAAAAAAGGTTGAGCAACCATTGCTGAAAAATGCAGAATTGCTAAAGTGCGGTGTAATTTTATAGATGAAAACTCAGAATCATACTTCCTTGCAGGTGGAGCAAAAATTGCCAATGAAGCACCGGTCATATATGTTGTATATGTAAAATAACCCATTGCTTTATGGTTGTCATAATGCTTATCCCAATATGTGCTCCCACTATCATCATATAACTTCTTCCCTACAGAATATTGATATGCTAAACCAGTTAATGTAATTACTCCAAGCCATTGATGTGCTTGCAACATTTTTCTTCTTAATTTTAATTCTTCAATTCGTGTATCTGGTCCAATATTCCATTTTCGAAATAGGCCTTCTTCTCCCCAAATAAATGATTTGACATAAGGCATATTTTCAGGCAAACCAATTTCTTCTTGTATAAATCTATTATCATAATATTCTTTTGTTACAACAGATTGGGCTTGAAGCAACGAAGATTCAAATAGAAATAAAGATAATAGCAATAAGGTTCTAAAATATATCATAAAGAAAAATTATTTTTTATTAAATTAACATGAGGTTTCTTAATGAGTAAAGAAAATAATAATCCATGTCAATGCAATTGCAACTTACCAGAAGATATTGATTCATCAAAAAGAGATTTTATAAAAAGAGCAACGGCTATAACAGTCATTGGTGGAACTGCTTTTATTTTAGAAGCATGTGGAGGAGGAGGATCTCCTACAGGCCCTGATGATAGTGATAATGGTGGTGG
>JAYZKH010000067.1:0-4325 GCA_036163585.1 Fidelibacterota bacterium
TAGAAAAAATTGAAAATAATTCAATTTCATTACCTGTTTTAGGAGCACTTCAATTTTGCCAGCTATATAGTGTTTTTAAACATAAAATTTATGAGAAAGAAAATATCTATTTTTTTAACCAACACAATTTTTCAATAAAACCTGAAGATTCAATTAAAAAACTTTTTAATTGGCTAGATGAAAAATGCACAGATCATATTCTAAAAAAAGTTCAAAGATTAAATTCCGGAGATGCTCTAATGCCAAAAAATGATGTTCAACATGATTTATCTTACAAGAAATCGTTATCAAATAAATACTATAAATCAATTTTAACCGACGAAGAAATTAGTTTTATAGAGAGTGTAGCGGAGGAGAGATTTGAACTCCCGACACGCGGATTATGATTCCGCTGCTCTAACCAACTGAGCTACTCCGCCATAAGTATTTGAAGTTATATTAACTGAGTTTAAATGTCTAAATTTTTTATAAGAAAAGTATTCACTTTTTTAACTTATTTTGTAACTTTAAACCTTGGGTGAAGTTAAACATACATTGGGATAGAAATGAAATATAAATCAAAGAAGGATTTTTTAAATGCAGTTGTTGATAGATATAAAGATCAACAAGAGTTTCATCAAGCTGTAGAAGAAGTCGTTAATTCTATATGGACTGTTGCTACTAAAAATAAAGATTATGTTAGTGCGAATATACTTGATAGAATCGTTGTACCTGATAGATCGATATTATTTCGTGTATCATGGGTAGATGATAATGGTGATGTGCAAGTAAATTTAGGCTATAGGATTCAATTTAATTCTGCTATTGGCCCTTACAAGGGAGGCCTTCGATTTCATCCTAATGTTAATCTTGGCATCCTAAAATTTTTAGCATTTGAACAAGTATTTAAGAATAGTTTAACAGGCCTAAATATGGGCGGTGGTAAGGGTGGATCTAATTTTGATCCAAAAGGAAAATCAGATAGAGAGATAATGAAATTCTGTCAAGCCTTTATGAATGAACTGTATAGACATATTGGAAGAAGAACTGATATTCCTGCTGGAGACATTGGTGTGGGTGCAAGAGAGATTGGTTATATGTTTGGTCAATACAAAAAAATCAGAAATGCATTTACTGGAGTTCTTACAGGAAAGGGAACAAATTGGGGTGGAAGCTTAATTAGGCCAGAAGCTACTGGATATGGTCTAGTATATTTTGTTCTTAATATGCTTGATACAAGAGATGATTCAATTAAAGGGAAAACTGTTGCTATATCTGGATCTGGAAATGTTGCACAATATGCTTGTGAAAAATTAATTGAACTAGGAGCAAAACCTGTTACTTTATCAGATTCTAGCGGTTTTATCTATGATCCCGATGGTATTACTCAGAAAAAATTAGAGTATGTAAAGAAATTAAAAGGAGTACGTTCAGCTAGAATATCTGAATATGCAAAAAAATATAAAGTAAAATTTATTCCTAATAAAAGACCATGGAGTGTTAAGTGTGATATTGCACTGCCTTGTGCTACTCAGAATGAATTGGATTTAAAAGATGCTAAACAATTAACTAAGAATGGTTGTTATGTTGTTGCAGAAGGTGCAAATATGCCTTCTACAAAAGATGCGGTCCATCACTTTGTTAAGGAGAAAATATTGTTTGGTCCTGGTAAAGCTGCCAATGCTGGTGGAGTTGCTGTTTCTGGTATCGAAATGAGTCAAAACAGTACAAGAATTCCATTAACAAGAGAACAAGTGGATAAATTATTAAAAGAGATTATGAATAAAATTCATACTACATGTGTTAAGCATGGTACTCAGAAGGGATTTGTTAATTATGTTGATGGCGCTAATATTGGTGGATTTGTGAGAGTTGCAGACTCTATGGTTGATCAAGGCGTTATATAAACTCTTTATATAAACACTAAAATTCTATGTTACGTAAACTCAAGTCTTTTGATCTTCAGTCAAAACGTATTTTAATCAGGGTAGATTTTAATGTACCGATTGAAAACGATATGGTTGTTGATGATTATAGAATCAGAAAAACAATTCCTACCATTAAACATTGTATGGATCAAGGAGCAAAAATTATTCTAATGTCTCACTTAGGGAGACCAAAAGGTAAAATAAATTCAAAATTCTCTCTAATGCCTGCAGGTGAGAAGTTAGCTGAATTGTTAGAAATGCCCGTCAAGTTTTCACATGATTGCATATCAGATGATGCTATCAATGTTTCACATAACTTACAGTCTGGAGAAATCCATCTTCTTGAGAATCTACGTTTTTATAATGAGGAGACTGATAACGATAGTCAATTTTCTGTTAATCTATCTAAACATGGAGAAATTTTTATTAACGATGCATTTGGGACTGCTCATCGTAAACATGCATCTAATGTTGGTATTGTTAATCATTTTATGAATAAAGGAATGGGTCTTCTGATTGAAAAAGAGCTAGAATTTTTATCAGAAACATTTAAGAATCCTTCTTTGCCAATTCTATTAATCATCGGCGGAGCAAAAATTAACACTAAAATTCATGTAATTAATCATTTTCTTGGTTTAGCGGATAATATTATTATTGGTGGAGCAATGGCTAATACTTTCTTAGCTGCGAATGGTTATAATATGGGAGAATCGTTAGTGGAGTATGATAAAATAGATGTTGCAAAAAAGATATTAGTTAGTGCTTCTAAAACGAAAACAAAAATTATTTTACCAACTGATTTCACTGGCGAATTGAATAGTCTTGGTAGTGAAGAATTTGAATATGCCGATAAAGACAATATTAAAGCAAATATGATCTGTGAAGATATTGGAAAATCAAGCATAGATTTATTTAAGAGCATTATATCTAAATCAAAAACAGTTTTCTGGAACGGCACGGTTGGTGTTGCAGAGAATAAAAAATTTGCTGTTGGAACAGAGAGTATTATTGATGAAATTATTGATAATGAATGTATTTCCGTTATAGGAGGGGGTGACACTATTGCTGCAGTAAGAAGTTATGATGATGAATTAATGAATAAATTCTCGCATACTTCTACTGGTGGTGGAGCTTGTTTAGAATTGTTGTCTGGCAAGAAACTTCCTGCAATAGAAATTTTAGATAAAAAATGAAGAAAACAATATTAGCTGCAAACTGGAAAATGTATCTAGATGAAGATACATCCATTGATTTTGTAAAAAAGATGAATTCTAATGGAGAATCATTTTCTAATTCAGAAGTTATTCTTTTTCCTGCTCATACATGTATTCCTCAAGTGCAACAAGAGCTAGAGATTACATGTGTACACATCGAAGATATAAAGATTGGTATGCAAGATTGCGATACTCATACTAAAGGAGCCTATACAGGAGCTGTCTCTCTTCATAGTTTGTCAAATATTGATTTTTGTATCGTGGGACATTCAGAAAGAAGATTACTATATAACGAATCAGATGAAATAGTTAAAAATAAATTAGAAACAGTTATAAACAATAATGTGAATGCAATTCTTTGCATTGGAGAGACTGAAGAACAAAAAAATGATGGCAACACTTTTAACATTATTGATACACAACTTAGTGTATTGCCAAAAGATATAACAAGGGGTCTAACAATTGCATACGAACCTGTTTGGTCCATTGGTTCTGGAGAACTTCCTTCAAATGAATATATTGAAGATGTTCTTTCTTATATAAAAAGTAAATTAAAAAGTTTATATTCGGACGAAATTGTAGAAAAAATCAATTTACTTTATGGTGGATCTGTTGATAAAGATAATGTCAATAGATTATTAGAAATTAAGTTAGTTGATGGATTTTTAATTGGTAGTGCTAGTGCTAATTTTGAATCGTTTAAAGCAATTGCTGATAAATTAAATTAATAGAGGGATTATGGTTCAGTTTTTAATAGTAGTTCATACACTTGTGAGTATTATGTTGATTGTTGTTATTTTGATGCAATCTGGTCAAGGAGGTCTCAATTCTATGATGGGTGGTACTGCCACCTCCATGCTAGGATCTTCTGGAGCAAATGATTTTATTACAAAGCTTACAACATGGCTTGGTATAACTTTTATAACACTTGCTTTGTTGATAGGAATGTTGAGTGGGAGTTCGGATGCTGCCAGAGAATCAATTCTTCAGCAGGATGCTGAATCAAGAGATACAGAGGTACCAGTTGGCAATGAATATGTGCTTCCTTCTAGTGCTTTAGAAGAAGAAAGCAAAGATAATAATTAGCCGAAGTGGTGGAATTGGTAGACACGCTAGCTTGAGGGGCTAGTGGAGGAAACTCTGTGTGGGTTCAAGTCCCGCCTTCGGCACAAAAAAATGTTAATATTATTTTCAAAAGATTTTT
>JAYZKH010000068.1:0-14446 GCA_036163585.1 Fidelibacterota bacterium
TTTTAATTTAAAATATTTATTCGATTTTCATAAGTTTTTATATCTCTTTATTATAAATTACTCGAATGGAATTACTACTTCATCCAGTTGGATATATAAGTCTGTTTATTTTTATTTTGGCTTATGCACTTGTTGTAACAGAAGAGGTTACACATTTGAGAAAATCGAAACCTGTATTGTTTGCTGCAGGATTGATATGGGCGATGATAGCATGGATGGGCTCAAAATATGATGATTCTCATCATGTTGAAGAGGCTATTATGCATGCATTTTCTGAATTTTCTCAATTAATGCTTTTCTTGCTAGTTGCAATGACATTTATCAACTCAATGACTGAGAGAAATGTATTCAATAAATTGAGATCTAGATTGCTTGCACAAGATTATAGTTATAGAACATTGTTTTGGGTAACAGGTGTTATTTCTTTCTTTTTATCACCTATAGCAGACAATCTGACAACTGCCTTAGTAATGTGTGCTGTTGTTATGGCTGTTGGCGGCAAAAATAAAAACTTTGTTAGCATAGGTTGTGTTAATATAGTTGTAGCAGCAAATGCAGGTGGAGCATTTAGTCCATTTGGAGACATTACCACTTTAATGGTTTGGCAAGCTGACAGAGTTGAATTTATTCAGTTTTTCTGGCTATTTCTTCCCTCAGTAGTGAATTATATCATTCCTGCATTTATTATGAGTTTATTTATTGAAGGATCATCAAAGGATGTTGAAAATCCACCTGTTCAATTAAAACGCGGTGCAAAGACTATCGTACTGCTTTTTCTTATTACAATATTCCTAGCAGTTACATTTGAGAATTTTCTTCATCTACCACCTGTTTTTGGAATGATGACAGGCTTAAGCCTCTTACAACTTTTTGCATATTATTTGAAGCTAACATATAGCAGTTCAACAGTAATCAGTAGAGAAGGTGAAGATCAGCCATTCGGTGTTTTTAAGCAAATAGCTCAAGCAGAATGGGACACATTGTTATTTTTCTATGGAGTAATAATGTGTGTATCTGGGTTGTCATATATTGGATATCTAGAATTATTATCTAATACAATATATCCATCAGATCCAAATCAGCTAATGGGTTTTTCTATAGCTAATTCTATAATGGGTATTCTTTCAGCACTCATTGATAATATCCCTGTAATGTTCTCTGTTTTACAGATGCATACAAATGAATCAATGGTTCTGTCTCAGTGGTTATTAATTACACTTACAGCAGGAGTTGGAGGAAGCTTGTTATCAATTGGTTCTGCCCCAGGAGTTGCTTTAATGGGTCAAGCCAGAGGAATGTATACCTTTTACAGTCATCTAAGATGGGCACCTGTTATCTTTATTGGTTATGTTGCAAGCATAGTAGTACATCTTTTAATCTGGAATATAATTTAATGCGTATTAGTAAGGTTGTAACTCGTAACGGAGATAAAGGTAAAACAAATCTTGCTAAAGGAGAGTCTGTTTCTAAAAATGAATCTATTATTAATGCAATTGGCGATGTCGATGAATTAAATAGTATTCTAGGTGTTTGCAATTCTTTTTGTAAAGACAATAGTATTATAAATGATATAAAAACTATACAAAATGATTTGTTTAACATTGGAGGTGAAATTTCCTTAAATGATTCAGAAAAAAAACTTCTTGGAGATGAATCATTATTATTTCTTGATAATAAAATTAATGAAATGAATGAAGAACTTGCACCTTTAGAGGAATTTATACTGCCAGGCGGAGATTCATTTTCTTCTAATTTACATTTCGCTAGATCTGTTGCTAGAAGAGCAGAAAGAAGTGTTGTTGAATTATATATTAAAGAATTAGAAAATAACAATATTGTTAAATATCTAAACAGACTATCTGATTATTTATTTGTTTTAGCTCGATTCTATAATAAGAATAATAATATTGATGAGAATATGTGGGAAAAATGAATTATTCAAAAATAGAACAAATTATTGCTAATAATGAAAAAATCTTTATTTCTACTCACATAAATCCTGATGGCGACAGCCTTGGATCTGCATTTGCTATGTATCATTATTTAAAAAAACTAGGTAAAGATTGTAGAATTATTAATCATTCCGAAGTTCCTATCGTTTATAGCTTTTTGAATGATAAAGATATTTTTGATGAGATTAGTGATGAAAATATAGCTTTTATTAAAAATGCTGATTTAGGGATTATTCTAGATATTGGTGATTTTTATAGACTAGGCGAAGTTGCAAATATTATTGAAAATACTACAGTTGAAACAATCAATATTGATCACCATGCTCTTACAGAGAATGATTTCTTCACACACAACTTTATTAATTTAGAGGCTTCGTCAGTTGGAGAAATTCTTTATTCATATTTTTTGAGTTTAGGTAATGATATAATAGATAAGGAAATGATGTTAGGAATCTATACTGCTGTTTTAACTGATACAGGATCATTTAGGTTTAGCAATACAAGCCAACTAAGTCATGAAATCGCAGTTGAAGCAATAAAAATGGGAATTAATATTTCAGAGATTTATCAAAATATATATGAAAATTCTTCTGTGAGTAGAATTAAGCTTCTTGGAAATGTAATCCAGAAATTAAACTTTGATTGTAATGATGAATTACTGTGGTTTTCATTAAATAATGACATGGTAAAGGAAGTAGATGGAACAAATCAAGATTTTGATGGATTTACTGATTTTTTTAGAGGAATTCAAGGAGTTGAGATTGCACTAATGCTCTATGATTTAAAAGGAAAAGTAAGGCTAAGTTTTAGATCAAAAGGAAAATACAAAGTTAATGAAGTTGCAAAAAAAATGGGAGGTGGAGGACATCCATTTGCTGCTGCAGCTTTGGTGGATGGAGATTTTTCTGATGTTAAATCAAAAGTTTTAGGATTATTGTCAACCTATATTAATAGTCACAATGAAAATACTTCTAGCTAAAGACGCGGGATACTGTTTTGGTGTTCGAGATGCGGTGGATATCGCCTATGATACGAGCAAGGAATATGGTGAAGTTTATATGCTAGGTGACATAGTACATAATGAAAGTGTGGTTGAAGATTTAGAAAAAAACGGAGTTAAAGTTGTTTCTGATTTAAATGATATTCCAGATAATAAACCTGTATTATTTAGAGCCCATGGTACTTCAAAAAATATTTGGGAAGATGCTGAGAATAAACAAATGAATATTATTGATGCAACTTGCCCTCTAGTTCATGAAATACATAAAGAAGTAAAGCAATTACATGAAGAAGGAAGAAAAATTATTATTATTGGCGATCATGGACATGATGAAGTTATTGGTATTGCAAGTCAAGTTGAAGATTCAATTGTAATATCAAGTATTGAAGAAGCCGAACAGTTAAAAAAGACAAAAAAAGCAGGAATTGTTAGTCAGTCAACTCAGAAAATTGAGAATGTTCAAGATATTATTAATATTTTAATGACAAAAGTATTTGATTTGCGATTTGTTAATACAATTTGTTTTCCTACGAAACGTAATCATGAACAAATTAAAGAATTGTCAGAAATAGTAGATTTAATGATTGTCATTGGTTCATTTACCAGTGCTAATTCTAAAAGATTAACAGAACTAAGTCTTGAAAGAAACAAGAACACATATCAAGTTGCTAATGCAGCAGAAATTGATGTATCTTGGTTTAAAAAAAATATAAATTCTGTAGGTGTTTCTGCTGGGGCTTCAACACCAGATTGGATAATCGATTCGGTTATAAAAAAAATAAAAGATGTAACCAATACTACCAATAAGGAAATAATTTATGAGTGATAATAATTTCAAAGTCAAAGTTGGTTTAGCTGAAATGTTAAAAGGTGGTGTTATAATGGATGTCACGAATGTTGAGCAAGCAAAAATTGCTGAAGAAGCAGGTGCTGCTTCTGTGATGGCTCTTGAAAGAATACCAGCAGATATTCGTACTGATGGAGGAGTTTCTAGAATGAGTAATCCTCAAATGATTAAAGAAATTCAAGCAGCTGTATCAATTCCTGTAATGGCAAAATGTCGTATTGGACATTTTGCTGAAGCACAAGTTCTTGAAGCACTTGAAGTAGATTTTATAGATGAAAGTGAAGTTCTAACTCCAGCTGATGAAGAGCACCATATTTATAAACATCCGTTTAAAGCACCGTTTGTATGTGGAGCTAGAAATCTTGGTGAAGCATTAAGACGTGTTCATGAGGGAGCCGCTATGATTAGAACAAAAGGTGAAGCTGGTAGTGGAAATATTGTTGAAGCAGTCAGACATATGAAAATGATAGTTTCTGAGATTAAGGAAATAAAAAATTGTAACGAAAAAATACTAAAAGAAAAATCAGAGGAAATGAGAGTTCCTATCGAATTAGTTAAGCATGTTTCAGATAACGGAAATATTCCGGTTCCTAATTTTGCAGCAGGAGGTATTGCAACACCTGCAGATGCTTCTTTAATGATGCAATTAGGTGCTGAATCAGTTTTTGTTGGTTCTGGAATATTTAAAAGTGAAGATCCACAAGAAAGAGCATATGCTATTGTTCAAGCAGTAACTAATTTTGATAATCCAAAAGAAATCTTAAGCGCTTCTTATAAGTTGAAAGATGCGATGAAGGGTTTAGAAATATCAGAAATACCTGAAGAACAATTGTTGCAAAAAAGAGGAGATTAAAATGATTGGAATCCTTGCGCTTCAAGGAAATTTCTCTTCTCATGTCAAAGTTCTAGATTTGCTTGGACATAATTCAAAATTGATAAAGTCTCCCCATGATTTAAATGATATTCATGGTCTTATTATCCCTGGAGGTGAATCAACAACAATGACTAAGTTGATTAATAGAGATAAAAAATTTCTTAAATCTATTCAATCATTTTCAAAAGAATATCCTATTCTCGGAACATGTGCTGGATTGATTCTCATGTCAAAAGATAGTTTTGATAATAAAGTCATAAATCTTGGAATCATTGATATTGAATCGAAAA
The DNA here is from genome assembly GCA_036163585.1 of Fidelibacterota bacterium. Taxonomy (GTDB): domain Bacteria; phylum Fidelibacterota; class Marinisomatia; order Marinisomatales; family Marinisomataceae; genus Marinisoma. The sequence goes on from JAYZKH010000068.1 coordinate 4,964, forward strand.
GAAATGCTTATGGCAGACAAGTGCATTCTTTTGATGCAGAATTAAATTTAAACTATAATTCAGAAAATACTCCTTTTACTGCTTCTTTTATTCGTGCTCCTAAAATTTCTAATGTGGGAAAAAATGTAGAAATAATTTGTACACATAATGATATTCCAGTTGCAATTAAAGATGGAATGCATGTTGCAACAACATTTCATCCTGAATTAAAGAGTGAAACAATCATACATAAATTATGTTTTGGAGATAGCTAATGAGTTTAAAGTATTTACCAACTATTAATTCTCCGAAAGATTTAAAAAATTATTCCAAAAAGGATTTGAAACCTATATCAGATGAATTGAGAGAATATATTACATCTACCGTTAATAAAATTGGCGGACACCTTGCTTCCACATTAGGTGTTGTTGAACTTACTACAGCACTTCACTATATATATGATGCTCCTAAAGATAAAATTATTTGGGATACTGGCCATCAAGCCTATGCTCATAAGGTACTTACTGGAAGATTCTCTTCTCTTGAAACTATTAGAAAATATAAAGGATTGAGCGGTTTTTTAAAACGCAGTGAAAGTGAATATGATGTATTCGGTGCTGGACATGCATCTACATCTATCTCTGCTGGGCTAGGGATTGCTTCTTCAAGAGATTTGAATAATGATAATTTTAAAGTTGTTAGCATCATTGGCGATGGTGCATTAACAGGAGGTTTAGCATATGAGGCATTGAATAATGCTGGCAATATGAAGAAACAGTTACTGGTTATTTTAAATGATAATCAAATGTCAATTAGTCCGAATGTTGGAGCTATGAGGAACTATCTCATGAAAATTTCTACAAATAAATACTATAACTATATGAGAGAAAAAGTTGGAGATTTACCTGATTTAGCCTACGGAAAAACATTGTTGCGAAGAATGGAATCTAGTGCAAAAAATTTCTTTCTTCCGAGAACAATATTTGAAGATCTAGGCTTTAGATATTTTGGCCCAGTGGATGGACATAATGTTAATCTTCTTGTGGATACTTTAGAAAAGATTAAAGATTTACCAGGTCCAGTGGTCTTGCACACTGTGACAAAGAAAGGAAAAGGGATTGATTATGCAGAGAATGATCCTATCAAATATCATGGTATTAAAGCACAGAAAAGCAGTGATAATAAAGAGTCAACTAAAACTACTCCTATTTTCCAAAATGTTTTTGGTTCTCTTTGTTGTAATATGGCAAATGAAAATGAGAAAATTATTTGTATTACTGCTGCAATGAGAGAAGGAACTGGTTTGGTAAAATTTTCAAAAGAATTTCCAGATAGATTTTTTGATGTTGGTATTGCAGAAGCCCATGCTGTGACTTTTGCTGCTGGTTTATCAATCAATGGAAGTATTCCTATTGTTGCAATTTATTCAACATTTCTTCAACGTGGCTATGATCAAATTGTACATGATATAGCAATTCAAAAACTGCCAATAATCTTTTGTTTAGATAGGTCTGGTTTAGTTGGAGAAGATGGCCCTACTCATCATGGAGTATTAGATATAGCATATATGCGCTGTATTCAAGGAATGATAGTTACTGCTCCAAAAGATGGAAATGAATTAAAAAATCTATTATATACTGCTACCAATTATAATGATGGTCCATTTAGCATTCGATATCCAAAAGATTCATCAATAGTTTTTGATGAAGAAGTTTCTGGAGAAAATATTCCAATTGGAAGTTGGGAAGTATTAAAGAAGGGAACAGATATAGTTCTTTTAGCAGTTGGATCAATGGTTGATAAAGCACTAGATGTTGCTAATAAGTTAGAATCTAACAATATTCACTGTGAAGTAATTAATTGTAGATTTATTAAACCAATGGATGAGAAGTATTTAAATGAATCTTTAAGAAATTTTTCTAAAATTGTTACTCTTGAAGAAGGGGTATTAGATGGTGGTTTTGGAGAGGGAGTTTCAGCCTGGCTATCATCAGTAAAAGCAAAAAATGATTTATTAAGGATTGGACTACCTAATAATTTTGTTGAGCATGGCCCTAGAAAAGTATTGCTTGAAGAAGTTGGTCTTGATTCTGAATCTTTAAGTAAAAAAGTTTTAAGTTTTATAAGTAACTAAAAAATGAGCAAAAAAAGAAAATATAATTTTGATACAATTAGTGGTAACAAATTAAAAGACTACTATAGTGCTAAAGATACTCCTCTTAATCCAGGTGATTTTCCGTATACAAGAGGAATTCATAATAACATGTATAGAGGAAAGCTATGGACTATGAGACAGTTTTCTGGATTTAGTACTCCCGAAGAAACCAATGAAAGATATAAATATTTATTAGAAAACGGTCAAACAGGTCTTTCTGTTGCTTATGATATGCCAACACTGATGGGATATGACCCTGATCATGAATTATCAACAGGAGAAGTTGGTGTTTGTGGGGTTAATGTTTCTTCATTAGATGACATGGAAACATTATTTAAAGATATTGATTTAGAAAAAATCTCTATATCACAAACAATTAATGGCCCTGCAATTATTCTGTTTGCATTTTATGTTGCTTTAGCAAAGAAAAATAAAATAGATATCAGCAAATTAAGAGGAACATTACAAAATGATGCATTGAAAGAATATATTGCACAGAAAGAATGGATTTTTCCTCCATCTCCATCTGTAAAACTTGTAGTAGATGTAATTGAATTTTGTTCAGAAAATATGCCTTTGTATAATCCGGTATCAATTAGTGGATATCATATTAGAGAAGCCGGATCAACTGCAGCACAAGAATTAGCTTTTACTCTAAATAATGGTTTTGTTTATATAGAAGAATGTTTAAATAGAGGATTAAAGATTGACGATTTTGCACACAGGCTATCCTTCTTCTTTAATTCACATATTGATTTTTTTGAAGAGATTGCAAAATACAGAGCTGCTAGACGCATATGGGCTAATACTCTCAAAAATAAATACAATGCAAAAAGCGAAAATTCTTTAAAATTAAAATTTCATACTCAAACTGCAGGATGTTCGTTAACTGCTCAACAGCCAGAAAATAATATTGTAAGAACTGCTTATGAAGCAATGGCTGCTGTTTTAGGTGGTACAAATTCTTTACATACTAATGCTCTTGATGAGACATTAGCACTTCCTTCTGAAAAAGCTGCAAAAATTGCTTTAAGAACTCAGCAAGTTCTTGCATATGAAACTGGTGTTGCTAGTGTAGCAGATCCTTTAGGAGGATCATGGTATATTGAAGATATGACTGATCGCATTGAAAAAGAAGCTATGGAATATTTTAAAATTATTGAAAGTTTGGGTGGTACAATTAATGCAATTGAAGAAGGATATTTTCAAAAAGAAATTGCTGATTCTGCATCTATTTATCAAGAATCAATTGATACAAATGATAGAATTATTGTAGGGATAAATGATTTTATTGAGGAAAATGAAAAATTAGATATCGATATATTAGAAATTTCTGAAGAAGCTCAAAAAATTCAAGAAAAGAAGATAGAAGATTTGAGAAAAAGTCGTGATTCAAAATCTTTGAATATAGAAATGGAAAAATTAAGAAATGCTTGTAAAGATAATGTAAATTTAGTTCCTTATTTGATTTCTGTAGCAGAAAAAGGTGGAACTGTTGGAGAAATTGTTGATGTAATGAAAAGTGTTTATGGGGAATGGCAAGAATCATTTGGATTTTAGTTTAGATGAATAAAGTTTATACATCATTAATATTAATTTTTGCTCTAGTTGTTTTATGGACAGTGTATCTTACTAATGTAAAAGAAGATGAAAATCTTACAGTTCGTTATTACACTATCAAAGAACTTACAATAGAAGATAAATCTATTTCTAAAGTCAAAGTTGGAGGTTTAATAAAACCAAATTCAATTGACATCAATGAATCAAATCGATTAGAAGTGCGGTTTTATGTTTATCAAGGAGAAGATAGCCTTAAAGTGTATTATAATGGTACAAGACCAGATTTATTCAAAGATGATGCTGAGGTAGTTGTCTCAGGTCAATTTGACAACAATTTAATTACAGCAACTGAATTGCAAACCAAATGCGCTTCTCGATATGAAGGCGATTTAAAAAATACAAATAGTATATAAATGGTATCTCAAATTGGAAGTTTAGCCTTAAGTATTGCGAGTGGCTTGATTTTATCCACTTTTTTCTTTCTAGCTTATTATAGAGTTACAAAAGATAAACTTTTTATTGATTTGTCAAAACGTGCTATTATTGCTACATGTTTATCTATTATTCTTTCTACTCTATGTCTTTTAAATGAGTTGTTGATTAGTAACTTCAATTTACAATATGTAGCACAATACACTAGTTATGAAACACCCATGTTTTATAAAGTAACATCTTTGTGGGCTGGACAAGCAGGTTCATTACTTTTTTGGTCTTTTATTATGTCAGTATATACATTGATATACATATTTTTTACTTTAAATAAAATTAGAATACTGAGTTATCATTCATACTTCATATTGGCTATTATATTCGGATTTTTTCTTACTTTATCTAATTTCATAGCGAATCCTTTTCAACCAGTATCTCCAGATATTATTGTTCAGAATGGAAATGGGCTTAATCCTTTATTGCAAAATGTTACGATGGCTATACATCCACCAATTCTTTATTTAGGTTTCATCGGCACAACTATTCTTTTTGTCATGACATTGTCCGCTCTTATTATGAATGAAATGAATTATCAATGGGTTAGATCTATAAGGTCATGGGCTCTAATTGTTTGGACATTTCTTTCAGCAGGAATTATTTTGGGCGGATACTGGGCATATCAAGAACTTGGATGGGGAGGGTACTGGGCATGGGATCCAGTAGAGAATTCTTCTCTTATGCCTTGGTTTTTATTAACTGCTTTTATTCATTCATCAATAATTCAAGAGAAAAGAGGAATGTTAAAAACATGGAATGTCATTTTAGCTTCTTCAACATATATATTTGTCATTCTTGGTACTTTTATTACTCGAAGTGGTATTATTTCATCTGTTCATTCATTTACGGCTGAGTCTCTAGGACCTCTATTTTTTATATTCTTATGTGTATTGATTCTGATAACAGTATTCTGGTTTTTTAAACAGTATAATCTTTTAGTGTCAAAAGAAAAGATTAAATCTTTCACATCAAGAGAAGGTGGATTTTTATACAACAATTTAATTCTGATAACCATGTGTTTCATTGTTTTATGGGGGACTCTTTTTCCTATTATATCTGAAGCTTGGAATGGAGAAAAAATTCATATAGGACAAAACTATTTTAATCAGTTAAATGTTCCTATTGGAGTATTGCTTCTATTTCTAATGGGAATTGGTCCGTTGTTATCATGGAAGAAGACTTCTAAATCTACTTTAATTTCAAATTTTAGAATCCCAATAGTATCAAGCTTTGTTATAGGTGTATTATATATAATGTTTACAGATGGATTTCGATTTTATCCATTTGTAACACTTTTAGGAATTGTTTTTACTTTAACAGCAATCGGTATTGAGTTTAAAAAGTCATTTGATAATCATTACTCTAAAAACCCTTCTTTTTTAAAAGCAATATTTGATCTTTTATCACATAATCGTCATAAAAATGGAGGATACATAGTTCATGTAGGAATAACATTGTTATTTGTTGGCTTTATTGGAAGAGCATTTGAAACAGAAAAAGAATTTGTATTGAGTCCAGGTGAACAAATTTACTTTGCAAATCATGTTTTTATATTAAACAGTGTTACAAGCGAAGCAAGAGATAATCATTATGCATTTATTAGTAGTATGGATGTAATTGATGAAAGCAATACTTACATAACAACTTTATCTCCAGAAAAACGAATTTATTTTTATTGGAATCCAGATCCAGAAAAACGACAACCTCATAGCGAACTTGATATTCATAGTACGATGAGTAAAGATATTTATTCTGTTTTTTCATCATATGATCCAGAGAAAAACGATGCTTATTTTAAAATTATGATTAATCCTCTTGTTAATTGGGTTTGGATTGGTGGTGTTATGATAATTTTGGGATCTTTATTTGCATTTTGGCCATCTTCGAGGAAAGACTAATGGAAGTTTTTAATCAAATATTTATTTTTTCGTTTTGTTTAATAATTATTTTGTATGTTTTCTATCCCTTGTTGAAAAGGTTAAAATAATGTTAGAAATAAAAAATCTTAAAAAATCTTTTTCAAACAATTGTGTTATTGATGACATTTCTTGCAGTTTTGATAAAGGAAAAATTATTGCATTGTTAGGTAAAAATGGTTCTGGTAAAACAACTTTCTTAAAGTGTGTAGGAAATATTATGAATATTGATAGTGGAAAAATCAAATATAATTCTAGCAATTTTCTTTTTATTAATGATAAGCCAAATATATTTGGAGATTTAAGTATTCATGAGAACTTAAAATATATTCTATCTATCTATAATCAAAAATTTGATTTAGATAAGTATAACAAATCTATCAAAGATTTAGGTTTAGATTCTATGGAATCTATTGCTTTAAAGCATTTGTCAGCAGGCAATATTCAACGAAATAAAATGTTAATTGCTTTAAATACTAATTGGGAATATTTATTGATTGATGAACCATTTTCCAATTTAGATGAAGAAGGTTCACTTATTGTAAAAAGAATATTCTCATATTTAAGAAGTCAGAATAAAACAATACTATTTTCTACACATAATTTTATGGATATTTCTGATATATGCGACATATCATTTGAAATCAAAGATGGAAAATTTAATAGCCATGATTAATTTGATTAAAAATGAATTTTTCTTTGAAAGGAAATCTTCTAACAATTTGTTTTATATGACTTCCTTTTCTTTTTCTTGCTTAATAATTATGTTTTTTTCTCTTCCACCATCGAAATTAGAAGATATCGGTGTCTTATCTGGTTTCTTTTGGATTATTGTATCTTTGGTATCAATTAAATTAATTGAGAATTCGTTTATAAGAGAAAAAGAATATGGGATTTATGATATGATTTATTCTCTTCCATCAGAAAAGTTTTTGATTTTTATATCAAAGACTATTGCATTTTCTTTAATCCTTCTTGGCATAGAGACATTTCTTTTAGGTGGCTATATATTGATTTCTTCTAAGATTACAATACTAATTGCCATAAAAATTTTAGCTGTTTGTTTATTATCAAATATAGGTTTGATTGGTTTGGGAATATTGATTTATCTCATTACAAGTTTAAGCAATAGTAGGAGTTTTCTTTTTCCATTAATATTATTTCCACTTATTATTCCTCTTTTAGTTCATTCTTCAAACTTATTTATTTTGATTGTGTTGGAAGAAAAAATATCTTTGTATAACGAATCAGGTTTCTTGTTATTAACTTTTGCACTTGTTTCAATTATTTTTGGTATTAATTTTTTTGATAGGTTAGTTAAGTACTAATGAATTTAACATTATTCATATTATCAATTATTTTAATGTTGTGCAATTTGGTTTGGATTGTCTTTTTCACACCGATGGTTCCAGATCAAGAATGGGCACAAAAAATATTTTACTTACATGTTCCTTTAGCTTGGGTTGGATTCCTATCTTATTTTTTTGTAATGCTTTCTGGTATATCATATCTTATTTCCAAAAATTTAAAATATGACAGGATAGGCCATGCATCAGCCGAAATTGGTACTTTATTTACAGGTTTGGTATTGGTTACTGGACCAATATGGGCAACACCTGTATGGGGACAACCTTGGGTTTGGGAGCCTAGATTAATAACAACATTAGTTTTATTTCTTATATATGTTGGATATTTTGTTTTGAGAAATATTGGTATATATAGACAGAGACTGGCATTAATCTGTGCTATTATTGGTATTATAGCATTTATAGATATTCCAATAATTTTTGCTTCTGTCAATTTTTGGGCTGCAGAAATTCAATCTCATCCTCAAATGGGAATGTCAAAACAACCCTCAGGCATTTTAACACCTTTCCTATTTTCTTTATTTTCTTTTACTAGTCTTTTCTTTACTATGTTGTTTTTTAAAATAAGAGTTTTATATTTGAATGATAAGCGAGAGAACTATGTTTAATTATTTAAGCTATTTTTTATCTGCATTGTTTATTGTATTTTTTGCAATTAGCCTTTGGTTTATTTTAAATGTTAAAAAATTAAAAGAAATGGATTAATGAGGGGGTCTTAAGTCATGGAAAGAAAAATCGTACATGTAGTGGGCACAGGCACAATTGGCGAACCGTTAATTGGCATTCTCTGTGAACAAAAAAGCAATCTTGGAATTGATGAAATAACATTTCATAAGCATAGTCCATTAACAAGTGATATGCCTAAAATAAAAAACTTAATAAAAAAAGGTGCAAGGCTGTCTGTTTTAGAAGAAAGAATGGATGATTTTAAGGCAATTGGCTTAGAACCTGAGTTCACTATGGATGAAGCTATCGGAAGAGCTTCTGTAGTAATTGATTGTACTCCTAAAGGTTTGGGCCATAAAAATAAAAAAGCATTTTATAGTAAATATGTAGATAAAGTAAAAGGGTTCATTGCACAGGGCAGTGAAGATGGTTTCGGTAAAAAATATGCAAGAGGAATTAATGATCATGTAATTACACCTGAAGATCAATTTTTACAAGTTGTATCTTGTAATACTCACAATCTTGCTTGTTTAGTTAATACAATTGCTCTAAGTATATCTCCTGATAATCTTATAAGTGGGAAATTTGTATGTATTCGACGAAGCAATGATATTAGTCAAACTTCAAGTTTTGTTCCTGCCCCTACTGTTAATGATCATAGTGATGAATATTATGGTACACACCATGCAAAAGATGCAGCAGGTTTGTTTAATACACTCGATCTTGATTTGGACCTCTTTTCTTCTGCATTAAAAATTAATAGTCAGTATATGCATGTTCTTTGGTTTAATCTTGAATTAAAAGAATCAACAGATCAAGATAAGATATTTGAATTATTGTCAAACAATAGAAGAATTGCATTAACCGAACATCATTCTACTAACACGGTTTTTTCATTTGGAAGAGACCAAGGTCAATATGGTAGAATCTTAAATCAGACTGTTATTGTTGAAGATTCTATTAATGTTAGGAATGGCAATCAAGTAACTGGATTTTGCTTTACTCCTCAAGATGGCAACTCTATTCTTTCAAGTATTGCCGCAACTGTTCGATTTTTAAATCCGCATTCTTATCAAGATAAAATTAATTCTTTATCAGGCTTCTTTTTTGATAGAATATAATGTTACATTATAAAAGAATTGTTACAGAACTTTTAGAGGAAAATACTTATATACTCTATAATGAAGATAAAGAATGTATTATAATTGATCCTGGATATGGTTTTGAATTGATTGATTCCTTTATTTTGTCAAATAATTTAAAGCCATTAGCAATTTTGGCAACTCATGCTCATATCGATCACATTGCAAGTGCTTCTAATTTTATTGATAAGTATAATATCGATTCATATGTA
>JAYZKH010000069.1:0-4089 GCA_036163585.1 Fidelibacterota bacterium
GCTTTTGATATTAGTGCAGCTTGTTCAGCCTTCATTTATTTATTAGAAATTGGTAATCAATTTATTCAAACTGGAAAATATAAAAATATTTTATTAGTTGGATCTGATGTGATGTCATGTTTGCTTGATAAATCACCAGCTGGAAGAGCAACCGGTGTTTTGTTTGGCGATGGTGGAGGTGCAGCTGTATTACAACCAACAGAGGGTGAAAGTTATATTTTATCTACACATACTTATGCTGATGGGTCGGGTGTAGAAATGTTGAAGGCAGAAGCACCAGGATCGATATTTTATCCTAATCGTATTGATTCAGATGTTGTAGCTAAAGGACACCATCTTCCTTTTCAAAATGGAAGAGAAGTATTCAAAAATGCTGTCGTACGTATGCCTGAAGCAATTAATATTGCATTAGAACATAATAATCTTTCTATTGAAGATGTTAGCTTAGTGATTGCACATCAGGCTAATTATCGTATTTTAAAAACAGTAGCCAAACGCATGGATATTTCAATGGATAAAATGTATGTGAATATCCATAAATATGGTAATACCACAGCCGGTACTATTCCGATAGCAATGTGTGAAGCATTAGCAGAAGGGAAATTTAAGAAAGGTGATATTATTGTCTTAACTGCATTTGGAGCTGGATACACTTGGGCATCATCTATTATTCGTTGGTAAATCATGGATACTTTTAACCAGTTAAAAAAATTCTTTGATAAAAATCAATTTCCAATTTTGATTTTTTTGTGCCTATCAATATTAATTTCAATCATATTCCCAACTGGATTTTCAATACGTTATTCTTATCAGTTGGATGATATTGCACGTGAACCTATTATTGCTCCTTTTGATTTTGGTATTTTAAAGACAGAACAAAAACTAAATAGTGATTTAGATGAAGCAAAAAAATCTGTTTCTTATAGTTTCAAAAGAGATCAAGATATTGTTGATAACCAATTGATTGAATTAGATACTTTCTTTATTTATGTGAAGGATGTTCGTACTTCTTATTATCAATATATTTCTTCTCAAGATTCTCTTTATAAATATCGTTATGAACCAGAATTTGAATCGTTCCAAAATAATTTCATTGCAGATAGTACAACCTATAATGCACTGTATAGTGAATTCTTAAATCGTTATTCATATCAAGTAGATAAAAATCAATGGGCACAATTGATTGGTATTAATGAAGAAATTATTGATCGACCAATAGATTTAGATCAATTCAAAATTAATATTAAACAAATTTGTTTAAATCGATGGGCTGAAGGAATTTTAGATGTTCCATTATTAGATGTTCTGAGTGAAGAAATTAGCATCATACAAGGAGGAGAATTAATTATTAGTCCTGTTGAAAATTATAGTGATGTTGAGAGTGCTTGGAGAAAAAACAAAGAGGAAATCAATTTATCTTATAGCGATGAAACCAGCATTGAATCAATTCTTGGTTATGAATTAGTTAATGAATTTATTAAGCCCAATATTATTTTTGATAAAGAGTTAACAGAAAGAAATCAAAAAGAACAACTAGATAGAGTATCTAGATTTCAAGGTACAGTTCTTGCAAACGAATTAATTGTTGATGCAAATAATCGTATCACAGAATCAGTCCTTTTAAAATTGAAATCATTGCAATTTGAATATGGTCGTCGATTAGGCTATGAGAAAGCAACTGATAAGCTTAGAGAATATTTAGGAGCTTATTTTATAGTTTCTATCCTATTATTCTTACTGTTTTCATTTATCTATATTTATCGTAAACATTATTTTGAAGACTATAAAATGCTATTTTTAATTAGTATTGTCGTTTATGGATTAATGTTGATTTCTTGGATGGTAATGAATTATCAAGCCAGTGCTTATTTTATACCTATAGCTATTGCATCTATGTTATTCACGGTATTGTTAGATGCATCTGTATCAATGTTAATTTCTATTGTACTGATATTGCTTATATCATTATTAATTGGTAATAATCTTGATTTTGCAATTATGCAATTTTTTGTAGTTTTTATTTCCATTTATAGTGTGAGAAGATTGAGAAAACGCCGACAAATTATTACCACGATGTTTGGATTACTATTTTCTACTTTATTTGTGTTTTTTTCTGTTATGCTATTTAAAGGAATTGATTTCTTAGATTATAATTATTCTGAAATTGGATTTTTTGCACTTACTAGCTTTCTTTCTCCAGTTTTGTCTTTTGGTCTTGTTCCTTTATTTGAGTCTTCATTTGGAATTACGACTGATTATAGCTTGATTGAGTTACTTGACTATGATCATCCATTACAAAAACGATTAATTGAAGAAGCACCTGGAACACATACACATAGTATTAAGGTTGGTACTTTAGCAGAGTCATCTGCTAATGCTGTTGGAGCAAGAGCATTATTATGTCGTGTTGGTTCTTATTATCATGATATTGGCAAGTTGAAGAAGCCAGAATATTATGCTGAGAATCAACAAGGTGAAAATAAACATGATTCTATCACTCCAAATATGAGTGCTAAAATACTTAAACAACATGTTGCGGATGGCTTAGATCTTGCTGAAGAATATGGATTACCTTCAATTGTAAAAGATTTTATTGCTACACATCATGGTACAAAAAGAATGGAATATTTTTATCAAAAAGCATTAAATGAGGCTTCAGATCAAGATGATGTAGATGAATCTAGATTTAGATATAATGGCCCAAAACCTACAACCAAAGAAACAGCTATTGTGATGATTGCTGAAGCAATTGAAGCACAAGCAAATTCAGTTAAAAATCCAAGTGTTGAAAAATTTGATGCTATGATTGAAAAATCAATCAAAGACTTGCTACAAGATGGACAACTTGATCATTGTCCTCTCACATTAGATGATTTAAGAAAAATTAAAGGTACCACTGATGGAAAAGATGGATTAATACCTGTATTGTCAGGGCTATATCATTCTAGGCCAGAATACCCCTCTAAGAAAGACGATGATTAATATTCAAGTAAATAATCTCTATAAAGATTTTTTATTTAAATCATCATCTATAAAAAAAATTTCCAAAGAAATTTTAACTGACTCTAACTATAACACTGTTGATTTAAATTTTATTTTTTGTGATGATTCAAAATTGAATGCATTCAAAATTGAATATTTCAATGAAGATGTATTAACTGATGTTTTAACTTTCCCACTGAGAAATGATACAGATTTAGAAGCAGAAATATATATTAGTGTTGATAGAGCAATTCATAATAGCAAAGAAAATAATGTAACTCTACATAATGAGATTGTAAGACTAATTATCCATTCTATATTACATCTCTTGGGTTATAATGATGATAGTGAGAAGAGAAAAGAAGAAATGTTTTTAAAACAAGAAAATTATATAAAACAGCTTTCAAATATTGAGATACTATGAGTGATATTGATCAAAAGTTAAGCGATTTAGTAAATATAGTAAGAAAACTACTATCTCCAGAAGGTTGTGAATGGGATAAAAAACAAACCCCCAAATCATTGATTCCATATTTATTAGAAGAAGCATATGAAGTAGCTGAAGCTATTACAGATGGCAATTCTTCCGATTTAAAAGAAGAATTAGGAGATCTCGTGCTTCACATTGTTTTTCAATCGATTCTTGCTGAAGAAAAAGAAAATTTTTCCATTGAAGATGTCATTGAAGTCATTAATAAAAAATTGATTAATAGACATCCTCATATATTTAATAAAGAAAATGGATTAGTTAAACAAAATTGGGAATTAATTAAGAAAAAAGAGAAAAATAGAGAATCTGTTTTAGATGGCATTCCTAAAAGCCTACCATCTTTAGTTACTTCTGAAAGATTGCAGGAGAAATCAGCTCAAGTAGGTTTTGAATGGGAAAATTATCAGGATGTTATTGATAAGATTTATGAAGAGTTAGAAGAATTAAAGTTAGGAATTCAAAAAGGAGACCAAAACAACATTGAAGAGGAAATTGGAGACATTCTAATCGGCATTGTAAATCTATCCAGATTTTTAAATGTTTCAGCAGAAGTAGCAATGCAAAAATCAAACAGAAAATTTTATAGACGTTTTACAAAGATGGAGAAATTAATTGAA